>NZ_MUMI01000186.1 GCF_002155975.1 Amycolatopsis kentuckyensis
GCCCGGCGCGCCGGGCCGCACGCGTTCCTGTCCTTCGTGGAAGAACGCGCGGCGATGTTCGCCGGGCTCGCCGACTCGACGATGAGCCGGGACGACGGCTGGCTGTTCATGGTGCTGGGCCGCTCGATCGAACGTGCCGACATGGTCGTGCGGCTGCTGCTCTCCCGGGTCGCGGACCGCGCGTCGTCGCCGGGCTGGATCACGGTGCTGCGCTCGGCCGGTGCGCAGGACACCTACCTGCGCACCTACCGAGGCGCGCTGGACGCCGGCCGCGTCGTGCAGTTCCTGCTGCGGGACAGGCTGTTCCCGCGTTCGGTGTTCCACGCGCTGTTGCAGGCCGAGGAGTGCCTGCAGCGGCTCGACCCGGGCGGCGGCGCGCGCACCAACGAGAAGTCCGAAGCGCTGCGCGAGCTCGGCCGGGCCCGCAGCGAGCTGGAGTTCCTGCGCCCGTCGGAACTGCTCACCGACCTGCCGCGCCGGCTCGCCGCGCTGCAGACGTCGATCAAGGAAATCGGGGAAGCGGTTTCGATGCAGTACTTCAGCACGTCCCCGTGGGTGGCGTGGAGCGGCGCGGAGGTTTCGCTGTGACGTGGCAGCTGCGGGTGGCGCACCGGACCGGGTACCGGTACGCGACACCGGCGACGCAGTCGTACAACGAGGCCCGGCTGACCCCGCGTTCGGACCGCCGCCAGACGACGGTGGCGACGCGCATCGAAACGACCCCGGCGACCCGCGCCTACCGGTACACGGACTACTGGGGCACGGTCGTGACGTCCTTCGACCTCCACGCGCCGCACACCGAGTTCACCGTGCTGGCGACGTCGGTGGTCGAGACGGCGGACGAAGCGGAGCCGATCCGCACGGCGTCGTGGAAGGACCTGCGGTCCGAAACGGTCATCGACCACCGCACCGAGTACCTGAGCCCGACCGACTACACCCCGCGCGACGTCACGTTGGCGCGCGAAGCCCGTTCACTGCGCCGCGGGCTGGACCCGGCGGACGCGGTGCTGGCAGTGTGCGAGTGGGTGAACAAGCAGCTGAAGTACCAGCCGGGCACCACGGGCGTCCACTCGACGGCGACGGACGCGTGGCAGGCACGCGAAGGCGTGTGTCAGGACTTCGCGCACGTGACGCTGGTGATGCTGCGCGCGATCGGCGTGCCGGCGCGGTACGTGTCGGGTTACCTGCACACGAAACCGGACGCCAAGCTCGGTGAAGTGGTCGAGGGCGAGTCGCACGCCTGGGTCGACGTCTGGACCGGCGGGTGGTGGGCGTACGACCCGACGAACGCGATCCAGGTCGGGCCGCGGCACGTGTGGGTGGCCATGGGCCGGGACTACGCCGACGTGGCCCCGCTGAAGGGCATCTTCAGCGGCGGCGGGCAGTCCACTTTGGATGTCTCGGTGCACCTGACCCGGCTGGCCTAGAGCAGGAAGGTACCGCCCGCGGCTTCGGCCAGGCCGGCGCCGAACGCCGCGGCCGGCGTGTACGCGCCGGGCTTGCCTTCGCCGCGGGCGAGCCGGGCCGTCGTCTCGGCCACGACCGCCGCGGTGAAGTCCATCCCCTCGCCCGCGCGCAGCCAGCCTTCGCGGGTCGTGCCGTCGGGCCAGGTCACGACGGCGTGACCCCAGGAGTGCGCGCGGGGGCGTGGCGCCGCCTTCGCCCGGACCGCGGCGAGCCGCCGGACGGCGAACCGGCGCACGGCCGGGATTGACACCAGCCGGCCGAGCACCGGCACGAGCGCCCGCACCACGCGGGAGGTGGGCGCGAGCGTGGAAGTGACCGTGACGTCCGGCGCGCCGCTCGCCCGCTGGGCGGCGGTCAGCTCGCCGGAAGGAACGCCCGCCGACTTCACCGTCTCGCCGTCCGGCAGGACGATGGTCTGCGGGTCCGCTCCGAGCCGGGCCAGGTCCGTGGTCAGGGCGTCGACGATGCTGGCGGCCAAGGCGACCCCCAGTGCGCCTTCTTCGACAGCGACGGACGCCAGCGCGTCGACTCGCACGCGACTCGGCGTCTCGCGCCCCTCGCACAGCTTCGCGACGACGGCCTCGGTGGCCAGGACACCGAATCCCACGCCGGTCAGGAAGGTGCTGCCGCCGGCGAGTGCCTCTTCGTGCAGGTCGAGCAGCCGCGGGACCGCCGCCAGGTCCGCCGCCAGGTCGACGTAGTGCCCGCCGGGCAGGCACGCCCGCGCGATCGTCGCGGCCGTGGCGGCGTACTCGCCGATCGTGTTGACGACGACCGCCGGCCGCTGCCGCCGGATCTCCGCCGCGATCGCCTCGACGCCGTCCGCGACCACGTATCTCGAGCCCGTGGCCTCCAGGCGGTTCCGGTCGCGCCCGACCAGGACGGCCGGCAACCCGCGCGCGGCCAGTTCGGCGGTGATGGCCCGGCCGGTGCGGCCCGTGGCGCCGAGTACCCAGATCTCCATGTCGACTCCCGTGACGTCTCAGTGTGTCATCACCGAGGCTAGCACGTGATGACACACTGAGACATCGGTTAGGGTGAGCCGTGGCCAGATGGGATCCCGGGACCGCGGACCGGCTGCGGAAAGCCGCGCTGGAGCTGTACGCCGAGCACGGCTACGACGCCGTGACGATCACGCAGATCGCCGAGCGCGCCGGGATCACGCGCCGGACGTACTTCCGCTACTTCCCCGACAAGCGCGAAGTCCTCTTCGCGGGCGCGGAGCAGCTACCGCCCGCGATCGCCGAAGCCGTGCTCGCCGCCGAAGAAGGCGAGTCACCGCTTCGCACCGCGCTCACCGCACTGGCCGAGGTCGGCACGCGGGTCACGCAGCTCGTCGACCCGTCCCCCGAACGCCGGGCGGTCATCGCGGCCACGCCCGAGCTCCGCGAACGCGAGCGAAGCAAGGCAGCCGCGATGACCACCGCGATCCGCGAAGCCCTCGAACTCCGGGGCACCGCGCCCGAGCTGGCGAAACCGGCAGCCCAGGTCGCGGCGATCATCCTCGGCGACGCCTTCGACCGCTGGATCGACACCGGCGGCGCCCACGACTTCCCGGCCTACCTCGACGCGGCCGCCTCGGCATTCCGGGAAGCCTGCCGCTAGCCGCGGGCGTGCGCGTCCAGGATGTGCGCGACGGCCTCGGTGACCTGCTGCGCGTAGTCCAGGTGCAGCCACTCGTCCGGCACGTGGATGTTCGAGTCGGCCCCGCACGCGCCCGTGACCAGGAACTGCGCCTCCGGGTACTTCCGCGAGAGCAGGCCCATGAACGGGATCGAGCCGCCCATGCCGGTGGCGCGGTGGGGGCGGCCGAAGACCTCGTCGCTGACCGTGCGCAGGGCCGTCGTCAGCCACGGCGACTCGGCCGGCGCGTTCCAGCCGTCCTCCGCCTGGGGCGAACCGAGCGTCACCTTCGCGCCGTACGGGACGTCGGTGGTCAGGACGCGCTTCACGGCTTCGAGCGCCTTCTCGGCGTCGGCCGTCGGCGGGAGGCGGAAGCTCAGCGTCAACGTCGTGCTCTCGCGCAGCACGTTGCCGGCGTCGGCGGGCTTCGGGAAGCCGTCGGCGCCGATCACCGACAGGGTCGGGCGCCACGCGTTGTTGAGCATCAGCTCCAGCGCGTCTTCGGTGAGCACGCGGCCGCCTTCGACCAGCGGGAACGCCTTCAGCAGCGCCTCCGGGAAGTCCTGCGAGACGGCCTTGAGCTCCGCCAGCCGATCCGCCGGGACGTCGACCTTGAGCTCGTCCAGCAGCAGCTCCCCGGTCGCGCTGTCCTCGAGGCGTTCGATCAGGTGCCGCAGGATCCGGAACGAGCTCGCGACGACGCCGCTCGCGATGCCGGAGTGCTGCGCCGAGCCCAGCAGCTGCACGGTGACGTCGAGGTGCAGCATCCCGCGCAGGCTGGTGACCAGCCACAACCGCTCGTAGTCGCTGCCGCCGGCGTCGAGGCAGACCACCAGCGAGACGTGGCCGATGCGGTCGGCCAGGTGCTCGACGTAGGCGGGCAGGTCGGGGCTGCCGGACTCCTCGCCGGTCTCCAGCAGCAGCACGATGCGGGCGTGCTCGCCGCCGGCCGCGTGCACGGCTTCGATCGCCGTGGTCGCCGCGTAGCCGGAGTAGCCGTCGTCGACGGACCCGCGGCCGTAGAGGCGGCCGTCGCGGATCACCGGGGTCCACGGGTCGAGGCCCTCGGACCAGCCGCCGACCGGGGGCTGCTTGTCGAGGTGGCCGTACATCAGGACAGTGCCCTTGTCCGCCGCACCCGGGGTCGCCGGGACGTCGACGAGCAACAGCGGAGTCCGGTCTTCGAGCTGGACGACCTCGATGGTCGCGCCGGGCAGCCCGCGCCCGGCGATCCACTCGCGGACGTGGTCGACGGCGGCGGCGAGGTGGCCGCTCTTCGCCCACTCGGCGTCGAAGGCCGGGGACAAGGCGGGGATCGCCACCAGCCCGGACAGACTCGGGATGACGCCGTCGGTCCACGACGCCACTACGGATTCACGCACGGATTTCTGCTCCACCCGGCCCATCGTGCCACGCACGTCCGACAGTGCGGCACATCACAACGTCGTCCCACGCCTCGTGCGTGGTCACGCCGGCCGGCACCCGCGTGACCGCTCACGAGCCTGGTGAGCGCGCGCGCCGGTTCCCTACGCTCGTAGGTCCGATGCTCGGGCTTCCTAACGTTTTCCCTGTTCAGGGGCCCTTTCTCAGCAACAAATCAGTATCCGTGACTCACCAAAGCGGTGACCTTCGTGCCAGGATGTCCGCGAGAACCGTCAACGCCGACGGTGACCGAGCGCTTCGGACCCGATGCGCTGGTCCCCGCCGGTGCAGTCGCTGTGGTCGCCACAAGCGGCCGCCAGAGGCACCGACACCGAGGAGTACTGCGCATGCCGTCCGAACAGTGGACGCACCCGGAGCCCGGAGACGGGCCGGCCGCCGTCGCGGCCCAGCCTTCCCCCGAGCAGGTGATCGCCGGATTGCGGGCAACCAGCGAAGGTGGCGCTGAGCTGACTCAGCTGCTCACCCCCGAAGGCGAACGGGTCCCCTCGCCCCAGTTCGACAAGTACGTCGAGGACGTCGACGCCGAAGCACTCCGCGGCCTGTACCGCGACATGGTGCTGGTCCGGCGGGCCGACCGCGAGGCCAACGCCATGCAGCGCCAGGGTCAGCTGGGCATCTGGGTCCCGCTGCTGGGCCAGGAAGCCGCGCAGATCGGCTCCGGCCGCGCGCTCAAGGCCAACGACATGGCGTTCCCCAGCTATCGCGAGCACGGCGTCGCGTACGCGCGCGGGGTCGACATGAAGGACCTGCTGGGCATCTTCCGGTGCACCGACCACAGCGGCTGGGACTACCAGCGGCACGGTTTCCACCCGTACACCATCGTGATCGGCAACCAGGTGCTCAACGCCGCCGGTTACGCGATGGGCCAGAAGTTCGAGGGCAAGGTCGGCGACGACGACGGCGAAGCCACGATCTGCTACT
This sequence comes from Amycolatopsis kentuckyensis, assembly GCF_002155975.1. Taxonomy (GTDB): domain Bacteria; phylum Actinomycetota; class Actinomycetes; order Mycobacteriales; family Pseudonocardiaceae; genus Amycolatopsis; species Amycolatopsis kentuckyensis. The sequence continues at coordinate 5,455 of NZ_MUMI01000186.1, forward strand.
TCGGCGACGGCGCCACTTCGCAGGGTGACGTCCACGAAGGATTCGTCTGGGCCGCGGTCTACGACGCGCCGCTCGTCTTCTTCTGCCAGAACAACCAGTGGGCCATCTCCGAGCCGACCGAGCGCCAGTCGCGCCTGCCGCTGTACCAGCGCGCCCGCGGCTACGGCTTCCCCGGCATCCGCGTCGACGGCAACGACGTCCTGGCCTGCCTGGCGGTGTCGCGCTGGGCGCTCGACGAGTGCCGCCACGGCAACGGCCCGGTGCTGATCGAGGCGTTCACCTACCGGATGGACGCGCACACGACGACCGACGACCCCACCCGCTACCGGCTCTCCGACGAGCTGGAGGAGTGGAAGCTCAAGGACCCGATCGAGCGCGTCCGCGCGTACCTGGCCCGCGGCGGCTACGCCGACCAGGCGTTCTTCGACAGCGTCCAGGCCGACGCCGACAGTTTCGCCGCCGACCTGCGCGAGTACACGTTCAACATGCCCGAGCCACCGCCCGAGAGGATCTTCAGCAACGTCTACGCCGAGGGCAACCCGGTGCTGGAGGCGCAGCGCGAAGAGTTCCTGTCCTACCTCGACGGCTTCGTATCGGCGGGTGAGCACTGATGTCCGACCTCCAGAAACTCACCATCGGCAAGGCCCTCAACCTCGGCCTGCGCCGCGCGATGGAAGAGGACCCGAAGGTCCTGATCATGGGCGAGGACGTCGGCAAGCTCGGCGGCGTCTTCCGGATCACCGACGGCCTGCAGAAGGACTTCGGCGAGCAGCGCGTGCTGGACACCCCGCTCGCCGAGTCGGGCATCATCGGCACCGCGGTCGGCCTGGCCGTGCGCGGCTTCCGGCCGGTGTGCGAGATCCAGTTCGAGGGCTTCATCTTCCCCGGCTTCGACCAGATCTCCTCGCAGCTGGCGAAGCTGCACTACCGGACGCAGGGCAAGATCAAGATGCCGGTCGTGATCCGAGTGCCGTTCGGCGGCGGGATCGGCGCGGTCGAGCACCATTCGGAGTCGCCGGAGTCGCTGTTCGCGCACATCCCGGGCCTCAAGGTCGTGTCGATCTCGAACGCCGTCGACGCCTACTGGGGCATCCAGCAGGCGATCAAGTCGGACGATCCGGTGCTGTTCTTCGAGCCGAAGCGGCTGTACCACTCGGGTGCGCTGCGGGCCGAAATCGACGTCACCGGCACGCCGGTCCCGTGCTTCTCGTCGCGGGTCGTGCGCGAAGGCACGACGGCGACGGTCGTCGCGTACGGGCCGTCGGTGAAGGTCGCCCTCGACGCGGCCGCCGCGGCCGAGGACGAAGGCAAGTCCCTCGAGGTCATCGACCTGCGCACGCTCTCGCCGCTGGACCTCGGCCCGGTGTTCGAGTCGGTGCGCAAGACCGGACGGCTGATCGCGCTGTCGGAGGCGCCGTCGGAGTCGTCGCTGACGTCGGAGATCGCCGCGCGCGTCCAGCAGGAGTGCTTCTACTCGCTGGAAGCGCCCGTCCTCCGGGTGACCGGGTTCGACACGCCGTACCCGCCGGCCAAGCTCGAGGAGCACTACCTCCCCGACCTGGACCGGGTGCTGCACGCCGTCGACCGCTCGCTCGCCTGGTAAGGGGGATTTCCGCGCAATGCCCACGTACAAGCAATTCCCCCTGGCCGACACGGCGGAGGGGCTGACCGAAGCCGACATCCTGTCCTGGCACGTGAAGCCGGGCGACACGGTGACGGTGAACCAGATCGTGGTCGAGATCGAGACCGCGAAGGCCGCCGTGGAGCTGCCGATCCCGTGGGCCGGGGTCGTCACGGAGCTGCACGTCGAGCCGGGGCAGACGGTGGAGGTCGGCACGCCGATCCTCACCATCGACATCGACCCCGGCGGTGCGGCCGCTCCGGCTCCCGCCGCCGCTCCGGCCGCCCCGGCTCCGGCCGAGGAAGAGGAGATGAAGCCGCTGGTCGGCTACGGCTCCAAGGCCGTGGTCACGCAGCGGCGGGCCCGCAAGGGTGCGGAACCCGCTCCGGCTGCCGCGGTCGCCGCTCCTCCGGCGCCTGCTCCGGTCGCGGCTCCGCGCGGCGGGTACGTCCCGTTGGCGAAGCCGCCGGTGCGGAAGCTGGCGAAGGATCTCGGCGTCGATCTGCACGCGCTGACCGGCAGCGCTTCAGGTGGCGTGATCACCCGCGAGGACGTCGAGCGGGCGGCCAACGGCGCCGCCGCGCCGGCCACGCCTGCCGCGCCGGCCGTGTCCACTGTGGACAGCGGGGCGCGCGAGCGGCGGGTGCCGATCAAGGGCGTCCGGAAGATGACCGCGGCCGCGATGGTGCAGAGCGCGTACACCGCTCCGCACGTCACGGAGTTCCTGACCATCGACGTCACGCCGATGATGGAGTTCCGCGAGAAGCTGAAGAAGTCGCGGGAGTTCGCCGGGGTCAAGGTCACGCCACTGACGTTCGCCGCGAAGGCCGTGTGCCTGGCGGCGAAGCGGACACCGGACGTCAACGCGGTCTGGGACGAGGCGGCGCAGGAGATCGTCTACAAGGACTACGTCCACCTCGGGATCGCCGCGGCCACCCCGCGCGGCCTGATCGTGCCGAAGGTCCGCGACGCCGACTCGATGTCGCTGAAGGAGCTGGCCCAGGCGCTGACGGCCCTGACCGACACGGCCCGCGAGGGCAAGACGTCCCCGGCGGACATGGCGAACGGCACGATCACGATCACGAACGTGGGCGTGTTCGGCGTCGACACCGGAACACCGATCATCAACCCGGGCGAGTCCGCGATCCTGTGCCTCGGCGCGATCAAGGACCAGCCGTGGGTGGTGGACGGCGAGATCAAGGTCCGCAAGGTGCTCCAGCTGTCGCTGAGCTTCGACCACCGCGTGGTCGACGGCCAGCAGGGCTCGGAGTTCCTCGCCGACGTCGGCGCGCTGCTGGCCGACCCGGCGATGGCCATGACGTACTGAGTTTTCGCAGGTGGGGGCCGCCTTCGGGCGGCCCTCACCGCTGCCGGAAGACGATCTTCCCGGCGTCGAGGTCGACGTGGGTGCGCGGCGGCGCGCCGTCCGCCTCGTCGTCAACGAGCATCAGCTGAACCTGGCGCTGCTCGAGTTCGTGCTGCTTCGTACCGCCGAGGATCGCTTCCACCTCTTCGGTCGCCGCGACGCTCGCTACCCGCTGACCGTCACCGCGGCGATGCCACGGCAGGAACCGACGGCCCCAGACCTCGAACACGGCCAGCAGGAACAGCAGCACGACCAGGATCGGGAACGCCATCGCCCAGAGCACACCCATGGCAGCGAATCTATACTCACTTGACGGAGTGAGTACTCACTCCGCACACTGGACGTCATGACACCAGCACCCGAAACCCGGCGGAGAGCGCCGGGCATGAGCGTCGAAGCCCGGCGCGCCATGATCGTGCACGCGGTGCTGCCGCTCCTCATGGAGCACGGCGCCAACGTCACGACCAGCCAGATCGCCCGCGCCGCCGGCATCGGCGAGGGCACCATCTTCCGCGCGTTCAAGGACAAGGACGAGCTCTTCGACGCCTGCACCGCCGAGGTGCTGCGCCCCGACCACGTCCTCGACGCGATCGCCGAGATCCCCATCGAGCAGCCCCTTGCCGACCGGCTCGTCGAGGCCGCCGAGGCGCTCGGCGCCCACTTCGAGCGGATGGGCGCGCTGATGGGCGCCCTGCACGCGTCCGGCAGGCACAAGCAGCGCGACCCCGAGCACCGCCTGAAGAACCGCACGATGAAGGGCGGCCGCAGCGAGTCGATGACCGCCATGCGCGGCGCGATCAGCGAACTGTTCGAGCCCGAAAAGGACCGGCTGCGGCTGACTCCCGAGCAGCTCGCCGCGCTGTTCCTGACCCTGCTGTTCGGCGGCCGCCGGATGGCGCCGATCGACGACGCCCCCACCACGCGCCAGGTGGTCGACGTCTTCCTGCACGGCGCTGTGGAGGCTCAGTGATCCCGGGCGGTGGGGGCGGCATGGAGTTCGTGCTGGCCCGGCGCGGCCGGCGCCGGCACGCCGTGACCGTGCCGGAAAGCGGGCTCACCGGGCCCGTCGACATTCCCGAACCGAAGCAGGACGACCAGCCGAAGGACCTGCGCTCCCGGCTGTCGCGCGCGAAGACGTCCGTCGCGGGCACGGTCCGCGGCCTGCCGAAGGTCGTCAGGCTGACGTGGCAGGCCAGCCCGGTCCTGACGATCCTCCTGGCGCTGATCACGCTGCTGTCCGGGCTGCTGCCGACCGTGACCGCGTACATCGCGAAGCTGCTGCTCGACGCCGTCGTCGCGGCGATCCAGGGCAAGGGGACCACCGGCGACATCGTGAACGTCGCGCTGTTCCAGTTCGGCGTGCTCGCCGCGACCGCGATCAGCAGCGCGCTGACGTCGATCGCGCAGTCGCTGCTGCAGGAGCGCATGACGCTGACCATCCGCCACCAGGTGATGGCGCACGCGAGCGAACTGCACCTCGCGTACTTCGAGGGCTCGACGTCGTACGACATGCTGCGCCAGGCCGCGCAAGAGGCACCGACGCGGCCGCTGTCGATGATGAACTCCGCGCTGGGGCTCGTGCGGACGCTGATCACGTTCGGCAGCATGATCGCGCTGCTCGTCTCGATCAGCCCGCTGCTGGCGCTGGTCGCGCTGGTGGCGCCGATCCCGGCGTTCATCTCGCAGTCCAAGTACGGTTCGCGCGCGTTCTGGCTGACGTTCCTGATGTCGCCGATCAAGCGGCGGATGGACTACCTGTCGTCACTGGTCACCACGGACACGTACGCGAAGGAGACGAAGCTGTTCGGGCTCGGCCCGTACTTCGTCGACCGCTTCCGCCGGCTGGGTGTGGTCTCGTACGAGCGCCAGCGGAAGCTGACGATCAACCGCAACATCAGCTCGACGTCCTGGGGGTTGCTGAGCACGCTCGCGGGGTCCGCGATCGCGCTGTACATCGCCCTGGAGGCGGTCGGCGGCCGGCTGACGCTGGGCGACCTGGCGTTGTACACGGCCGCGGCGACGTCCGTGCAGACGTCGGTGTCCGGGCTGTTCACGGCGTTTGCGGGGATGTACGAGAACAACCTGTACCTGGACACGCTGTACCGGTTCCTCGACACGAAGCCGGAGATCACCGCACCGGCGTCGCCACGCGCCTTTCCCTCCACTGTGGACGGACACATCGAGTTCGACTCGGTCACCTTCGCGTACCCGGGTTCGGACGAGCCGGCGCTGGAGGACGTCAGCTTCGAGATCCGCCCGGGCGAGACGGTGGCCGTGGTGGGCCGCAACGGCGCGGGCAAGTCGACGCTGTTCAAGCTGCTGTGCCGGCTGTACGACCCGACGGACGGCCGCATCCTGCTCGACGGCGTCGACATCCGCGAGTACGACCCGAACGAGCTGCGCACGAGGATCAGCGCGATGTTCCAGGACTACGTGACGTACCAGGGAACGGCGGCGGAGAACATCGGCCTCGGCGACCTCTCGCGACTGGAAGACCGGCCGCACATCGAGGATTCGGCGCGCCGAGCCGGGGCGGACGAGCGCATCGAGCGGCTGCCACAGGGGTACGACAGCCCGCTGGGACGCTGGTTCGACCAGGGCGTTTCGCTGTCCGGTGGTGAGTGGCAGAAGATCGCGCTGGCTCGGGCGTTCCAGCGGGAAGCGCCGTTGCTGATCCTGGACGAGCCGACGTCGGCGTTGGACGCCCAGGCTGAACACGACCTGTTCTCGCGGTTGCGTGAGCTGTCCGAGGGGCGGACGACGCTGTACATCTCACACCGGTTCTCGACTGTGCGGCAGGCGGAGCGGATCCTGCTGCTGGACCACGGGAAGGTGGCGGAGTACGGGACGCACGAGGAGCTGATGGCGGCGAAGGCGGGGTACGCGGATTTGTTCACCCTGCAGGCGCAGGCCTACCTGGACGAGGTGCCGAGTTAAGGGATGAGCACGACCTTGCCGACGCCTTCGCGGCTCTCGACGCGCGCGTGCGCGGCCGAGACGTCGGCGAGGGGATAGGTCCGGTCGATGACCGGGGTCAGCGTGCCGTCCGCGACCAGGCCGAGTGCCTCGTCGCGGACGGCCGCGACCCGCTTCCCGTAGGCGTCCGGCCCGCCGAAGCCGATCAGGGTGAGGCCGCGCGCGATGAGGCCGGCGACGGGGAAGGTCGGGAATTCGCCGCTGAGCATGCCGTAGGCGAGGATCCGGCCGTGCGGCGCGAGTTTCGCGGTGAGCTCGGCAGCGCGCGGGCCGCCGATCGACTCGAAGACGACGTCGACGCCCTCGGGCACCTGCTGCCGCCAGTCCGGGTCGCGGTGGTCGATGTCGGCTCGTCCGTTCCCGGCGGTGGTCACGACTCGAGCGCCGGTTCGGGCGGCCAGCCGGGCCAGGTAGCCGCCGATCGCCCCGGACGCGGCTTCGACCAGGACGGTTTCGCCGGCTTTGACGTCCGCGGCGTTCATCAGGCCGAGCGCCACGGAGGCCGGAACGGCGGCGGCGACCGCTTGCCCGGGCGAGAGGCCATCGGGCACGAGCGTGTACTCGCTCGCGGCGACGACCTCGGCGTACGCCCCGCCGGTGAAGGACATGGTGACGACGCGGCGTCCGTGCAGCGTTTCGTCGTCGGCCTCGACGACGATCCCGGCGGCCTCGTGCCCGAAGATCGCCGGCTGCCCCGCCGGGAGCAGCCCGGATCGCAGCTGCGTCTCGTAGAACGGCACCCCGATCGCCTCGGTGCGCACCAGAACTTCGCCGGGTTTCCTCGTCGGTACGGGTCGGTCCTCGACCTTGAGCACTTCCGGGCCTCCCGTGCCGTACTGCACGACTGCGCGCATCACGCCCCCATAACTGGACCGTCGGTCAACTTACGGTCGCCTACTATATGGACCGCCAGTCAACTTGTCGAGGAGCAGTCATGGAGCGCGCCGATGCGGCCCGGAACCGCCGGGCGATCCTGCGCGCGACGGAAGAGTTGCTGTCATCGCACGACCTCTCGGAGGTCTCGATGGACCGCGTCGCGGCCGCGGCCGGCGTCGGCAAGGGCACGGTGTTCCACCGCTTCGGCAACCGCGAAGGCCTGATGCGCGCGTTGGTGGAGTCGCGGGTCCAGGCGCTGTCGACGGCGCTGGAGTCGGGGCCACCCCCGCTCGGCCCGGGCGCCCCGGCGGCCGAACGGCTGGCGGCCTTCTTCGCCGCGGTGATCGAGCTGGCTTCGAAGAACGTCAAGGTGATGGCGGCGTTCGAGCAGGCGTCGACGGACCGGCTGAACAGCCCGATCTACCTGGCGTGGCACGCGCACGTGTCGGGACTGCTCGCCTCGGCGTCCCCTTCGCTCGACGCCGACCTGGTGGCGCACCTGCTGCTGGGCTCGTTGCACAGCGACTTGATGTTGCGGTTCTTGATGACCGGCGAGACGGATCGGCTGGCCGCGGGCCTGGAGTCGCTGATCCGGACGTTGCTGCGCTGAGCGGGTCACCTGTGGTCGGGAGCAAATCGGACAGGTCGTTCGTTGTAGCGGGTATGGCTGTCGCGTTCCTGCTTTACGTCTTCGCCGAAATCGCCGCGATCTGGGCGGTGGGTTCGGCCGTCGGCGTGCTCGGCACGCTGGGCATCCTCCTGGCGGGAGCGGTCCTGGGCTCCTGGCTCGCCCGCCGCGAGGGCGGCAAGGCCATGAGGGCATTCACCGCGGCGGCCCGCTCGGGCCGTCCGGCAGAGAAGGAGCTCACTGACGGAATGCTGGTCGGGCTCGGTGGGGTGCTGATCCTGGTACCCGGGTTCGTCAGCGACGTGCTTGGGTTGCTGCTGATCCTGCCGCCGTCACGGGCGGTGGCCCGCCGGTTGTGGTTGCGGCGGATGGAGAAGCGCGCGCTTCGGTTCGCCAACCAGCGCCGGGGGCCGGTGATGGTGGTGGACAGCGAGGTCGTGTCGCCGGAAGAGGGGCCGCGGCGGGAGCAGCCGACGGTGATTGAGGGCCGGGTCATCGAGGGCTAGCCACACTCGGCTTTCGCACGAACCTTGCCACAATGTGCGCGTGGAGCGTCTGAAGACCACGTCCGCCGTACGCATCCGGATGAGCAAGCAGAAGTCGCGCAACACCGGGATCGAGATGGCCCTGCGCAAGGCTCTCCACGCCGCGGGCCTGCGCTACCGCGTCCACCGCCGCCCGTTGGAGAGCGTGCGCCGCGAGGCGGACATCGTCTTCATCGGCGCGAAGGTTGCCGTGTTCGTCGACGGCTGCTTCTGGCACGGGTGCCCCGACCACGCGACTTGGCCGAAGACCAACCCCCAGTTCTGGCGCGACAAGATCGAGGGCAACCGACGCCGCGACACCGACACCGACATACGCCTTGCCGAGGCAGGCTGGCTCGCTGTTCGCGTCTGGGAGCACGAAGCACCCCACGAAGCGGCCGACCGCGTCCGCGAAGCGGTGGACGGCCGACGGAAGGACAGGTAGAGCTGACCGAAGACTGGCGGCCACCCCCGCTCCGGCCACCAGCAGTGCAGTGAAATTTGACAGCGCTTCCAAAGTCAAAATACACCTGATAGTGTGGCCGCCTGCTGCGGTGTCACACTGGCAGAACACTGGCCTTGGAAGGAGCAGGCGGGATGAGCCCACAGCAAGGGGAGCTCTTCGGGTCCTGGCTGGCGAGACAGCTTCGCCGCGCCGAGATGACCCAAGCACAGCTTGCCGAGCAGCTTTCGATTACCCGCGCCGCGGTCTCCGCGTGGACCAACGGCCGTGCGGAGCCTCGACCGGAGATGCAGCGGAAAATCGCGGACGTCCTCGGCACGGACTTCGCATCGATCTACAACCGCAAAGACGTGACATCCGACTCGCCTCTTCGGTGGCACCACCGGGCCGCGCATCCCGACGGCGGTCGGGAATACGGGAACCCTGCCGCCTTCGCCTTCGACGCCGATCTGTCAATGCTTGCTCGTGAGGCAACCCAGAACTCGCTCGACGAGCGGTACGACCACACCAAGCCCGTCCGCGTGCGCTACACCATTCACGAGGTTACGGGGGAGAAGCTCGATGCGTTCCTGGACGCGATCCACTGGCCTGCGCTCCGTAAGCACTACGCCCAGGCGGCCGCCGCCGAGCAAAAGGTCTCACGGAGCCTGCAGGCTGCCCTGGCCGACCTCGACAAGAACAAGTCCCTGGTCCTGCTGAAGATCGATGATTACAACGCCTCCGGACTCACGGGGGACGAATATGGCGACGGTCGTTTCGCCGCGGTGGTTCGGCGGCAGCTCGACAGTCACAAGGAATCCGGTAAACGAGCGGGTGGTTCGTACGGACTCGGCAAAGTCACGTTGTGGGCCACGAGCCGCTTCAGCCTCGTTTTGATCAACTCGACCCTGTCCGTACCCCACGAAGGGCACGTCGAACGTCGAGTCGTTGGGCGCCTCGACCTGCCGTGGCGCGAGGTGGACGGCGAGGCGTACGCCGGCCCCGGATGGTACGGGCAGGCCGATACCGAGCCGGACCGCAAGGACGTCTCCCGGTCGTGGTGGGCGGACGAGAAGACCGTCGCCGACCTGTATCTGGAACGACTCACGGACGAGCCCGGCACCTCGTTCCTCATCGTCGGAGCCCACGACGCTTCGGGCGCCACCGAGTCGCTGCAGGACATGCACGAAAAGCTCGTGAAGTCGCTGGCCGATAACTTCTGGGCCGCGATGATCGGTGGCCGGGACGCCGGGCCGCTGCTGGAGGCGAGCGTCGTCACGATGCGGAACGGCCGAGTCCTCATCGAGGAGGAGCGCGTCGACCCACGCAGGAAGCACGCCGCGTTGAGCCGCGCTTTCCAGGCATACCTGGACGGTGAGACGGTCGACGAGTTGACGTCAAACGCGCAAGTTGCCCGCGCCGACGTGCGGCTCGTCGTCCCGCCCCGGCGAGTTGCGACCGGAGCGCGGAAGAAGGTGGCCGAGCACGACGCCGTACTGCTCGTCACTCCCGCGGAGGACAGTGACGAGCCGGCCAACCAAGTCGTGTATATGCGCGGCAACCGGCAGACGATCATGGCGAAGCGGCCGCGCGAACTCCCGCTTGGGGCAACGCGGTTCCACGCCGTGTTGCTCGCCGGATACGCCACCGGTCACGACGGCGACGACGTCGAGATGGCCGAGCAATTCCTCAGAGCATCCGAACCGCCCGAGCACGATCGCTGGGACCACAGCGAAGAGCTGACGTCGACGTACGCGCGAGGTGCACTCAGCAGGCTCCGGGAATTTCGCGCCGAGATCGACGCAGCAGTCCGACAACTCGTCGGACGACCCGTCACCCAGCGGGGTGACGGGCCTGCGGCGCTCCGGGAACTGCTGAAGTTGGAAGGCTTCGGGTCGTCTGGTGGCCGCCGGACCCACGGGTTCCCGACCGTACGCAACGTGCGCGCGCACGTCGACGACACCGGCGCTTGGAACGTCTCGGTGGACCTGAAGCTTCCGGAAGCCGACGACCCGTGGCTGCTCACTCCCGTCGCCAAGTTCGACGTGCGGTCTGGCGGGCGTCCGGCGGTCGCCTGGCAAGAACTCGTCGCCACCGAAAACTGCCGCCGGGAGAACGACAGCTTGGCCATCGAAGCCGGTGTGCGATCTGCAAGCTTCTCGGGCGTCACCGACCCTTCGACCCACCCGGTCTCGAGCAGGCTCGCCCGCCTGATCATTGACGTCCAGAAAGCCCGTGGAGGTGCCGCGTGAAGCCGGTGTTCCCATACCAGACCCTCTCCGGTGATGCAGACCTCGAGGTGGTCGCCGTAACCATGGACGGTCGAGACTTGCCCTACTCCCGGATATCAAAGGGGGAGCGCACAGTCGCGCTGCATGAAGCAGGCCGAGCGGAATGGGACGTCGCCCGCCTTCAGTTGAAGGCCGGGCTTCGCGACGAGGAGTTCGAGGACGGTCCTTGGTCCGAAATCACCTGCTTGGCCATCCTCTCGGAACGCGCTACCAACGCGCGCAGCACTGCCCGACTGACCCCCGGTCGAGACGGATACTGGCACGGAGCGATCGAACTGGTCCACGATCGACACACCGATCGGGCCACACTCGCGCTAGCGGTCGTCGGCCAGGTCGACGGCATGCCCGGCCGAATCATCGGCGCGGCCGATAAAAATTGGTATATCGATCTGAAGTCCGTGACCCCCCGACGCCAACGCGAGGTCAACATCAGGCAAGTCGATTTCCGCGAGGGGCCTGAGGAATGGCTGCGGCCATTCAAGGACTCGCTATGGGTCGTCGAGACCGCGGGCGACGTCCCGACCGTCTACTTGAACACCACAGGCGTCGAGGGATTGCTCGAGATGATCAACGGTACCGGCGGCTCTCCGATGGAAAAGCTGCTTCGCGAAACGACGTCCAGCCAGATCGCCCAGGACGCCTGGACCGCCATGTTCAACTCGGCCATCAGCGAACTCGACCTCGACGAAGACGGAACCCCGATCATGCCGGGCGGCTGGCGTGAGTCGGTTCTCCGCATGATGCTGCCGGATGTGCTGCCAGGCAGGCAGCTGACCGACGCCTTGTTCGACATCAACGACCGACGGGCGAGTGGTTCCGGCTGGCCGGAACTGCAGACCAGCATCCACTTCGCGGCGGGCAAGCGCAGCCAAGTCACCAAGAAGTTGACTGCGGCGGTCCGAAGCGTCCACCAAAACGAAAAAGGTGACGACTGATGAGCCCCACCGCCGTCGACTTTCCGGACGTGCTGGGTCTTCTGTCTGACGCAGCCGTGACGAAGCACCTCAGCAGAGGTATCCAGTCGGGCCAAGAGAACCCGCCCCAGGCAGCACTTCGTCGAGCGGCCGTCATGCTGCCGGAAATCGAGACCCGGTGGGCCGTCGGGCCCGTCCGCGTACTGGTCGACGAAGCCATGAAACGCTTCGAGGACAGCCGGGCACGAGCCGACGCCTGGTTGGCGCCGCGGCTACACGCGACGCTGCGCATGACCCGGGCGGAGGCGGCCGACAGTCGACTGTGGAACTACCTCGCGATGCTCGTCGCTCCGGACTACGTCGTGTGGCGGCACGGAACGAACGCGCCCACCCGCCCGGCAAGGTTCAGCGGATCCCACTTCCTGCAGGCGTTCGCCCGCCTGTGGTGGGCCGCGGAACTGTTCCGAGACGGAGCAGACTACCAACCGGTGACGAGCGCTTTCGCCTATCAGGACGTCGTGAACAGTGTGATGCGACTGGACGTGATCGACCACCGCCCCACGGCGGCGGCGATCATCCGCATCGTCGAGCGCCTCGCCTCCGAACAGGTCAAGAGCGCCTCCGACCAGATCAACGCCCTATCCAGAGCGGTCAACACAGCGGGCAGCACGCTGATCTTCGATGTCTTGGCGCCGGACGAGCCGGCGGACAACGATGCTCTACGCGATTGGATCGCGGACTCGGAGCACGCGCCCGAGGTTCCGTGGGACCGTCTCCCCGACGGCCCGGCCGACGGCACTGTCGCCCTGGATTCGGTGAACGCGCTGGTGTCACTGTTCGAGAAGCTGCTCACGGAAGCTCCCCGCCGAGATCGGTCGAAGAAATTGAACGACGATTCGACGGAAACTACGACCACAGCGCACTGAACCGAGAACCGAGGGATCCAAATGCCGAACACAGAATTTGATTTGAACCGTCCTTCCCAGCCCCGTAACCGCCTCACCTCTCTTGAGGTGTGCGCCGGCGCAGGTGGTCTCGCACTCGGCTTGGAACAAGCAGGCTTCGACCCTGTGGTTCTTATCGAGGAGCGCAAGGAGTCCTGCAACACCTTGCGGCTCAATCGACCTGCCTGGGACGTCCGGCAGATGGACCTTCGCCATTTCGACCCGGCGGACGACACGCGCGTCTACGACGTCGACCTGTTGTCTGCGGGCCTGCCGCGGGTGAAGGCATCCGCGGCGAACAACCGCCCTCGAGGAGACGAGCTGGAACTGGAACTCCTCCAAGCGACAGTGTTGTTGGTGCTGGGTGTGCAGCCGCGAGCCCTGTTGATCGAGAACATGCCCGAACTGGTGACCAGCGACAAGTTCATCGCAGCGCGGAAGAAGGCCGAGGCAGAACTCGACAACCTTGGCTACGTTTGGCAATGGCTTGTCGTCAACGCGTCCAACTACGGCGTGTCCCAGGAGCGCAAGCACGGTGTGTTGGTCGCGTTCAAAGACGGCGCACCGGACTGCTTCGAGGCACCGCCCGAGGACCAGCCGCCGTTGTCGGTAGGGGAACTGCTGCGGGACTCCATGGCGTCTCGCGGTTGGCCCGAAGCAGAGGATTGGGCAAGGATGGCCGACCGTCTGGCGCCGACCTTGGTCGGCGGCTCGTGGAATCGCGGTGGAGCGGACTTGGGGCCTTCCGGCTCGAAGAAGCGGTGGGCGACGATGGGTGTCAACGGTCGCACGGTCGCAGATTTCCCGCCGGGGCCGGACTTCGATTGGCGGCCCGAACTGGGCGAGGCGGGCGGGGTTCCCCTGACCGTCGCGCAGGCAGCCACCCTCCAGGGCTTTCCGACAGAGTGGCAGTTCTGGGGCACCAAGACCCACCAGTACCGCCAGGTAGGCAATGCCACACCGCCACCTGTGGGACGAGCGCTCGGGTTGGCCATCCGAAGGGTCTTGGAAGGCCACTGACCGCGCCTACGTCGGATGGCCGACCACACGATATAAGCTCCACGCATGCTCCCCGAACAGTCCGTTGCTTCCCAGCCGGGGCCCATCCACATGGTGGACCTCTTCGCAGGCCCCGGCGGGCTGGACGTCGCCGCGCATTGGCTGGGCCTGGTCGTGGACGGGATCGAGTGGGACGACAACGCCTGTGCCACTCGAACCAAGGCAGGACTGCGTACCCACCACGCCGACGTCCGAGCGCACAAGCCCACAGACTTCGAGAAAGCCACCGTCCTCGCAGGCGGTCCGCCCTGCCAGACCTACACAGTGGCGGGCGGCGGAGCCGGGCGCCGTGCGCTGGAGCAGGTGCTCGAATTCGTCAAACGCATGGCGGCGGGCGAAGACGTCAAAGAGAGCCTGGACGGACTCGACGACGAGCGGACGGGGCTGGTTCTGGAGCCACTCAGGTGGGCATTGGAGGCGGTGAAGGAGGAGCGCCCGTATGACGCCATCGTGTTGGAGCAGGTTCCTGCGGTTCTGCCCGTGTGGTACGCCGTCGGCGAGGCGCTGGCGAGTGTGGGCTACAAATCAGCCTGCGGGATCCTCCACACCGAGATGTTCGGCGTGCCTCAGACGCGGCGTCGAGCCATCCTGATCGCCCGGCGAGACCGCAAGCCGAGCTTGCCGACGCCGACACACCAGCTGTACCGCAAAGGTCGTCCTGCGGACGCGGGAGATTTGGCCCTGTTGCCATGGGAAACCATGGGAAACGCAGTTTCCCGCGGGGTGCCTTACGTGGTGATCTCCAATTACGGCACCGGTGGCGACCCCAAAGCCCGCGGGCGACGCACCTCGGACGAACCTGCAGCCACCGTAACCGGCAAAGTCTCGCGGAACCGCCTAGTCACGCGCGACGAGCGCGAACTACCGAGGTTCAGTCTCCCCGAGGCAGGACGGCTGCAGACCTTTCCGATTGACTACCCGTGGGCCGGGGGTGACATATCCCAGCAGATCGGCAATGCCATCCCCCCTCGGCTGGCTGCGCACGTCCTTGCCTCAGCACTGGGGATAAAGCTGGACCAAGAGGCGCTCGACAAGGCCGTGAACGACAAGTGGGAAGTCACCAAGGCCAGTAAGCCACTTGCCGTGAAACGGGAGACGACTCAGAGCGCCGATGCCTTCTCCAGAGAGCCCGCTTCGAACAGCTAGTCCACGGATGGCTTGGGGATGTCGAAGTAGCTCGAGAACCGCACCGCTGGGGCGTACTCGCCCTTGACCTTCACACGGCCCGTCACGAACATCGCTGCCACCGCCGCGTTGCCCGTGGCCATCCTGATGAAGTCGTCCACCGACAACGTGATCGTGGTGTCCGGGGTTCGGGACAGGTCCGTCGAGGACACGCACACGCCGTCCTCGATCACCGTCTGGAAACGGTCGTACCCGTCCTCGCCTGAGCCGTCTGAAAAGCGCCAAGAAACCACGAAATCCACGTGGCGGGCTCGGGTCGGCGAGAAATGCTCCGACATTCGGCGGAATATCTCGTCCAAGAACACCGCGCGCAACTCCGGGTGGTCCGCGATGGCCTTCAGCTGGTCGCGGGACGCCTTGCGGACCACGTCCACCAGGACGTCCGTCGACAACGAACTCAGCTCGATGCCGGCGCCCGCGGAGCCCAGCATGTGCAACGTTTCCAGGACCTGGGTGAACTGCTCCGGTGTCAGGCGGCCGATCACCAGCTTCTCCGCGAACGCGTTCACCACGTGGCCGCCGCGGGCACGGTGGGGGCGCGGGAGGCGCCATTTTGCGTTTCGGGGCACGGGGACGGACTATACGGGGTGCGGGAGGTCGAAGAATCCGATCAACCCCGCCGCGAAGGCCAGGTCGCCTTTGACTTTGATTCTTCCCGTGACGAACAACACCGCCGGGGTCGCTTGGTGGGTGATGAGGCGGAAGAAGTCGGCCGGGGCGATGGTGATCGTCACCCTGGGGCGGCCGTGCATCTCCCGGCTCACCGTGCACGATCCGTGCGCGATCGTCGTCTCGTAGCGGTCGAAGCCGCCTTCGCCCATTCCGCCCGACAGCCGCCAGTGGACCACCGCCTGGAGGTCGCGGGCCCTGTCCGGCCTGATGTGGGCGCCCATGCGGGCGAAGATCTCGTCCAGCACGCGCTCGCGCAGCGCCCGGTCCGCGACGACGCTCTCCAGCTGCGTGCGCGACGCCGAAGCCACCAACGACGCGAAGCGGGCCGGCTCGACCTTGCTGAGGTCGAACGCCGGCGCGCGCGAAGCCAGCGTGAGCAGGACCGTCAAGAAGCGGCGGAAGTCGTCCTTGCGGAGCTCGCCGGGGTCGATGGCTTCGACGAGCGTGTTGACGTCGAGGGCGTGGGCCTCCGGGCCCAGCGGGTCGAGCCGCTCCAGGGCGTCGAGCAGCGCCGCTCCACGGAGCTCCGCGATCCGATCGGCGCTGGTCATCCCGGCGTTTTCGGCCATGGTCACCCCTCTCCCAGTTACCCGAGGGTAATACTACTTGCCAGTAGGTAGGCGGGCAAGCGTGCCGAAATCACCCGCGCGTGGCAACGCCCGGTACCGTCTCCGGGCAGCAACGAGGAGGTCGAGCGTGTCAGAGGAAGATCAGCGTCCGCCCGAACGGGCCAGGCGGCTGCCGCGTGCCGTGCGCGAGCGGCAGATCCTGGACGCGGCCGTCCAGGTCTTCTCGCGCCACGGCTACCACGCCGCGTCGATGGACGAGATCTCCGACGTCGCCGGGGTCTCGAAGCCGATGATCTACACCTACCTCGGCTCCAAAGAGGACCTCTTCGGCGCGTGCATCCGCCGCGAGGCGACGCGGCTGCTCGAGGCCATCCAGGCCGGCGTGCAGCCCGACCTGCCGCCGGACATGCAGCTCTGGCACGGCCTGCGGTCCTTCTACCGCTTCGTCGCCGAGTACCGCGAGTCCTGGACGGTCCTGCACCGCCAGGCCCTCACGGTCGGCGGGGCCTTCGCCGCGGAGATCACCGACATGCGGGCGCGGGCGATCCAGCTCGTCGCCGCGCTCGTGGTGTCCGCCGGCACCCGCAAGGGCGTCGGCGAACAGGCCGAGTTCTCCGGCGAAGGCCTGGCCGCGTCGCTGGTCGGGGGAGCCGAGTCGCTGGCCGACTGGGCCCTCGACCACCCCGACATCTCCGACGGCGTCCTGGCCTCCTGGATGATGAACCTCGTCTGGCTCGGCTTCAACGACCTCATCGAGGGCGCGGTCTGGAAGCCGTCAGAGTGAGCTGATCGTGCCCTCCAGGTGCGGCTTCGACTTGCTCCACAGCTCGAACGCCCACCCGTCGCCGACCGGCCACGACGTGAAGCCCGCCTTGGCCGGCAGCAGCACCGGCTGCTTGAAGCGGACGTCCACGGTGAACGCCTCCGGCAGGCGGCCTTCGAACGCGGCCAGCGCGTGGGCCTTCGTCCACATGCCGTGGGCGATCGCCGCCGGGAAGCCGAACAGGCGGGCCGTCAGCGGGTGCAGGTGGATCGGATTGCGGTCGCCCGAGACCTCCGCGTAGCGCCGCCCGATGTCGCCCGGGACGCGCCAGATCGCGTCCGGGGTCGGCGGGGCCAGCTGCTCACGCCGCGACGAAGACCCGGAACCCGGGCCGCGACGCAGGTACGTGCTGACGTCGGACCACACGAGGTGATCACCCACCCAAGCCTCGCTGACGACGTCGAACTGACGCCCCTTCTCGTGCGGACGCAGGTTCTCCGCCCGCACGCGCACGGTCAGCGGCTCGCCCACCCGCAGCGCGCGGTGCTGGGTGATCCGGTTCGCCACGTGCACCATGCCGAGCAGCGGGAACGGGAAGCCCGGCTCGGTCATCAGCGCCATCTGCAGCGGGAACGCCAGCATGTGCGGGTACGTCGCCGGCAGCTCGTCGCTCAGCCGGAAGCCGCACACCGTGTTGTACGCGGCCAGGTGGGCCGGGTCGACGACGACGCCCGTGCGCACCAGCTCCGTGTCCGGCAGTTCGCCGCCCGACGGCTTGCGCAGGACGCCGCCGAGCAGCGCCTTCGGGTACAGCGTGGCCAGGCTCGGCGTGCTGTCGAGTTCGCGGATCGCCACGTCAGGCCCCCAGCAGGGCCTGGCCGCAGACGCGGACCACGTTGCCGTTCACCGCGGCCGACGCCGGGTTCGCGTACCAGGCGATCGTCTCGGCGACGTCGACCGGCAGGCCGCCCTGGCCGAGGCTGGACAGCCGCCGCCCGGCCTCGCGGATGAACAGCGGCACCGCGGCCGTCATCTTGGTCTCGATGAACCCGGGCGCGACGGCGTTGATCGTGCCGCCGTACGCCGCCAACTGCGGTGCGCCGACGTTCACCATGCCGATCACGCCCGCCTTCGACGTCGCGTAGTTCGTCTGGCCGACGTTGCCGGCGATGCCCGCGATCGACGAGACGCCGATGATGCGGCCGTTCTCCCGCAGCACCTTGTCGGCGAGGAGCTTGTCGTTCACCGCGAGCTGTGCGGAGAGGTTCACCGCGATCACCGAGTCCCACGCGCTCTCGCTCATGTTGCCCAGCGTCTTGTCGCGCGTGATGCCCGCGTTGTGCACGACGATGTCGACCCCGCCGTGACGCTCCTTCAGGTACTCCGCGAGCTTCGCGGGCGCGCTCGGCGAAGTGATGTCGAGCTGCAACGACGACCCGCCGACCTTGTTCGCCACCTTCGACAGGTCGCCGCCCTGGGCCGGGATGTCGAGCGCGACGACGTGCGCGCCGTCGCGGGCCAGCACCTCGGCGATCGCCGCGCCGATGCCGCGGGACGCGCCGGTGACCAGCGCGACCTTGCCGTCCAGGGGCTTTTCCCAGCTCACGGGCGGGGCAGCCGTCTTGGCCTCGGTGCCGATCCGGATCACCTGCGCGTCGACGAACGCCGACTTCGCCGAGAGCAGGAAGCGCAGCGTCGAGTCCGTGGCCTCTTCGGCGCCGTCGGCGACGTACACGAGCTGGGCGGTCGCGCCGCGCTTCAGCTCTTTGCCCACCGAACGGATGAATCCTTCGAGGGCGCGCTGCGCGATCCGCTCACGGCCTTCGACCTGCTCCGGCGGCGTGCCCAGCACCACGACCCGGCCGGACGGGCCGACGCTGCGGATCACCGGGTGGAAGAAGTCGTAGACCTCGCGCAGGCGGGCGGGGTCGGTGACGCCGGTGGCGTCGAAGACCAGCGCCGCGTGCCGGTCGGCGGCCGTGGTGATCACCTCGATGCCGGCGTCGGCCAGCTGGTCGCGAAGGGTTTTCTCGAGCCGCCCGCCGGGCGCGGCACCGAGAAGTGCGGGACCCTCGAGGGCGGGTTGCCCGGGCTGGTAGCGGCGCAGGGTCGCGGGGTTCGGCAGGCCGAGCTTCGGCACCACGAACTTCCCCACCGGGGTTTTCGTGAACTGCTGGTACCTGTCAGCCATCGGTTGCCTCCCGTGCAGTCTGCGTCACGTCGCAGTCTAACCTACTCCCGAGTAGGTTAAAGTGTGAGGGACACGACCAGAGAGGTGAAGTCATGCCACCGAAGAAGACGCCAGCAGTACGCAAGGTCGCGATCATCGGGGGCAACCGGATCCCCTTCGCGCGGTCCAACGGGCCGTACGCGAAGGCGTCGAACCAGGACATGTTCACCGCCGCCCTCGACGGTCTGGTCAGCCGCTTCTCGCTGCAGGGCGAGGTGATCGGCGAGGTCGCCGCCGGCGCCGTGCTCAAGCACTCGAAGGACTTCAACCTGGCCCGCGAGAGCGTGCTGGGCAGCAAGCTCTCGCCCGCGACACCCGCGTCGGACGTCCAGATGGCGTGCGGCACCGGCCTGCAGGCGATCGTCAACGTCGCCAACAAGATCGCCCTCGGCCAGCTCGACTCGGCCATCGCGGGCGGCGTCGACACCACCAGCGACGCGCCGCTCGCCGTCAACGAGGACCTGCGCCAGATCCTCATCCAGCTCAACGCGGCCAAGACGCTCGGCGACCGGCTCAAGCTCGTCGCGAAGATCCGGCCGGGTCACATCGTCCCGGCGATCCCGCGCAACGAGGAGCCGCGCACCGGGCTGTCGATGGGCGAGCACGCCGCGCTGACGGCCAAGGTCTGGGAGATCACCCGCGAGGCGCAGGACGAACTGGCCGCGAGCAGCCACCAGAAGCTCGCCGCCGCCTACGACCGCGGGTTCTTCGACGACCTCGTGACGCCGTTCCTCAAGCTCGCGCGCGACCAGAACCTGCGACCGGACTCGACGGCGGAGAAGCTCGCCAAGCTCAAGCCGGCCTTCGGCGGCCCCGAGGGCACCATGACGGCGGGCAACTCGACGCCGCTGACCGACGGCGCGTCGACCGTCCTGCTCGCCACCGACGAGTGGGCGAAGGCGCACAAGCTGCCGGTGCTGGCCTACCTGACGTTCTCGCAGACCGCGGCCGTGGATTACGTCCACGGGGACGAGGGCTTGCTGATGGCACCCGCCTACGCCGTGCCGCGGATGCTCGCGCGCGCCGGGCTTTCCCTGCAGGACTTCGACTTCTACGAGATCCACGAGGCGTTCGCGTCGCAGGTGCTGGCCACGCTGAAGGCGTGGGAGGACCCGGCGTTCGCCAAGGAGAAGCTGGACCTGGACGAGCCGCTCGGCGCGATCGACCGGGCGAAGCTGAACGTCAACGGCTCGTCGCTGGCGGCCGGGCACCCGTTCGCCGCGACCGGCGGCCGGATCGTCGCGACGCTGGCGAAGCTGCTGCACGAGAAGGGGTCCGGCCGCGGCCTGATCTCGATCTGCGCGGCCGGCGGCCAGGGCGTCACCGCGATCCTGGAGAAGTAGCTTTCACAGGGAAAGTGCCGCCCTCGGGATCCCGGGGCGGCACTTTCCCTGTGAAGGTGGCGGTTAGTTGGGGAGGGCCTTCTGGGCGCGCTTCGCGAGCTTGTTCGCGCGCTTCTGGCCCCTGCGGCTCAGCCGCTCGGCGCTGTGCCCGACGTCCTTCGCGGCACGACGGGCCCGCCAAGCCGCCGACGGCTTCCCGTGCGTGTCGGCGACCGCGAGCAGCAGGCCGCCGGCCAGGCTCGCGTTCTTGAAGAACTGGATCTGCTGCTGCTGGCGCTCGCCCGGGTCCTTGATGGTCCAGAAGCTGTGCGTCGAGAGCGTCGTGGGCACCAGGCTGCCGAGGAGCAGCCCCGCCGCGAGCCGCGGCGCCTTCCCGGACGCGAGCGCGAGACCGGCGCCGACCTTCACCGCGGCGTCGATCCGGACGAGCGTCATCGGATCGCGCGGGACCTGCTCCGGGATCTTGTCGCCGAACTTCTCGAAAGCGTTGTTGAGGAACGGTTCCGCCGCCTTGGCGTGGCCCTCGGCCTGCCTCAGCGCATTGATCCCGCCTGTCACGAAGATCGTGGCGAGCAGGGGACGTGCCACTCGACGGAGTATCACGGTCATAGCCTTCCTCGTACGGGCCGCTGCCTGGTCGAACCTACTCCGTGGATGCCCGCTCGGCCCGCGCTCGAATCCTCATCGGGCTTTCTGAGGCTTTATAGTCCTAACGCTAGAAAGCGTTATAAGGCTTTAGCGGTTGACCTTGACGCTGCGTCAACTTCTATCGTCGACGTCATGGAGTGGTCGATCCAGGACATCGCCCGCTCGGCCGGGACGACGAGCCGGACGCTGCGCCACTACGGCGCGGTCGGCCTGCTGGAGCCCAGCCGGATCGGCGGCAACGGCTACCGCTACTACGACGAGCAGGCGCTCGTCCGGCTGCAGCGGATCCTGCTGCTGCGCGAGCTCGGTCTCGGGCTGCCGGCGATCGCCGAGGTGCTCGACGGGCAGCGCGACAGCGCGGCGGCGCTCGAAACCCACCTGGAGCTGCTCGAAGACGAGCGGCGGCGGATCGGACGGCAGATCGAGTCGGTCCGCACGACCCTCCGGAAACTGAAGGGAGGTGAACGACTGATGGCGGAAGAAGTGTTCGACGGCTTCGACCACACTCGCCACCAGGAGGAGGTCACGCGTCGCTGGGGCGCTGACGCGTACCGGCACGGTGACCAGTGGTGGAGCTCGTTGTCGGCCTCGGAGAAGGAGGCCCACCAGCAGGAACAGCGGGACATCGCGGCGGCGTTCGGCGCGGCGTGCGCGGCGGGTTCGGCGCCGGGTTCCGAGGAGGCCCAGGCGATCACGCGGCGGCTGCACGAGTGGCTGCGGCCGGCGGTCTCGTCGGTGTCCGCGGGGTACTTCGCGGGGCTCGGTCAGTTGTACGTGGACGACCCGCGGTACGGCGTCGAAGGCGCGACGGCCGAGTTCGTCCGGGATGCGATGAAGATCTACGCGGAGCGGAACCTGACCGGCTAGTGGCGCGTCGTAAGGGGCGCACTGGGGGTAGAGACGAGCAGGGCTGCAGACCTGTTCGTCTCTATGTACTCGGCCGCAGCAGAGTGCGCCGGGTCGTGTCGAGGTGGCCGATCACCTCGTAAGTGGCGAGGGTGCCGACTTCGGGCAGCTCACCGTCACTTTCGAGCACCGCGAAGCCTCCCTCGTACCGGACGATGTACGAGCCGTCCGAGATGAAGGCGTTGGTCACCTCCGCCGCGAGGACCGCGCCCACCGGGTAGCGCGCCTTGCGCGCTCGCCACTCGTCTTCCGGCACCCCGTTGCCGAACGGCCCGGCCCGGAACACCGGGTCGAGCGGCCACAGGCGGATCTGTCCGGGCCGGCGGTCGAGCACCTCGAACGTCGTCGTCGTGCCGACCCGCGGCCACGCCTCCACCTCCCGAGGCAGGTTCAGCACATCGACGAAGCCCTCGCCCGGCGCGCCGCCCAAGTCCAGGAAGATCCCGATGGCGCCGGGGCGGGGGATCAGCGAGACCGTGCCGGTCACCACCGCGCCGATCTCGAACCGGCGCCAGTCGTTTTCGGTCACCGCGCCACGATGTCACGCCGGTGCCCGGTGATCGTTGGGCCGACCGGTCGAACCTCGGCGACACGCGCTAGCCGTCTATGGCGGAATATCGGGCTCACGCTAGAAACGCCGATAGCTTGGCAGAGTGGACCCCATCCGCAACCCCTTCGCGCCGGGCGCCGGGCAGCGGCCGCCCGAGCTGGCCGGGCGCGAGCGTGAGCTCAAGGCGTTCGAAGTCGTGCTGGAGCGGGTTGCGCGGGGGAGACCCGAACGCAGTCTCGTCCTCACCGGGCTGCGGGGCGTCGGCAAGACCGTGCTGCTCGGGGAGCTGCGGGCGATGGCCGTGCGGCACAAGTGGGGGGCCGGGAAGATCGAGGCGCGGCCGGACGCCGAGCTGCGGCGGCCTTTGTCGGCCGCGCTGCACCGGGCCATCCGGGACCTCGCCGTGCGGCACCGGGCGCCCGATCGGGTCGAAGAGGTGCTCGGCGTGCTCAAGGCGTTCGCGCTGCGGGCCAACAAGCCCGACGCCAAGCTGCGCGACCGGTGGCAACCGGGCATCGACGTGCCCGCCGCGCAGGGGCGCGCCGACTCCGGGGACATCGAGATCGACCTCGTCGAGCTGTTCACCGACGTCGCCGAACTGGCCGCGGACGTCGGGACCGGC
This sequence comes from Amycolatopsis kentuckyensis, assembly GCF_002155975.1. Lineage (GTDB taxonomy): Bacteria > Actinomycetota > Actinomycetes > Mycobacteriales > Pseudonocardiaceae > Amycolatopsis > Amycolatopsis kentuckyensis. The sequence continues at coordinate 28,584 of NZ_MUMI01000186.1, forward strand.
GTCGCGCTGCTCATCGACGAGATCCAGGACCTGCAGCCCGACGACGTCTCGGCGTTGTGCGCGGCCTGTCACGAACTCTCGCAGTCCGGCGCCCCGCTCGTCGTCGTCGGGGCCGGGCTGCCGCACGTGCCCGCCGTTCTTTCCGCGTCGAAGTCCTACTCCGAGCGGCTCTTCCGGTACGCGCGCATCGACCGGCTCAGCCGCGAGGACGCCGACTTCGCCGTGATGGCGCCGATCGAGCGGGAGGACGCCGGCATCGAGCCGGAGGCCCTCGACGCGCTCTTCGACGCGTCCGGCGGCTACCCCTACTTCATCCAGGCCTACGGCAAGGCGGCCTGGGACGCGGCGCCGTCCGACCCGATCACCGTCAAGGATGTCCAGGTCGCGGCGCCCGAGGCGGAGTCCGAACTGGCGGTCGGCTTCTTCGGGTCGCGCTACGAGCGCGCGACGCCGGCCGAGCGGGAGTACCTGCAGGCGATGGCCTCGCTGACCCAGGGGCGCGACGAGCCCGCCGGCACCGCCGACGTCGCCGTGTTCCTCGGGCGGAAGCCGTCGTCGCTGTCGCCGGCCCGGGACAGCCTGATGAAGAAGGGCCTCGTGTACTCCGCCGAGCGGGGGCAGATCGCCTTCACCGTCCCGCACTTCGGCCACTACCTGCTCGGACGCGACTGACCTGGGCTTTTCCGGCTGTCTCGCGGTCTATGAGCATCACTAAGGCTTTATTGTCTTTTCTCTAGATAGAGCTAGAGAGCAGTAGGGGGTTGCTTCGCCGTGACCGCCGCCACCCTTAATCTGTCCGGCCCATACCCAAGTTTGCCGATGGTTCATCGGCTAGTGCGCCACATCACCGGATATTCATTGGCATCCTTGTGAAAAAAGGCGCATACTAGACCTACAAGCCACCAAGACCCTCGAAGGGGATGCAGAAACCGATGAACAACATCGCCGCCAAGCTCCGTGCCCGTCGCGCCGAGGTTCGCACTCGCCGGGCGCTGAACCGGGCGATCGACACCGCCGCCACCGCGACGGTCCGTCAGGAACTCATCGCGATCGCGCAGGCTCGCTCGGGCTACATGCGCTGATCTCTCACCCCGTGGCGGTCGCCCATTCGAGTGACCTAGGCCACATCGTGCTCACGGTGTAACGCCGCCCGGAGGGGCGTCGATACCCAGTACGACCCCGTGATGCTGGCGGACCCCCGACCTGGCAGCATCGCGGGGTTTCCCATTTCCCCGAAAGCCCTCTTGCCAAGGGCGCTTTCCGCAGTAATCTTTGACTTCGTCAACGAACTTGTTGAGGTGGTCAATGAACGACGCTCAGCTGGCCGACCGGGTCTCCGCGGTCCGCGCCTTCAACCGGCTCTACACCTCGGTCATCGGCGTGCTCGACGAAGGGCCGGCCGACGCCGAGTACTCGCTGCCGGAAGCCCGCGTGCTCTTCGAGCTCGCCCACCAGGACCCGATGCCGGTCACTGACCTGCGGAAACGCCTCGACCTCGACGCCGGTTACGCCAGCAGGCTGCTCGCGCGCCTCGAGTCCCGCGGGCTGATCGTGCGCGAACGGTCCGAGGAGGACGCCCGCCGCCAGCTCGTGCGGCCGACCGCGGCGGGCCGGGACGCCTTCGCCGTGCTGAACCGCCGGTCGACCGACCAGATCGGCGGACTGCTGCGCCGCTTCGCCGACGAAGACCAGCAGCGCCTGCTGACCGCGATGCGCACGATCGGCGACCTGGTCGGCGACCGCCGCCGCGACCCGGCTCTCGTCCTCCGCCCGCCACGACCGGGTGACCTCGGTTGGGTGGTGGAACGGCACGGCGCGCTCTACGCCCGCGAGTACGGCTTCGACGCGCGGTTCGAGGCGCTCGTCGCGCGGGCGGTCGCCGGTTTCGCCGACAACCGGGACGACCCGCGGCAGGCCTTCTGGATCGCGGAGCTCGACGGCGAGCGCGTCGGCAGCATCGGCTGCGCGCGCGGCGAAAACGAGGACATCGCGCAGCTGCGGCTGCTCCTGCTCGAGCCGTCGGCCCGCGGGCACGGCGTCGGCAAGCGGCTGGTCACCGAGTGCGTCGAGTTCGCCAGGGCGCACGGCTACCGGGCCGTGGAGCTGTGGACGATGTCCGTGCTGACCGCCGCGCACGCGATCTACCGGGCCAACGGGTTCCAGCTCGTCGAAGAAGAACCGCACGACGGCTTCGGGCCCGCGCTGGTCCAGCAGTTCTGGCGCCTGGAGTTCTAACGCGGGACGCGGCCGAGCACGAAGAACTCCGGGTTCGGGCGGAGGGCGGTGAGGTGGGCGAGCCGGTTCGACATGGCGAACAACGCGGTGATCGCGCCGATGTCCCAGATCTCGTCTTCGGTCAGGCCGGCGTTGCGCGCGGCTTCGAGGTCGCCTTCGCCGAACAGGGCGGAGTCTTGGGCGAGGGCCAAGGCCAGGTCGACGATCGCGCGGCCGCGCTCGTCCAGCTCCACCTGCCACGGGTTGCTCGACACCCGGTCGGCCAGCTCGGGGTCCTTCGCGCGGATGCGCAGGATCGCGCCGTGGGCGACGACGCAGTAGGTGCAGTGGTTCGCGCCGGACGTCGCGACGACGACCAGCTCGCGCTCGGCCTTGGTGAGTCCGTCGGTGCGGTCCATCAGCGCGTCGTGGTAGTCGAGGAACGCGCGCAGCTCGGCGGGGCGGTGGCCGAGGGCGCGGAAGATGTTCGGCACGAACCCGGACTTCTCCGCGATCGCGCCGACGCGCTCGCGCAGGTCGTCGGGCAGGTCTTCGAGTTCCACCACCGGAAACCGGCTCACGTCGCTCATGGGCTTCACGCTAGCCGTGTCGATTCCGTGGCGCCTTGCCGGTGATCCCTGGTTGGCTGGTCGCGTGACGGACTACGTCGACGGGTACTGCGAACGCGTCGGGCCCGGGCTTTGGGGCGAGCCGCTCAACAGTCTCGGCAACCTCGCCTTTCTCGTCGCCGCGGTTCTCGTTTGGCGGCTGGCCGACGGGGAGCGGACCGGGCGGGTGCTCGCCGGGTTGATCGGGCTCGTTTTCGGCGCGAGCACCGTTTTCCACCTGCTCCCGACGCGGTGGGCCGCCGTGGCGGACTCGGTCGCCGTTCTCGGATTCGTGCTGGTGTACGCGGTGCTCTTCGCGCGCGAGCACTGGAGCCGGCGACACGCGTGGGTTGCCGCGCCCGCGTTCGTCGCGCTCACCGTTGTCACGGCGTTGCTGGGTGGCGGCCTGTACCTGAGCGCCCTCATCGGTTTGGCCGCCTTCGCCGCCCTGCTCGCCTTCAAGCGCGACGCCTACTGGACGCACTTCGCCGTGGCAGGCGCCATCTTCGCGCTCTCGCTGAGCCTGCGCACGCTCGACCGGGACGTCTGCGCCTACGTCCCGGTCGGCACGCACTTCCTCTGGCACCTGCTCAACGGCTTGGTGCTCTACCTCGTTTCCCGGGCCCTAATCCGTCCTCAGTGGACTTAGTGGACTCAGTGGACGCCGATCGGGCGCAGGTTCTTGTCGTGCTCGTCGGTGTGGTAGTCCTCCGGCTCGGTGTCGTCCGTGCCGTTGAACACCTTCATCTGCCGGGCGATCACCGTGACGATCGCCGCCACCACCAGGTTGCCGATCAGGGCCACGAAACCGACGTAGATCTGGACCGCCGAGCCCGCGAACGGGTGCCAGCCGAACAGCGACAGGTTGCCCAGCGACAGCGCCGAACCGCCGAAGTGGAGCTTGCCGTTGGCCGGGTTGGGGATGCCGTACAGCATGATCAGGCCCCAGCCGATGCCGACGATCCAGCCCGCGATCAGGCCCCAGCGGTGGAACCAGCGCGTGTACAGCGCCAGCGCGACCGCCGGCAGCGTCTGCAGGATCAGCACGCCGCCGATGAGCTGGAGGTCGATCGAGAACTGCGGGTCGATCAGGATGATCACGGCGACCGCGCCGAGCTTCACGACCAGCGAAGCGAGCTTCGCCTGCTTCGCCTCCTCGGCGGGAGTCGCGTTCTTGCGGATGTACTCCTTGTAGATGTTCCTGGTCCACAGGTTGGCCGCGGCGATCGACATGATCGCGGCCGGAACCAGGGCGCCGATGCCGATCGCGGCGAACGCGATGCCGGCGAACCAGGACGAGAACTGGTTGTCGAACAGCACCGGGACGATCGTGTTGCCGTCCGCCTTGCCGGTCGCCGCGTTCGTCAGCGGCTTGACCCCGGCGGTGATCGCCACGTAGCCGAGCAGCGCCAGCAGGCCGAGCACCAGCGAGTACGCCGGCAGCGCGACCATGTTCCGCTTGATCACGCTGCGGCCGCGCGAGGCCAGCACGCTGGTCAGCGAGTGCGGGTACAGGAACAGCGCGAGCGCCGAACCCAGGGCCAGCGTCGCGTACTGCAGCTGGTTGTTGGCCGTGAGCAGGATCGACCCGGCCGGCTTGCCGGTGGTCGGGCTCGGGGTGCCGAGCTTCTTCGCCGCCGCGTCGAAGATGTGCGACCAGCCGCCCAGCTTCGACGGCAGGTAGATGATCGCCACCAGGATCACCAGGTAGATCAGGATGTCCTTGACGAACGCGATCAGCGCGGGCGCCCGCAGGCCGGACTGGTAGGTGTAGAAGGCCAGGATGACGAAGGCGACCAGCAGCGGCAGGTGCCCGACGATGCCGGAGCCGTTGATGCCCATCGTCCGCAGCACGGCTTCGAGGCCGACCAGCTGCAGCGCGATGTACGGCATGGTCGCGACGATGCCGGTGATCGCCACCAGCAGGGCCAGGATCGGCGAGCCGAAGCGGCCGCGCACGAAGTCGGCCGGGGTCACGTAACCGCGGACCCGCGAAACCGACCACATCCGCAGCGCCGGGAGCAGGACGATCGGGTAGACGACGATCGTGTACGGCAGCGCGTACAGGCCGAGCGCGCCGGCGCTGAACACCAGCGCGGGCACCGCCACGAACGTGTAAGCCGTGTAGAGGTCACCGCCGAGCAGGAACCAGGTGATCCACGAGCCGAACTTGCGGCCGCCGAGGCCCCATTCGTCCAGGTGGTCCAGCGTGCTGCCGCGCTGCCAGCGCGACGCCATGAAGCCGAGCACGGTGACCAGGGCGAACAGGATCGTGAAGATGATCAGCTCGGGCCACTGCAGGTTGCTCATCGAGCGTCCCCCTCGTCCAGGTCCTCGACGCTCAGCTTGTCCGGTGCGTCAACGGTCGGCTTGTCCCGCGTCATCATGTAGACGATCCAGGTGCTCAACACCCCGACGCCGACCATGAGGAACTGGAACCAGTAGAAGAACGGCATCCCGAACAGCCGTGGACCGTCCATGTTGAACAGTGGCGTGACCAGGACCAGCAGCGGGACGATCAGGAGCAGGTTCCACGGGCTGAACTGAAACCCGCGCACCTTTCCGTCGTGCTTCGCAGTCGACATCGGACCTCACCTAACACTCCCGTAACCGACTGCCTGACCTTAAGACCTCGGTGACGGCGCGTCACGTCTGTCCGATATCGATTTGATCGCCCCGCGGACGAGCTCTCCGACGAACGTGGGTTGCCCCACCCGTACGGGCCCTATATCAATAGCCCGACTCCGCACGCGCAAAACCCAAAAGGGGCAACCGTATGACACGACTCCGCTACGCGGTGGTGATCCCGGCCATCGCCGGCACCCTGCTGGCCGGGTTCACGCCTGCGTTCGCAGGTCAGGAGGTCGCGGCCGGTAAGCAGCCGCTGAACTCCACGAACATCCCGGCTCAGTACGCGAACCAGAAGCTCGACTGGCACAAGTGCGCTGTCCCCTCCGAGCTGCCGACGGCCCCGCCCGCGGGCGCCGAGGACATGGAGTGCGCGACCTACAAGACCCCGCGCAACTGGTACCAGGCGAACGCCCAGATCGACCTGACCATCGCGGTCAGCCGCCTGAAGGCGAAGCAGGACGCGACCGCCAGCGTCGTCACCAACCCCGGTGGCCCGGGCGCGCCCGGCCGCAACTTCCCGGCCCGCCTGCGCAACCAGACGAAGCTGCGCGAGCACCAGGAAATCGTCGGGTTCGACCCGCGCGGCACCGGCAAGAGCACCAACATCACCTGCGGCGGCGCGATCGGCACCGGTGCGGACCTGGACCCGCGTGACCGCGACCGCGGCAACCTGAACCTGATCCTGCAGGCGACGAAGTACGCGGCGCTGTCCTGCCAGCAGAAGTCCGGCGAGCTGGGCCCGCTGATCAACACCGACCAGACGGTCAAGGACATCGACCTGCTGCGCGTGCTGCTCGGCCGCGACAAGATCAACTGGGTCGGCTACTCGGCGGGCACCTGGATGGGCGCGCACTACGCGCAGGCCTACCCGACGCGCACCGGCCGGTTCGTCCTCGACTCGGCGACCGAGTTCACCACGACCTGGCAGAAGTCGTTCGACTGGCAGCCGCTCGGCTTCGAGCGCCGCTGGCGCTCGGACTTCCTCCCGTGGATGGCGAAGTACGACAAGCTCTACCACTTCGGCACCACCGGCGAGGCCGCCCGCCAAACCTACGAGCAGGTCCGCTACGCCCTGACCCAGGGCGCGGTCACCCTGCCCGACGGTTCGACCGTCTCGGCCAACGGCCTCGACTCGTTCATCGCGTCGCAGATCTACTCGAAGCGCGCCTTCCCCGGCCTGGCCGACTACCTGGTCAGCGTCCGCACGCTGACCCAGGGCACCGCTTCGGCGCAGGCCAAGTCCTCGGCCGCGCAGAAGGCCAAGGCCGCCGACAAGAGCACCGTCACCTACGGCGCGCAGCCGCTGATGGTGCCGGCCGACGGCGACTCCTACGACGCCAGCTTCTGGACCATCCCGTGCAACGAGGGTCCGTGGACCGGCTCGCCCAACAGCGCCATCAAGGACTCGCAGAAGCTGATCGACAAGCAGCTGCCGCTCCTGGGTGCCGGCTGGTTCATCCAGCCGTGCCTGTTCTGGAAGAAGCCGCCGTCCCCGCTGCCCGTGCTGGACGGCAAGGGTGTTCCCCCGGTGCTGATCGTCGAGTCGGAGCACGACCCGGCGACGCCGCTCGAGGGCGCGAAGCGCGCGCACAAGGCGTTCGCGGGTTCGCGGATGCTGACGATCACCGGCGAGGGTGACCACGGCATCTACGCCGGCGGCAACGCGGGTGTGGACAAGGTCGTGGAGGCCTACCTGATCGACGGCGTGGTGCCGAACGACCAGAGCCTGCCCGGCATGCCACTTCCGGTGCCCGCGGGCGCCTGACACCACTAGGGCTAGTGGGGCCCCGCCGAACTCCGGTTCGGCGGGGCCCTTTCCCCACCTGTGCACAGAGTTGTCCACAGGCAGTGGACAACTACTGGTATTAGAATCCGCCTCATGGTGCGCGTACCGCTGACGGACGAAGAGCGCGAACGAGGCGAACGCCTCGGCCAGGCGCTGCGGGAAGCGCGGGCCGGGCGGAGCATGGTCGACGTCGCCGCGGAGGCGGGGATCTCGGTCGAGACGCTCCGGAAGATCGAGACCGGCCGCATCCCGACGCCGGCGTTCTTCACGGTCGCGGCCATCGCCGACGCCGTCGGCCTGCCGCTGGAGGAGCTGCGCGCGGCCGTCACGCCCGCCGCGTCACCTCCGCTTTCGCAGGCGAGCTGACCAGCGGAAATGCCCTGGCGCCTCACCGAGGACATCGACGGCTTCCTCGCCCGGACCGGCGGCTTCCTGCGCTCGCGACCCGCCCTGCACACCTCGCAGCTGACCCAGCTCGAGAAGCTGCGGACGCAGGAGGAGAAGGGCACCCTCTTCGGCTGGCTCGAGCACGACGGCGAGGTTCGCGCGATCTGCTACCACCGTCCGGCGCACCACCTGGTCCTCACCGCGGTCGCACCGGACGAAGCCGAAGCCCTCGCTGCGGACCTAGCCGGCCAAGTGGTGCCCGGCGTGACCGCGGAGGACGACTCCGCCGCCGCGTTCGCCGAAGCGTGGCAGCGGCACACCGACGCGGTGCCGGTGCCCAAGGTGCGGGTCCGGCTCCACCGGCTGGGCAAGCTCACCCCACCGGAGCCGATGCCCGAAGGCCGCGCCGTGGCGGCGCCGGACCGCGCGGTGGTCATCCGCTGGTGCAGCGAGTTCGCCACCGCGGTCGGGCAGGAGCCCTTCCCCGACGCACAGGCCTGGGCCGCCTCGAACTTCGCCGACAAGCGGTTCACGTTCTGGGAGGACGGCTCTCTCGTCGCGATGGCGGGCTGGACCCCGGTGCTGGCCGGCATGGTCCGGGTCGACCCCGTCTACGCCCCGGCCCGGTTCCGCGGGCGGGGGTACGCGGGTGCCGTGACGGCCGCGGCGAGCGAGGCCGCGCTGGCGGCGGGCGCGACGGACGTCGTCCTCTACACCGATCCCGCCAACGTCACCGGCAATGCCCTGTACCGGCGCATCGGCTACGTCCCGATCGCGACTTTCACCGGCTACGACTTCTCCTAGACCGGGCGCAGCTGCTTGAGGATGTGCTCGCGGTCGTTGAGGAACGCGCACCCGGGCACCGGCAGGTCGTAGCTGTTGAGCAGCTTCTCGAAGTCGGAGAACTCGTCGGCGGAGAAGCCGAAACCGACCCGGTAGGCGTGCGCGGCCAGGACGTCGGCCAGTTCCTCCCACTCGCCGGCCCACAGCAGCGTCCGGTAGTGCGTGTAGTCCTCCGGGGAGAGCCGGTTGCCGATCGTGGTCAGGACGCTGTCGGCGAAGAAGCTGATCCGGTTGCCCTTGAGGTCGGCGACCGTCGGGTTCGCCGGGTCACGGGCGGTGTCGGGGTTGCGGATCACGCCCGGCCCCGCCACCGGGTAGGCGGTGTGGACGTGCCCGTTGTCCTCGACCAGCACGATCAGGTGGACGTTGAACCGCTCGCCGGCGCAGCGCCACCGGCCGTTGCGCTGCTGGCGCCGGGCCTCGCTGGGGTCGTTGGCGACGTCCTTGACCACGGAGATGATCTGCTCGTCGGTCCAGCCGGCCGGGAACTCGCTGGTCGCCCTGCGCCCGACGCCCGGTGCGTGCCCGCCGCCCACTCGCTGCTCCCTTCGTCGCAACGAGAGTAGGTCAAACGGCGGCGGCGAGCAGCACGATGCCGACGACCTGGAGATCGAGACCGCGGAAGAGCTGGCGGGTCAGGTTGGCGGGCATCGGGCCCATCGGGGTGTCGACGAACCCGGGATTCGCGTAGTCAACGGCGGTGCGGGTGACCGTGCGCAGGATCGACAGCACCGACAACGGCACGGCGAGCCAGGCGCCCGCGGCGAACGACGTCCCACCCGCGAGGGTGACCGCGAGGAGCGCTGTCGCCCAAAGAAGACTGACTCCGGCGAGCACCAGTCCGTGGGCCAGCACCAGGTCGCGATCCGGCGAGCCCAGCCACCGGCGGCGGCCCGGGTTGCGCCAGAGCTCGCCGAGCCCGCCGGCGAACGGCGTCAGCGCGACGTACGCGCCGACGCCCACCAGGACCGCGCCCGGCACGGTCGGCACCGCGATGTGCGCGACGACCACCGCGAGGCCGACCAGCAGCGCCGCGCCCGCGTACCGCGACCGGCCGAGCGTGCCCGCCCAGGCCAGCCGCAGCGGGGTCGGGCGGCGCAGCGAAAGCCCGCCGACCGGCGCGGACGGCGGGAGCAGCATCATCGGGTCGAGGAAGGTGACGGCGACCGAGCGCAGCACCCGGCCGTCCCACCCGGCGAGCAGCGCCGCCCGGCCCGC
>NZ_MUMI01000187.1 GCF_002155975.1 Amycolatopsis kentuckyensis
ACCTTCCCGAACCCGTGCAACCGGCCCTGCTCGTCGTACAACGCCGTGATCACCACGTTCGCCCAGAACCGGGTACCGTCCTTGCGCAGCCGCCACCCCTCGTCCTCCAGCCGCCCCTCCGCGACGGCGACCTCCAGCTCCCGGGCCGGCTTCCCGGCAGCGATGTCCTCCGCCGGGTAGAACACCGAAAAATGCCGCCCGATGATCTCCCCGGCCGCATACCCCTTGATCCGCTCGGCACCCGCGTTCCAGCTCTCGATGCGGCCCCCGGTGTCCAGCATGAAGATCGCGTAGTCCAGCACACCCTGCACCAGCAGCCGGAACCGATCGTCGTCCATGCGGCAACTCTGCCGGATCGGCGTCCGCCCGGCACGACAGTGGTCAGCCCGCGAACTCGGCGGACGGGACGGGCAGGACGCACCAGACCACCTTCCCGCGGCCGTGGGGCGAGGTCCCGCGCACCCTGGACAAGCGGTCGACGAGGGCGAGACCCCAGCCACCGTCCAGCCCCGCGGGACGCCGCACCGGGGGCGCCGGGCTGTCGTCGAACACCTCGACGCGGACGTCCGCGCCGTCCACGCTCAGCCGCAGGACCGGGTCGCCGGCCCCGTGGCGCAGGGCGTTCGTCGCGAGTTCGGTGACGACCAGCAGCGCGTCCTCGATCGCGACCCCGCCGGCCCAGGCCAGCAGGGTGAGACGGGTGAACCGGCGCGCGGCGGCCAGGTCGGTCAGCGCGCACTCCGCGGTGAGCGGGGCAGGGGTGGGCACACCGCAAGCCTGCTCGAAGCGGCCCGGGCGGCGCGAGATGCAAAAGCCCTCACGCGACTGGTGCAGCTGCATCAGTCGATGAGGCCCTCCCGGCGGGCCACCGCGACGGCTTCGAGCTTCGACCGCGCACCGAGCTTTTCCAGCACCCGCTGGACGTGGTTGCGCGTGGTGTTGCGGGAGACGCCCAGCCGCCGGCCGATCTCGTCGGTGGTCGCGCCTTCGGCGAGCAGGTCGAGGGTCTCGCGTTCCCGCGCGGTCAGCGCCGCGCCCCCGCCCGGCCCGCGGCCGGTGAGCCGGTCGAAGACACCGGGCAGCAGCTCGGGGTCGAAGACGACCCCGCCGGCGGCGACGTCCCGCACGGCGGATTCGAGCACGCCGAGCTGGGAGGACTTCAGCAGCAGCCCCGCGCCGCCCGCCTTGGCGACCTGCACGGCGACCGCGGGCGTCGCGTCGCCGGTCAGCACCAGCACCCGCGCCCCGCCCGAGCCGAGCTGCGCGATCACACCGAGGGCGTCCCCGTCGGCGAGCCGCCGGTCCAGCACCACGACGTCCGGGGCGTGCCCGACCACGTCGGTCACCGCCTCCGCCCGGGACCGGGCCCGCCCGACCACGGTGATCCCCTCGGCCCGGTCGAGGGCCAGCTGCAGTGCCTCGGCGACCATGTCGTGGTCCTCCACGAGCAGGACACGGACGGGTCGGGGCTCCTCGGCGCTGCTCACGGTGTTCCCTCACTCCGGTGGCTGTGACAACCGGGGCTTCGCCCCGAGGCCGGGGGCTTCGCCACCCGGACCCCCGAAAGCGGTGTGACCGCCCATCCTAGGCGCCCGGGTGCGGGGCCGCCGCCGGTCACCAGGCCGGGGAGCTCGGCCGCAGCAGTCCTTCGGGACCGGTGACCGGCAGCCAGTCGACGAGGTCCTCGTGGTGCCCCGCCGCCCGGAACACCGGCGGCCGGAACGAGCCGGCGGGCGGCCCGGCGGTCCGCAGCACCTCGAGGAACCGGGCGACCGCGCGCGGCGGGGGCAGGACCTCCGGGCCGCCGAGGTAGGCGAGCAGCTTCGCCGCGCCGCCACCCGCGGGCTCGACGACCGCCGACCAGCCGTGCACCTCGTCCCAGATCAGGGCGAGGTCGTGCCCCGGCAGGTCCGGGAGCGTGCGATCGAGGGCGACGTACCCCGAGGCGGGGACGTCGAGGTCGAGCGAGCACGACTCGAAGCCGACGCCGACCCCCCGGGCGACCCGGCCGAGGTAGGCACGCAGCCCCCGGGCGAAGTGGTACTCGATGTCCCGGCCGAAGCCGATGAGCGTGTTCATGGTTCCGCCTCCCGCGCCCCGCTGCAGGCCCGGAATACCCGATTCGGCGGGTGATCACACTTTCGTGTTCAGTGCGGGCTCATTCTTCGATGGCGCCGCCCACGGCCCGGAGATGCGCGCGGAAAGTCAACGACGGATTCGTTTCGCGCGCCGCAAGGAATTCACCGAACCGCACCTGCTGCCGCAACGGTTCGCCGCCGCGGATCCGGTCGGCCTGGCGGCGTTCGGTGTCGCGGATCCCTTCGGCGAGGGTGAACAGTTCACCCGCGCGGGCGAGCGGGACGAACAGGACGCCGTCGTCGTCACCCAGGACGAGATCCGCCGGGCCGATCCGCCACGTCCCGACGACCGCTTCGGCCAGCCCGCCGTCGACGCGCGGCCCCAGGCCGAGCGGGCCGGTCGGCAGCGAGCCGAGGCTGAACACCGGCAGCCCGATGGCGCGGATGTCCGCGGTGTCGCGGTGCAGGCCCCAGATCACGACACCGGAGAGCCCGGCGGCGCGCGCCTCGAGGACCACGAGGTCGCCGACGCAGCTTTCGTCCGATCGGCCGCCGTTGTCGACCACCAGCACCCCGCCCTCGGGGGCGTCCTCGAACGCTTCGAGGAAAACGTCGACGCTGCCGACGTGGCGGGCCGGAACGGCCGGGCCGAACAGGCGGCTGCCCGGCACCACCGCGCGCGTGGGGGCGGGCGCGCACCGCACCGGGAGCCCGGCGCGGATGCACGCGTCGGCGACGTGGGCGGTGGTCAGCGTCGCGAACCGCGGTCTGAGTGCTTCGTGCTCCATGCGCCGAATCTAGCCAGCGGTCTCCTCGCTCAGCCACGCCAGGTATTCGGCGCTGCCGCCGGCGATCGGGGTGGCGATGATCTCCGGGAGGTCGTAGCCGTGCAGCTGCCGGAGGCGTTCGGTGAGCGCGGGAACGCGGCCGGCGGTGGTCTTGATTTCCACCCGCCACTCCTGGCCGGTCTGCACAGCTCCGTCCCACCGGTAGACGCTGGTGATCGGGCCGACGATCTGGGCGCAGGCGCCGAGACGGGCGGCCACCGCCTGGGTGGCGAGCTCGCGGGCCGCCGCTTCCGAGTCCGTCGTGGACGTCACGATCACGTGTTCCGCAGCCATGCCGCCGAGGCTACCGGCGCGGTCACGGCGTCGTCTTCGTCTTCGGGCTCGTCGTGGTCGTCGGGGGTGGTGGTCTTGGTCGGCGTAGTGCGCCGCCGCGGCCTCGGGCTCGGTGATCAGGCCGACGCGGTCGATCCCGGCGCCGGCTCTCCGCGTCGCCGACGAGCACGCCGCCGTCGGCCCGCACCAGCACCACCGACGGGATGGCCGCCGTGCGAGACCATCTCGACGTGCCCGGCGCCGAGCCGCAGCAGGGGTTCGCAGCCCAGCTGCTCCCCGAAGGCCGGCAGTTCCAGCAGGCGCCGCCCGTCGGCGTCGACGCGGTCGGTGCGGGTTTCGATCAACTCGACCAGCCGCGGGGGCGCGCTCAGGGCGCCGCTCCACCGCCACACGCCGTCGGTCGCCGACAGCGCGGCGGTCTGCGGCCGGTCAGCTCGCCGACGTCGAGCCGCTCGGCGACGCGGCCCTTCGAGCAGGTGCGCGTCGTCGACGCAGAGCACCAGGCGGCGCCCTTCCGCGCCGGGGGTGAGATGGCCGGGACCCGGTTGGACCCGGTGGGCGCGGGCCGCCGTGCCTTCCGCCAGTGCGTGCGCGCCACCGTCGGCCCGCAGCACCTTGGCCAAGCGGGTCTTGCCGGCGAATCCGCACAGCAATTTGGCATAAATCGCCAAGCGGTGCGACAAAACCGACAAAGCAGACACTTGATCTGCGATTCCGTGAGCATTTTCCGGCTATTCTCCCGACACCGTGATCAACCGTTTTCGCGGAATTCAGGACAACACCTCGCCGGACGGCCAGGATGGGCAGGCCCGTTCCCCGAAGTGAGGATCCGAGGATGACCCGCTTGCCCGCGCTGGCCGTCTCCGCACTGGTGACCGCCGCGGTCCTGACCCCCGCCACGGCCCACGCCGCGAGCCCGCCGTTCACCGCGTCGGTGTTCCGCGCGACCCACAACAGCTACTCGGGAAACGTCGACGGCGCCAAGAACTCGCTCGCCTACCAGCTCGACCACGGCGTGCGGTTCCTGGAACTCGACGTGCACGACAACGGCTACGCCACCGCGCACGACTACGCCGTCGGGCACGACTCGCCCGGCAATCTCGTGGACCACGGCGGCGGCAACCCGGCGTCGAACAACCTGCGCGACTGGCTCGCCGTGGTGAACACGTGGTCGGCGCAGCACCCGGCCGCCGCCCCGATCGTCGTCATGCTCGACCTCAAGGACGACCTGACCGACAACCCCTCGTTCGCGGCGGGCAACCTGACCGCGCTCAACCAGGAGCTCGAGTCGGTGTTCGGCCCGCGGCTGCTGCGGGCGCGCGACTACCCGGCGGCGCAGCCGGACGTCGACGCGCTGCGCGGGCGCGTGCTGCCCCTGCTGTCCGGCGACGGCGGGTCCCGCACCGAGTACAAGCGGGACGTCGGCTACCACCCGGCCGTCGCGCTCAACGGCCGCGGCCAGGTCGTCGAGGTGCACGACTCCGGGGCCGGCGCGCTCTGGTACTGGACCGGGACCTACGGCGCCGACGGGCGGGTCACCTGGCTGCGGCACGGCAAGTACGACAGCGGGCAGACGCCGGCCGTCGCGCTCGCCGACAACGGCGACCTCGTCGAGGTCCACCAGTCGCAGGGCGCGACCACGCTCTGGTACCACGTCGGCAAGCTCGGCGCGGACGGCGAGATCACCTGGCAGGCGAGCCACCAGTACGACAACGGTGTCCTGCCGACCGTCGCCTTCACCGACGCGACACACCTGCGGGAGATCCACAAGAGCCAGAACAACAGCCAGAACTGGGCCTGGGACGGGGTCCTGGCGGGCACCACGGTGGCGTGGACCGGCAACGCCAAGACCTCGGACGCGCGGTTCGCCAAGGCGACGTCGAGCAGCGCCGGCCGCACGGTGTCGGTGTGGACCGGCGCGGACGGCCCGACCTCGGCGCAGACGCTGCGCGCCGACACCGACCGGGTGGCCGGCGACCGGATCCGTTACCGGCAGGTCGCCTTCGACGAGTTCCAGAAGGGCGACAGCGCTGAGCTCCAGCAGGGTGCGCTGTTCTACGGCGCGCCCGCGACGGAATCGGCGTTCATCACCTCGGCCCGGCAGGCGGGCAGGCTGGTCCGCGGCTGGGACTTCGACTCGGCGAGCCAGGCCACCGCTCCCCTGGCGAGCTACCCGGCGACCAACCACCCGTACGACAGCTGGTACCAGACGCTGCTGACGGACAACGGCGCCGTCCAGTAGGCCGCCGTCAGCGCTTCGCCAGGGACCGGTAAGCGGCCCTGGCGAAGCTCGGCGGCATGAAGAACCTGACCGTCCTGATCTCCGGCGCGAGCATCGCCGGCCCCGCTCTCGCCTGCCTGCTGACCCGCTACGGCTGCACCGTCACCGTCGTCGAACGCGCTCCGGCGCTGCGGCCCGGCGGCCAGGCCGTCGACTTCAAGGGCGACACGCACCGGACCGTCCTGGACCGGATGGGCATCCTCGGCGAGGTCCGGCGCCGGCAGACGGGCGGGCAGGACCAGACGATCGTCGACGCGGCCGGGCGCCCGCGGGCGGTGATTCCCGGTGAGTTCACCGGCGGCGACATTGAAATCCGCCGCGGTGAGCTGTCGGAAATCCTGTACGCGCACGCGGACTGCGAATACCTCTTCGGCGACACCATCACGTCCCTGGCCGAGACCTCGGACGGCGTCGACGTCACCTTCGCCCACGCGCAGCCGCGCCGGTTCGACCTCGTCGTCGGCGCCGACGGCATCCATTCGAACGTCCGCCGGCTGGCGTTCGGCCCGGAACGCGACTACGTGCGGTACCTCGGCCACCACTACGCGCTGGCCGAACTCGGCGAGGACCTCGGCGGCGGCGCCGCGGAGATGTACAACGAGCCGGGGCGGATGGCCGCGGTCGGCGGTCCGAAGGCGTCGGCGTTCTTCGTGTTCGCTTCCCCCGAGCTGGACTACGACCGCACCGACACCGGCCAGCAGCGTCAGCTGCTGGTGGACGCCTACCGGGGCGCCGGCTGGCGGGTGCCGGAGCTGATGGCCCGGATCCCGCAGGCCCGCGAGTTCTACCTGGACTCGCTCAGCCGGGTCACGATCGACCGCTACTCCCGCGGCCGGATCGTGCTGCTGGGTGACGCCGCCTACGGCAACACCCTCGGCGGCTTCGGGACCGGTTTGGCCGTCGTCGGCG
>NZ_MUMI01000188.1 GCF_002155975.1 Amycolatopsis kentuckyensis
GCCGCGCTGGACGAGCTGCTCGACCCCGCCGGCTACACCGGCGCGGCGGGCTCCCTGGTCGACCGCGCCCTCGGCGGCTCAGACTAGGGGCCAAAGGTCCACCGCCCGGCCACGTCGCCGCCCGGTCGCGCAGCGGGCTACGCCGCCGCCCGGCCCGGTCGGTCACCGACCTCGGCGAAAATTCTTTGAACCGCCCTCGGCGGGGGTCCGTGTAGTGGGTATCAGCAGCCGCACCGAGCGGCCGGGAAACCCCAACGGACACAAGGAGAACTTCCATGCTTCGCACGCGCATCGCCGTCTCCGTCGCCGCGGCGGCAGCCGGGCTGGCAGTGCTCACCGCTTGCTCGGGTGCAGAGACTGCTCAGCCGGTTGTCGCTCCTGCGGCGGCGGGTGGCACCGGTGGCGGCCAGGCCGCCAACAACGGCCAGGTCGGCAACGCCGCTCCGGCCTCCAACGAGACCAAGCTGGTCGTCGCCGATGTGGCCGATGTGGGCCAGGTGCTCACCGACCAGAACGGCATGACCCTCTACCGCTTCGACAAGGACACCGCCAAGCCGCCGAAGTCCAACTGCGACGGCGACTGCGCCAAGGCCTGGCCGCCGATGCTGGCCACCGGGGACGTCCAAGTACAAGGTGTCGACAAGAGCACCGTCGGGAAGGTGACCCGGTCCGACGGGACCGAGCAGATCACCGTCGGCGGGTGGGCGCTCTACCGCTACGCCAAGGACACCAAGCCCGGCGACGCGACCGGTCAGGGTGTCGGTGGCGCCTGGTACGCCGCGAACGCCAAGGGCGGGAAGGCCGGGCAGGCCGCGGCCGGCGAGTCCGAAGCCGGCGCCGTCAAGCTCAGCGCCAGCAAGATCGACGGCCTCGGCGACGCGATCGTCGACCAGAACGGGATGACCCTCTACCTGTTCCAGAAGGACACCAAGAAGAAGGCCTCCGCCTGCAACGGTGACTGCGCCAAGACCTGGCCGCCGGTGCTCTCCAAGGGCAAGGTCGAACTGCAGGGCATCGACTCGAAGCTCCTCGGCAGCATCAAGCGCCAGGACGGCTCGGAGCAGGTGACCATCGGCGGCTGGCCCGTCTACACCTTCTCGAAGGACACCAAGCCGGGCGACGCCAACGGTCAGGGCGTCAACGGCACCTGGTTCGTCATCGAGCCCGCCGGCTGCAAGGTCGGCAGCAACCCGGCGACCGCCGCCGGCCAGCAGCAGCAGGCTCCGGCCGGCAGCGGTGCGGGGACCAGTGACTCCTCCGGTTCCGGTGGCACCACCTACTGAACCACCCCGAACCTCCTAGTGGGCGAGGCCCGGCGGACGCTCTTCGCGAGTGACCTCCGGGCCTCGCCCCTTGTGGTCACGACGCAGGAACGACCGGCGACGCGGTTCTTCGGCCACCCCGTCGGTGCGGTCGATGACCTCGGTGCGCTGCTCGGCGACGACCGGCTCGTCGGCCGTCTCGTCCTCGGGCAGCAGGATGGTGCGGCGGGCCGGCAGGACCGCGATCAGCAGGCCGAGAGCGGCGACACCGAGGTGCAGCCACGTGTCGGCGGGCTCGAGGTCCATCGGGTTGCCGGCGTTGGCGAACGGGTTGGTCGAAATGAGGCCGTCGATCATCAGGCCCCACACGAACAGCAGGCCGTAGCCGATGAACAGCAGCCAGCCGAACGTCCGCGCGCGGCCCGAGCCGAACGCGAGCAGCAGGCCGACGACGCCGGTCACGACGCGGACCAGGCTCATCAGCGGGTTGGCGGAGAACCGCCAGAACCCGGCGTCGTGGTGGCCGGCGAAGTTGCCGAAGCCGGTCCTTGAGAATCCGATGATGCCGACGACGAGGAACGCGATCCCGGCCAGTCCGGCCAGCACCTGCGCCGGCTGCAGGCCTCGGACCCGGATGCGTGCGCCTTTCGCGTGAACCATGACTCCAGTCCTTCCCAGCGGGTGGTGACGACCGTCACCGCGCTGGGGTACCCCGCGAACACGGTGAGCGAAACGATGGCGCTTGCCCGCAGGGCCCTCTTGCGTTCCCGATTCGGGTGCCCTTCGAGAGCTATCCCACAAACCGACCCGTTCGGGCGAACAGCGCACGGCCTTTCCGGCAATTCAGGGCATGCGCAAGCTGAGCGGCATCTTCCTGGTGGGGCTGTGCCTGGGGGCGACCGGCGCGGTGGTGGTGACGGCGGGTCACAGCAACGCCGCGGCGCCCCAGCCGATCGCGGTCACCGAGATCGCGGCGACGACGTCCGCGACGCCGCCCCCGGCGGCCGAGTCCGCGGCGCCCGCGACGTCCGCCACGCCGACGCCGAAGACCGAGCCCAAGCAGCCTCCGGCCAAGGTGGACCCCGCCGCGCTGGCCAAGATCGTGCGCGAGGGCGAGGTCAGCGCCGTCGTGTTCGACCGGGAGACCGGCGCGGCGACCGTCTCCGTGCACGCGGACCGCGGGTACACCTCCGCGTCGCTCGTGAAGCTGCTGATCGCGCTTTCCGCGCTCGACCAGGGCGGTCCCGTGGCGGACGTGCAGCGGATGCTGTCCCGCAGCGACGACGACCTCGCGAGCCGGTTCTGGTCGGCCTACGGCGGGCCGGCGATCGTCACGCGCTGGGCCGCGAAGCTGGGCCTCACCGGTACCCGGCCGCCCGCGGAGGCCGGGCGCTGGGGCGACACGCGCATCACCGCGGCGGACGTCGTGAAGATCTACCAGTACCTGCTGAACCGCAAGTCGACCGCGATCCTGAACGCGCTGCGCGACGCGACCGAGCGCGGGTCCGACGGCTTCCGGCAGTACTTCGGCATCCCGGACGCCGCCGCGGGCCAGCCGTGGCTGGTCAAGCAGGGCTGGTCGTGCTGCCGCCCGACGCGGATGCTGCACACCTCGGGCGTGGTCGGCAAGGACAACCGCTACATCGTGGCGGTGCTGACCGAGCACCCCTCCAAGGTCGACTACGCGACCGGGTCGAGGCGGGTCACGGAAATCGTCTCGACGCTGCTGGGCTGAAGCGCCCTCACTGGTCCGTGTCCGCCAGTGCGCCCGGCGCGCCCGACCGCGGCAGCGGCCACGGCTGCACCCCGCCCGTGGTCTCGACCTGCTTGCCCGCCGGGGCGGGCGGTGTCGTGTGAGCGCCGATCCAGGTCAGGATGTCGGGGATCTGGGACTTGAAGGTGTTCATGTTGTGGCCCGCGTCCGGGACCTGCCACGACTGGAACCGGACCGGCGGCCGGACGCCGGCGCGGATCAGCCCGGCCGCCGCGCTCTCGAACTTCTCCTTCTCGCCCCAGATCGCGAGGATGTCCACCGGGGACGGGTGGAGGCGGACCGTGATGCCGACGTTGTTGGCGTCGTCGACGTCCTGGCGGCCCTTGTAGAGGTTCTCCGTCTCGGCGTCCATCTGGGCGCGGTCGTAGCCGCTGACGCTCACCGCCTGGCCGTACCACTGCGGGTGGCGGGTCACCAGGTTCATCGCGCAGTAGCCGCCGGACGACCAGCCGGCGAAGGTCCAGGCCTTCCGGTCCGTGGACACGCCCAGCTTCTCGATCGCGAACTCCCGCAGGTCCGCCGTCAGGTACGTGTCGTTCGCGCTGCCGTTGACCTCGTCCACGCACTCGGTGTCGTGGCCGATCTTCGGGACGCCCGTGGGGTCCGGCATGAGCACCACGACCGGCGGCAGCACGCGCTTGGCGATGGCCGCGTCGAGCTGTTCCGGGAGCTTGTACCCGTCGGTGACGACCTCGGGCCCGGACGGGTAGTTCGGGATCCACTCGATCACCGGGAACCGCAGGTTCTTGTAGGCCGGGTCGAAGTACTGCGGCGGAAGGTAGAGCGTCACGTCGCGCACGAGCTTGGTGCGCCGGCCCGTCACCTTCTTGGTGAGGACGGTGCCCTTGCCCTCCTTGGCGTGCGCCGCACCCACCTCCCGGACGACCTCGGGGTTCTCGGCGTCGATGCTGTCGGCCGCGTAGACGCCGGTGCCGAGCAGCGAGCCGAGCGTCGGGAAGAACCCGCCGATCATGTTGCCGGCCAGGCCGGTGGTGACGACGATCGAGACGACCGCGCAGAGGATGGTGACGGTGCGCCACAGCAGCTTGCGCTTCCACCGCTCCCAGAACAACGGGATCGCGATGATCGCCAGCAGCGTCACCGCGACCACGATGCCCATCGTGATCGGCGAATCGAGCCGGATGCTGCTGAGGTGCATGGGGAAGGTCCTTCCGGGCGGGCAGCGGATGCGCACCCGGACCCCCCGGGACTCGCGTATATAGCACGTTTGACCCGGCTTGCACGTTGCGGACCTGTGAGTTGGGTCATAGGTCCGCAACGTGCGGCGCACTCAGCGTTTTCTCAACTACTTCGCCAAAGACCGCGCCAGCACCGTGACGGCCTGGGTGATCGCGGCCTCGGCGGCGTGCGTCTCGCGCAGCGCGTTCACCATCACGAAGTCGTGGATGATCCCCTGGTACCGGACCGCGGTGACGGGCACACCGGCCTGACGCAGCTTCGCCGCGTACGCCTCCCCTTCGTCGCGAAGCACGTCGGCTTCACCGGTGATGACGAGGGCCGGCGGGAGCCCCGCGAGCTCGTCGAGCGACGCGCGCAGCGGCGACGCCGTGATCTCCGCCCGCTGGGCGGGATCCGTCGTGTACTGGTCCCAGAACCACTTCATGCCTTCGCGGCCGAGGAAATAGCCCTCGGCGAACTCCAGGTAGGACGCGGTGTCGAAGTTCGCGTCGGTGACCGGGTAGAAGAGCACCTGCTGCCGGAAGGTGACGTCGCCGCGCTGCTTGGCCAGGATGGTCAGTGCCGCGGTCATGTTGCCGCCGACGGAGTCGCCGGCGATCGCGATGCGCGAGGTGTCGAGGCCCTTCTCCGCGCCGTGCTGGGCGACCCACTTCGCCACGGCGTAGTTCTCCTCGATGGCGATCGGGTAGCGCGCCTCGGGCGAACGGCTGTACTCGGGGAACACGACGGCGGCGCCGACCCCGGCCGCCAGTTCGCGGACCAGTCGCTCGTGGGTGTGGAAGTCGCCGAACACCCAGCCGGCGCCGTGGATGTAGACGATCACCGGAAGGGGACCGGAAACGCCGGCCGGGCGGACGATCCGCGTTTCGACGTCGCCGTTCGGGCCGCCCGGGACGCTCAGCACCTCGATCTCGGCGGCGGGCATGGCGACCTCGCCGTCCTGGACGCCGTCGACGGCCTTGCGCCCCTCCTCCGGCGGCAGCTGGAACAGGTACGGCGGCTGGTCGGTGGCCTCCGCGAACGCCTGTGCGGCCGGTTCGAGGGCCAGGTTGTGCGGGTTGGCGGTCATGTCGTCCTCCTCGGGGTGGAAGCTGATGTCACGAAAGTAGCTCGCAACTCAGTTGTGCACAACTGAATTGAAGCCAATGAGATGCAGCGCACTTAAGTTGCCGACCAGCCGGATGGCGCGCACCATGGACAGCCAGGAGAGAGGAGGACGCCATGGCGTCGTTGCGGCTGGACGACCAGCTCTGCTTCGGGCTGTACTCGGCGTCGCGCGCGGTGACGTCGCTGTACCGGGTCGTCCTGGAAGACCTCGACCTGACCTACCCCCAGTACCTGGTCATGCTCGCGCTCTGGGAGAAGGACCACCGGCTGGTCAAGGAACTCGGCGCCGAGCTGAACCTCGACTCGGGCACGCTCTCGCCGTTGCTCAAGCGGCTGCAGACGGCGGGGTTGGTGGTCCGGAACCGGCAGGCCGACGACGAGCGCTCGGTCCGCGTCAGCCTGAGCGAAAGCGGGAAGGCGCTGCACGAGAAGGCGCGGGACATCCCCGACGTGATCGGCGCGGCGATGAGCCTGGACGAAGCCGGGCTCGCCCGGATGCGCGCCGAACTGGACCGGTTGACGGAGTCGGTCAACGCCTATCGGGAGGCGTGGCCGCCGACGTGATCGTTCCCGTGGCAGCATGGGCCCCGAAGGGATGGTCATGATCAACCACGATGACGCGCTCAAGGCCGTCGCCAGCAGTCTCGACCGGCCGTCCGCCGCGCGGATCTACGACTACTTCATCGGCGGGAACACCCACTACGCGATCGATCGCGACTTCGCCGAGAAGGTCCGCGCCCGGCTGCCGCTCATGGGCGAGTACTGCCTGACGAGCCGGCAGTTCCTGGGCCGCGCGGTGCGCGAGTGCGTGCGCGCCGGGCTGCGGCAGTTCGTCGACATCGGCTCCGGCCTGCCGACCGCGGGCAACGTGCACGAGGTCGCCGACGAGGCCCGTCCCGAACTGGACACCCGCGTGCTCTACATCGACAACGAGCCGATCGCGCTCGCCCACTCGACGCTGCTGCTCGCCGACACCGCCGACCCCGAGCGCCACCACGCCATCGCCGCGGACTTCCTGCAGCCGGACGACCTCTGGGAGCGGGTGAAGGCGTCGGAGATCATCGACACGCAGCAGCCGATCGCGCTGGTGATCAACGCGGTCATGCACTTCATCAAGGACGAGCAGGACCCGGACCGGCTGCTCGGGTTCTTCCGCGAGCGGCTCGCGCCCGGCTCGTTGCTGGTGCTGTCGCAGATGACCAACGAGAACCCGGTCAACGAGGACGAGCGGCAGGCGCTGCTCGACCTGCTCGAGTACTACGAGACCACGACCAACCCGGGCTTCCTGCGGACGATGGCCGAGTTCGAACGCTTCTTCGGCGGCTGGCCGATGCTGGAACCGGGGCTCGTCTACGCCCCGGCGTGGCACCCCGACGAGCACACCGTGTTCGCCGGCTCGCCGTCCGAGTCGCGGGTGATCGGCGGCGTCGCGCGCAAGCCTTAAGACGCTTCGCGCAGGCTGTCCAGCATGGCGAGGACGGCCCCCTTGCCCAGGTCGACGGCCTTGCGCAGCACCTCCGGGTCGCGCTCCAGCACCGCCACGTCCGGCGCCCCGGCCGGTGGGCGGATGCTCAGGATGCGCGGGTCGCTCGCCAGCGTTTCTTCGTCCTCGACGTCCCGCCGGTAGGTGTCCTGCCAGGCCGGGATCGCCCCGGGCGCCTGCCGGCGCAGGAACCGCGGCACGACGACGTCGTGCACCCTCGGCGGCGGCACCGGCAGCTCGTCGGCGCGGCGGGTGCGCAGCACCAGGACGTCGGTCGCGCCCTGGGCGAGCGCGGTGCGGTACGGGATCGGCTCGGCCACGCCGGCGTCGACGAACCGGCGGCCGGCCATCGGGATCGGCGGCCCGGCCAGCACCGGCATGCACGACGACGCGGCGAGCGCGACCTTGATCGCGTCGACGTCGTCGAGAAAGGGGTGCAGGTCGGTCGACTCCCCCGTGTCGGCGTCGGTGGCCAGCGGGTGGAAGGTGACCGGGTTGGCCAGGATCGCCGGGAAGTCCATCGGCTCCAGCACCGAATAGACCTGGTGGACGAGGTATTCGAGGTCGATCACCGCACGACCGCGCAGGGTGTGCAGCGGGTTGATGATCCGGCGCATGACCACCGGGTTCCACCAGGTCCGGACGCCGGTCGAGGAGCGGCCGCAAAGCAGCCAGGCGCCGTTCAGCGCGCCGGCCGATGAGCCGTAGACGGCGTCCAGCGCCGGGGTCACGCCGAGTTCGTCCAGGGCCAGGACCATGCCGCTGGAGTAGGTGCCGCGGCTGCTGCCGCCCTCGATGACGAGCGCGAGGCGCCTGCCGTCGGTGCGTTCTCCCGGGACACTGCCCGCCACCAGCCGTTCGGAGATCAGTTCGAGTACCGGGTGCACTCCTCCCATCCTGGTCGTTCCGATCGATTAGTCGACCCGTTTTGCCTGACCCGGGCGGGTGAAGTGATGCGCGCCTCGTTGCACTGCAACTAGTTGCATAAGACCATCGAGCGATGGCACTGGAGCACGCGATCCTCGTCTCGCTCTCCGAGCGCGCCGGTTCGGGCTACGAGCTCACGCGCCGCTTCGAGAAGTCGATCGGGCTCTTCTGGAGCGCCACCCACCAGCAGATCTACCGCGTGCTGAAGCGGATGGAAGAGGCTGGCTGGGTCGCCGTCGACGTCGTCGCGCAGTCGGGGCGGCCGGACAAGAAGGTCTACACCGTCAGCGACGGCGGCCACGCCGAACTCGTCCGCTGGCTGGCCGAGCCGGACCCGTCGGCCGGGCCGGTCGAGCTGGCCGTGAAGATCCGCGGCGCGACCTTCGGCGATCCGGCGAAGGTGGCCGAGGAGATCGTCCGGCACCGCGCGAAGCACGCCGAACGCCTCGACGTCTACCGCCAGATCGAGAAGCGCGACTTCCCCGCGCCGGCGCACCTCGACGGCCAGCACCTGCACCAGTACCTGGTCCTGCGCGGCGGTATCCGCGTCGAAGAAGGCCAGGTCGAGTGGTTCGACGAAGTGCTCGCCGCCCTCCACCACCCGAAGGACGCCCGATGAACTCGTACCCGAACCTGCTGTCGCCGTTGGACCTCGGCTTCACGACGCTGCGCAACCGCGTCCTGATGGGCTCGATGCACACCGGCCTCGAAGACAAGGCTTCGCACTTCCCCGAGCTGGCCGAGTACTACACCGAACGCGCCCGCGGCGGCGTCGGGCTGATCGTCACCGGCGGGTTCGCGCCGAACCGCACCGGCTGGCTGCTGCCGCTCGCCTCGAAGCTGACGACGTCGGCGGAGGCCAAGGAACACCGGCAGCTCACCGCGCCGGTGCACGAGGCCGGCGGCAAGATCGCGCTGCAGATCCTGCACGCGGGCCGGTACGCCTACCACCCGCTGAGCGTGTCGGCCTCGAGCATCAAGGCGCCGATCAACCCGTTCCGGCCGCGCGCACTGACCGGTTACGGCGTCCGCCAGCAGATCCGCGCCTTCGCCGACTGCGCCGCTCTCGCGCGCGAAGCGGGCTACGACGGCGTCGAGATCATGGGCTCCGAGGGCTACCTGATCAACCAGTTCCTGGCCGAGCGCACCAACAAGCGCACCGACGCCTGGGGCGGCACGCCGGAGAAGCGCCGCC
This sequence comes from Amycolatopsis kentuckyensis, assembly GCF_002155975.1. Classification (GTDB taxonomy): domain Bacteria; phylum Actinomycetota; class Actinomycetes; order Mycobacteriales; family Pseudonocardiaceae; genus Amycolatopsis; species Amycolatopsis kentuckyensis. Next base: position 8,949 of record NZ_MUMI01000188.1, read on the forward strand.
GGTTCGCCGTCGAGATCGTCAAGCGCACCAGGGAAAAGGTCGGCGACGACTTCATCATCGTCTACCGGCTCTCCATGCTCGACCTCGTCCCGGGCGGCCAGCGCTGGGAGGACGTCGTCGCGCTCGCCAAGGACGTCGAAGCCGCCGGCGCGACGATCATCAACACCGGCATCGGCTGGCACGAGGCCCGGGTGCCGACCATCGTGACGTCGGTGCCGCGCGCCGCCTTCACCTGGGTGACCGGGAAGCTCAAGCCGCACGTGGGCATCCCGGTCGTCACCTCGAACCGGATCAACATGCCGCAGGTCGCCGAGGAAGCCTTGAGCAGCGGCGATGCCGATCTCGTGTCGATGGCCCGGCCGTTCCTCGCCGATCCCGAGTGGATCCGGAAGGCCGAGAGCGGCCGCGAGGACGAGATCAACACGTGCATCGCGTGCAACCAGGCCTGCCTCGACCACGCCTTCAAGCGCAAGCTCGTGTCCTGCATGGTGAATCCGCGCGCGGGCCACGAGACGACGTTGACGCTCGCGCCGACGCGGCGGTCGAAGCACGTCGCCGTCGTCGGCGCCGGGCCCGCCGGGCTGTCGGCGGCGACCGCGCTGGCCGAACGCGGGCACAGCGTCGAACTGTTCGAAGCCGACGACGAGATCGGCGGCCAGTTCGGCATCGCGCGGAAGATCCCCGGCAAGGAGGAGTTCGCCGAAACCATCCGCTACTACCAGCGGCGCCTCGAAGTGACCGGGGTGAAGCTGCACCTCGGCACCCGCGCGACGGCGAACGACCTCACCGGCTTCGACGAGGTCGTGCTGGCCACCGGGGTCGCGCCGCGCGTGCCGCCGCTGCCCGGGATCGACCACCCGAAGGTGCTGTCCTACGTCGACGTCGTCAAGCACGGCAAGCCGGTCGGCGCGCGGGTCGCGGTGATCGGGGCGGGCGGCATCGGCGTCGACGTCAGCGAGTTCCTGACGCACACCGATTCACCGGCGCTCAACCTCGACGCGTGGCTGGCCGAATGGGGTGTCACCGACCCGGAACAGGCGGCGGGCGGGCTCGGCACACCGCGGCCCGAGCCGTCGCCGCGGCAGGTTTTCCTGTTGCAGCGCAAGAAGTCCGGCATCGGCGCGGGGCTCGGCAAGACGTCCGGCTGGGTGCACCGGGCCGCGCTCAAGGCCAAGCGCGTCGAGCAGCTCCCCGGCGTCACCTACGAGCGGATCGACGACGACGGCCTGCACATCACCGTCGACGGCGAGCGGCGGCTCCTCGACGTCGACACGGTCGTCGTCTGCGCCGGTCAGGAGCCCGTGCGGGACCTCGCGGACGAGCTGCGCGCCGCCGGGCTCCCGGTGCACCTGATCGGCGGCGCCGACGTCGCCGCCGAACTCGACGCGAAACGCGCGATCGACCAGGGGACACGGCTCGCCGCCGCGCTGTAGCCCGATAAGCGTCCGGCACTGGCAGGATGGGCCCCGTGCGAGACGTATGCGTGATCGGGCTCGGGCTGATCGGCGGGTCGCTGCTGCGCGCGGCGGCCGCGAGCGGCCGCACGGCGTGGGGTGCCGCGGTTTCCGAAGTGGACGCCGACGCGGCGAGCAGAGCGGGCTTCGACGTCACGACGGACGTCGAAGCGGCCCTGCACCGGGCCGCGGCCGAAGACGCGATGGTCGTGCTCGCCGTGCCGCTCCCGGCCGTCGAAGACCTGCTGCGGCTGGTCAACCAGCACGCGTCGCACTGCCTGCTCACCGACGTGACCAGCGTGAAAGCGCCGGTACTGGACGCGGTCCGCCGCCGGGTGCCGTACACGCGATACGTCGGCGGGCACCCGATGGCCGGGACGTCGAACTCCGGCTGGCTGGCCGGGGACGCCTCGCTGTTCCAGGGCGCCGCGTGGGTGGTCGCCGTCGAGGAGGACACCGACCTCGAAGCGTGGGCCGAAGTGGCGAAGCTCGTGCTGGACGTCGGGGCGCACGTCGTCCCGCTGCCGGCGGAGTCGCACGACGAGGCCGTCGCCCGGATTTCGCACCTGCCGCACCTGCTGGCGGCCATCCTGGCCACCATCGGCGCCGAGGGCGGCCCGCTCGCGATGTCGCTCGCCGCCGGGTCCTACCGCGACGGCACGCGCGTCGCCGGGTCGAACCCGCAGCTGGTCCGCGCGATGACCGAAGGCAACCGGGACGCCCTGCTGCCGATCGTCGACGAGGCACTCGGCCGGCTCGGCGCCGCCCGCGGTTCGCTCGCGTCGACCGGCGGGCTCGCCGCCACGATCAACGCGGGATACGAAGGCGCGCAAGCGCTGGCCGCCAGCCTGGACGTCGAACGCGCCGGGGTCCGGATCAGCCTGACCGCGCCGGACGCGCGGCAAGGCCTGATCGCTCTCGGGGAACGCGGCGGCCGGATCACCGGCCTCTCGGACGGGATCGCGACCGGCGAGGTCCAGTAGCTACCGCGGGGTGTCCGGGGTGTCGTCGAACTTGTTGAGGAAGTCCTTCGCCTTCTCGACGCCGCCGTCGATCTGGCTGTCGTGGCCGGCGAACTTCGACTTCGCGAAGTCGGCGGCCTTGTCGAGGCCTTCCTCGATCTTGTCGTTGTGCTCGCGCAGGGCCTCTTCGGCCTTGCCCTTCAACGCTTCGAAGTCGATTCCCATGGGTGCATTGAACCGCACGATCCTCACGTGCGCCTGTGGTAGGGCAGGAACCGCCGGACGAGCCCCAGGGGCGCGCGTTCGGCCAGGTCGGGGCCGCGGACGGCGTCGAACGCCGACTCCAGCTGGTCGACCACCCCGGACAGCCGCGGGGCGTCCGGCAGCGGCACCGACCGCGGCTCCCGCTGCTCCCGGACGGCCGACGCGAGTTCCCCCAGCGCGGCCGTCAGCAGCTCGACGTCGGCGGGGTCCGGCGGTGGCACACCCCGCCCGATCGTGACGCCGACCTCGGTGACGGCGTCCGCGACCCGCTCCTGCGCGGCGATCACCGGCCACCACGCCACCGCCTGCCGGCCGTGCGCGGACGGCTCGACGACGGCCTGCTGGAACGCCGTCCGCAGGTCGGCCAGGGCCCGGTAGGCCCCGCGCCGCGCCCGTGACCGCGCCAGCCGCGCCTCCCCCGACGACGCCTCGACCAGCGCGTGCGAGACGTACTTCGCGACCGCGTCCAGGCCGTCGGCCAGCCGGCCGCCCACCCGCGGACGCCGGCTGCCCGGCCACAGCAGGTAGCCGAAGACGAGCACGATCACGCAGCCCAGCACGGTGTCGACCAGCCGCGCCAGCACCACGCTCCAGTTCCCGGTGTGGGACAGGCCCATCTGCAGGATGATCAGCGGCGTCACGAAGGCGCTCTGGATGCCGTAGTTGCGCACCTTCCCCACCGCGATGCCGCCGGCGAAGACCGCGCTGAGTACCACCAGCACCCAGCCGTTCGCCCCGAGGCCGAGCACCGCGGCGCCGATCCCGACGCCGATGACCGTGCCGATCCCGCGCAGCACCGCGCGGCCGAACACGGACCCGAAGTCGGGCTTGAGCACGATGCCGACGGTCAGGGTGATCCAGTACGACCGCTCCACCGGCACGAGCAGGCCGACGGCCTCGGCGATCGCGACGCACAGCGTCAGCCGCAGCGCGGCGATCCAGGTCAGCGGGCCGGACGCGAGCGATTCCGCCCAGTCCCGCAGGCGGCGGTGCCACGGCGTCGGCTCCCGGCGCTTGCGGTCGTCGCCCTTGCCGATCCGGACCAGGCCCGCGTAGAGCGCGGCGAGGACCGGGTCGGGGTCGCCGGGCGGCGCCGGCGGCGGGGGCGGCAGCGGCTGGCCGGCCAGCACCGCCGCGGACAGCGCGACGAAGTGGTCGATGACCTCTTGAGCCGGGCGACGGCCCGCGTTGACCATCGCCACCGACGCCTCGACCGCGGGCGTCGTCGCCGAGAGCAGGTTGAGCAGCCGGCGGTAGGCGGCGTCGCGGCCGGACAGCCAGGACCGCGCGGTCAGCAGCTGGTCGTAGGCGGTGTTCATGGCCGTGGTCAGCCGGTGGCGGGCGACCCGCGACACGGCTTCGTCGGCCGCCGACAGCATCGCGGCCAGCTCGACGTAGACGTGCGCGACGGCGGTGCGTTCGGGGCTGGTCGCCCGGACCGTCCAGGTGACGAGCGCGACCAGGAAGCTCCAGGCGGCGCCGAGGCAGAAGTAGCCGAAGAGGACTTCGACGCGGACGCCGGTCGCGTGCTGCCCGGTGGCGAGCACGCAGAACACGAGCATCTGCAGCCCGGCCACCGAGGCGTTGCTCCCGGCCGCGCTGATCACCGCGGACACCGCGGCCACCAGGATCACCGCCGGCACCGACAGCGCGGGTGTGCCGCCGGTGAGCAGCCCGACGAGGTAACCGGCGGTCGCGGCGAGCGTCGCCCCGCCGAGCCGCCGGGCGCGGTAGCGGTAGGGCCCGGCCGATTCGGACAGCACGGCGGGCAGGGCGCCGGTCGAGATGAGCGCGCCGACGGCGATGTCCCCCGCCGCGTACGCGATCGCGAGCGGCACGGCCAGCGCGACCACGGCCCGGGCCACCATGTTCCACGGCACCGGCACCGGCGAGCTGCGCAGGAGCTGGACCAGCCAGTGCGGCGCGGCGAGGTCGGGACGCGGCGTGCTCACCCCTTCATCTTGACCTACGCGCCCGGAGACGGATTAATTATCAACCTGTCAACAACTCGGGAGGTTCCAGTGGGCCGCAGGTACTCGTACGAGGTCAACCGCACGAGCACCGCGCCACCGGAGGCGCTGTTCGCGCTCGAAGCGGACGGCCCGCGCTGGGCGGAGTGGGGAAAGCCACTGATCGTCCAGGCCCGCTGGGCCCGGCGGGGCACCACCGAACCGGACGGCGTCGGCGCCGTCCGCGAGGTCGGCCTGTGGCCGGTGCTGATCCGCGAAGAGACCCTCGAGTACGAGCCCGGCCGCAAGCACGTCTACGCCTTCGCCGGCGGCAAGCCGCTCAAGGACTACCGCGCCGAAGTGCTCTTCACGCCGGCCCCCGGCGGCGGCACGCATCTGCGCTGGACGGGCTCGTTCACCGAGCCGGTTCGCGGTACTGGTCCGGCGCTGGCCGCGACGCTGCGGGTCGTGATCCGGCTGTTCTCCGGCAAGCTGGTCAAGGCGGCCGAAACCCGGCGCTGACCTGGGTGCGCCGGACCACAGAAGATCGTCCGGCGCAACTTCACCCCGTCTCCCGACGTCACTCTTTCGGGTGGTCTTTCACGATCACTCGCGAGAGAGGGGACGCGGGATGAAGCGAGTGGTGGCCGGCTTGGCCGCGGTGGCGTTAGCGCTCACAGCGTGTTCGACGCACGGAACGGACGAGCGGGAGTTCGGCACGAGCCAGCCGAACCCGGCACCGCAGGGCGTGAGCCCCGACGTGAAGACGTCCGGGCCGTACCCGTTCGGCACGGTCCAGCAGAAGGCGCCCGCGATCGAGAACGGCCAGGTGCCGCTCATCCGCCGGATCACCACCGACAAGCCGTACGTCTTCCTCACCATGGACGACGGCGCCGTGCAGGACCCCGACGCGCTGAAGCTGATGCAGCAGAACGGCACCCACCCGGTGCTGTTCCTGAACCAGAAGTACGTGAAGGGCCACGAGGCCTACTTCAAGCAGATCCTCGACGCCACCGGCGCCACGCTCGGCGACCACACGGTCGACCACCCGAACCTCAAGGGCAAGCCGTACGAGTTCCAGCGCAAGGAGATCTGCGACGACGCCGACGACTTCCAGCGCGGCCTCGGCATCCGCCCGTCGCTGTTCCGCCCGCCGTTCGGCAACTACGACCAGAACACCCTGCGCGCGGCGGCCGCCTGCGGCATGCGGGCCTCGGTGCTGTGGACGGCCGCGGTCAACGACGGGCACGTCCAGTTCCAGGCCGGGGACAAGCTCAAGCCCGGTGACATCGTGCTGATGCACTTCCGCAAGACGTTCAAAGAGGACTACACCGCGTTCGTGGAGCAGGCCGAGAAGGACGGGCTGACACCCGTCCCCCTGGCCGACTTCCTGGGTTAGAGCACGACCGTCGGCGTCACGACCGTCCGGCGGCAGGACACGTCACCGAGGTGCACGAGGATCTGCGTCGTCCCGCGCGGCACGTTGTCGAGCACGAACCGGCCGCCTTCGTCGGCCGTCGTCGAGGATGTGCCGTGCTCGGCGACGCGGACCTCGACGCCGTACTGACCGGCCGGGACCAGCCAGCCGTCGATGCGGTGCAGCTTGCCCATCTTGGTCAGGTTGATCATCACCGTCAGGTCGCTGACGGTGAACGTGATCGTGCCGGTGCCGCCGCCGCGGACGCCGGCGAGGTTGTCCAGCCGCTCCCAGCGCGCGACCTCGACGTCGAGGTCTTCGAGCGCGAGCGCGAATTGGACCCGCTGCACCAGGTCACCCGGTGGCGGGTCCAGTTCGTCGAGAAAACGGCCGATGTCGGCCAGCAGCACGTCGTCACCGAAGGAGGCTTGGCCCCCCGGCGCCCCGAGGTCGTTCATCGGCTTCCCCCTTCACTGGCGAGGAGATCGCGCATCTGGTCGAGGCAGCGACCCCTGGTCGGGCCGACGCTGCCACGCGGCATGCGCAACGCCTCGGCGACGAGCTGGTACTCCGCGCGACCCGCGAGCACGGTCAGCCGGAGCAGTTCCTGACAGCGTTGGGGCAGCCGGACGAAGGCGCGCCAGACCCGGCGGTCGCGGTCGGCGCGGACGGCTTCGTCCTCGGGTGCCGGTTGGGTGCTCGGCATCGCTTCGGCCACCTCGTCGCTCAGCGGCACCGGCTGCATGCGGCGGCCGAACGGGTGGGTGGCCTCGCGGCGGGTGGTGGTGATCAGCCAGGCGGCGAGGGCTTTGGGGTCGCGCAGCTTGCCGAGCTGGCTGAACAGCGCCAGCCAGACGGTCTGGACGACGTCTTCGGCGACCGCGCGATCGAGCCCGTTGGCCCGGGCGACGTGCCAGACGAGCGGGGTCAGCTCTTCGACGAGGCGGGCCATCGCCCGGCGGTCACCGTCTCTGGCGGCCTGCATGCACGCAGCGTGCAGCTCGGCGCCGGTCAGGCCCTCCCAAGGCGGATCTACCTCTGTGGTTTGCACGTCGGTCACCGTATCTGCCCCTCTTCGGAAGAGTCTTCGAGTCGGCAATGGCAGTATCGCGGGTCCTTCGGGGGGAAGGAGCGTGCAGGTGGATCTCGGATACATCAAGGTCACTTACTTCGTCGGTCGTGCACTACCGGGCAACTGGCTGTTCGGTGAGGTACCGGCCGGCGCGCGTGGACTCGCACCGGCCGGTACTCCCCTCCCTCAAGGACCCGCTCCCCAACGGGCCCCGCCGGATGTCCCCTCCCCCGAAGGGCACCCGGCCGACGGTGTCCGGAAGCCCCCTCGGCTCCCGGCCACCGCGTTCACTGCGAACGCGACACCCCCTGTCGTGTTCCTCCGTGCTTGGCTGCTCCACAGGACGCAGTGGGGGCACCGCCAGATACCCGAACCGGCAAACTTTTTTGAAGATCGACGCAGAGCCGCTAACTGATCACGGCGCGTGCCAGCGTCCCGGCCCAGCGGGCGTAGCCGGTGGGGCCCGGGTGGAACCGGTCGCTCGCGAAGGCGGCCGGGTCGAGCAGCGCGGGATCCATCGGGAGGTGCCGGACGCCGGGGAGCCTCCCGAGCGTCGCGGCCGCGCGGTCGAGAGCGGTCGAGCGGGCGGCAAGGACGTCACGCAGCGGGCGCGGCAGGGCCGGGAAGCGCGCCATCGGCGGCACCCCGGCCAGCAGGACGTCGACCGGGCCGAGCCGCCGGCGCAGGTCGAGCACCAGGCGCAGGAGGTCGCGGCGGTAGCCCGCGGCCGTCCGGAGCTCGATGGTGTCGTTGACGCCGAGCGCGATCACGACCAGGTCGGCCGGGCGGAGCAGCGGGACGAGCTCGGCGCGGGCGACCCGGGCGTTGGCGCCGGTCCGGCCGACCGCCTGCCAGCGCACCGCCCGGCCGTCGCGGGCCAGCTCGCGGGCGAGGCAGCCGGTCAGCGCTTCCTCGTGGTCCGCCGCGCCGACGCCGTCCACTGTGGATTCGCCGAGCACGGCGAGCCGGAAGGGCTCGCCGTCGCCCGGGACGAGTCCCTCCGTCGGCCCCGCCGCGCCCGGGAGCCGCGGGGTCTTGCGCTTGACGTAGACAGCTTGAGCCAGGAGCACCATGGCTCGACGCTAGCCGTGCGCGATCGAAACCTTCCGCCTGATCAGCGTGGGGTCCGCCACGGCGTCGAGCAGGTACGCGGCGACGTCGGCGCGCCGGATCGTGTAGCTGCCGCGCACGTTGCCGTCGAGCCGGCTCTTGACGGCCCCGGTGCGCGGGCCGTTCAGCAGCATCGGCGGGCGGACCACGGTCCAGTCCACGGCACTGGCCAGCACCAGGTCCTCCATCGCGCGCATGTCCGCGTAACCGTGCTTGAGGACCGCTTCGAGCAGCGGTTTCACGAGCGTGCGGGTGAAGACGCCGTCGCCGTCGCCGTCCAGCCCGCTGGCGCTGACCACCAGCAGGCGCTTGGCGCCGGCCGCGAGCGCCGCGCGGGCACCGTCGGTGCAGACCGTCGTCGGCTTGCGGTCGCGCGAGCCCAGCGCGGAAACCACCGCGTCGCGCCCTTCGATCGCGGCCGCGAGCTTCTCCTGCTCGTGCAGGCCCGCGACGACGACCTCGGCCGGCAGCTTCAGCTTGGCCGGGTCGCGCACGACGGCGGTGACGTGCCAGCCGCGGTCCAGCGCCTGCCCGACGACCTCGCCGCCGACACCGCCGGTGGCTCCCAGCACGGTGATCCTCATGGTCTCCTCCTCGGTTAGTGAACACTCACAAGGTAAGGTGAGTGTTCACTAACCAGGCTGAGAACGCACTCAGGGAGCCGCCATGGGAAGCCGCGAAGAGATCGTCGCCGCGGCCGCGAAGGTGATGCGCGAGCAGGGCTACGCCCACGCGACGACGAAGGTCATCGCGCAGACCGCGGGTTACTCGGAGGCGATGCTCTACAAGCACTTCCGCGACAAGACCGACCTGTTCCTCAGCGTCATGGGCGAGGAACTGCCCGCGCTGGGCGCCACCCTGGCCGAGCTGACCGCCGACCCCGGCCGGGCGCCGCTGCGGGACAACCTGGCCCGCGTCGCCCGGCTCGGCCTGGCGTTCTACCTCGAAGGGTTTCCGATCGCGGTGTCGGTCTTCTCGTCGCGCGAACTGCTGCGCTCCCACCGCGAGCGGCTCGGCGAGCACGGCCCGCACGTGCTGCTGGGCGGCGTCGCGGACTACCTGCGCGCCGAACAGGCGTTGGGCCGGGTCAAGCCGGACACCGACGTCGAAGCGGCCGCGGCCCTGCTGCTGGGCGCGTGCTTCCAGCAGGCCTTCCTGGCCACGTTCGAGGAGCGCGAGCCCGCCGACCGCGCCGAGCGGCTCGCGGGCACCCTGCTCGCCGCGTTGTAGCGGCTGCCGCCGGATGGTGGCTGGAGCGGACCGGCCCGCGCTGCCAGCATTTTTCCTGACGCCTCGGCGTGGCAGGCGAGGCGCACCCCGGCCCCCGGAATGGACGGAACCCATGCGCACCCGGTTCGCGGCGATGATCATCAGCACGCTGGCCCTGGTGGCCCTGTCCGTGACGCCCGCCGGCGCCGACGGCTGGTGGCTGCAGTACTCCGACACGAGCACCCGGCTGTGCCTCGACGCCGACTACCACGCCAACACCGCGTACTGGTCGCTCACCGAGGCCACCTGCAAGACACCGGTCGGCAGCGGCGCCGCCGACCAGGTGTTCCAGCTCGTGCCGCAGAGCAACGGAACCGCGTGGATCCTGTCCGGGGTGTCCGGCACCATGTGCGTCGGTGTCGCCTCGGGCTCACCGAACGACGGCGCCGCGGTCTTCCTGACCAACTGCCCGGCCCCGGGTACCAACTGGTTCGCCCAGGAGTGGCAGGTGTCCACCGTCTCCGAAAACCCGAACGGCTCGGCCAACGTCCTGTTCCGGAACGCGACCAGCCAGAAGTGCATCACCGGCACCGGCAGCGGGGTGGCGCTGTTCCAGCAGGCCTGCGACAGCGCGAACCCGCACCAGGTCTGGCGCCAGCACCTCAAGGAGTCCGGCTGCACCCGGTGCGTCGCGGCGGCCCGGCGGAGCTAGGCGTTCTTCTCCTCGCGGAGCTGGTGCCAGCGCTCGTACATGCCGTTGAGCTCCTCGAGCATGAACGACAGGAAGTCCCGCATCTCGGCGAGCCGCTTGCCCGAGGGGGTGTCCTCGCCGAGGGCGTCGATGCCGTTTTCGGCGGCGTCGCGCCACATGGTGATCATGCGGTCGCGCTTGAGGAAGGTGGCGTACCAGAGGTCGTCGTAGAGGCGGTAGTGGTCGCGGCGCTCGCCGGGCTCGCGCTCCTTGGCGACCAGGCCGATCTGTTCGAGATAGCGCACCGCGCCGGAGACGGCGGCCGGGCTGACCTGCAGCTGCGCGGCCAGGTCGGCGGCGGTCAGCCGGCCCTCGTCGGTGGTCATCAGCGCGGCGAACACCCGCGCGGGCATGCGCTGCATGCCGATCTGCGAAAGCACGAGCCCGAGGCTCTCGACGTACCGGCGGACGGCGTCTTCATCTCGCTTCGTGTCAGGCGTCGTCATCGGCCCATCCTCCCGTACCCGTCCCCCATGATCACTCGATCTAGACATTTTCTTAACTTCACAACTTCGTGAAGCGAGTGTAGCTTCCGAAGCATGGAAAACGCCATTTCGGTCACCGGCCTGCACAAGTCGTTCGGCCGGACGAAGGCCCTCGACGGCCTGGACCTGCAGGTACCCGCTGGGGAGGTGCACGGTTTCCTCGGCCCCAACGGCGCCGGGAAGTCGACCACCGTCCGGGTCCTGCTCGGCCTGCTCCACGCGGACTCGGGGGACGTCCGGCTGCTCGGCGGCGACCCCTGGAAGGACGCCGCGAGCCTGCACCGCCGCCTGGCCTACGTGCCCGGCGACGTCAACCTGTGGCCCAACCTCTCCGGCGGCGAGGTGATCGACCTGCTCGGCCGCCTGCGCGGCGGCCTGGACGAGAAGCGCCGCAACGACCTGGTCGAGCGGTTCGACCTCGACCCGAAGAAGAAGGGGCGGACGTACTCGAAGGGCAACCGGCAGAAGGTCGCCATCGTCGCGGCGCTGGCCTCCCGCGTCGACCTGCTGATCCTCGACGAACCCACGTCCGGCCTCGACCCGCTGATGGAGGCGACGTTCCAGTACGCCATCCAGGAGGAGCGCGAGCAGGGCCGGACCGTGCTGCTCTCCAGCCACATCCTCGCCGAGGTCGAGGCGCTGTGCGACAAGGTCAGCATCATCCGCAACGGCAAGACCGTCGAGTCCGGCACCCTCGCCGAGCTGCGCCACCTGACCCGGACGTCGATCACCGCCGAGCTCGCCGGCCCGCCGAACGGGCTCACCGAGCTGGCCAACATCCACGACCTCAAGGTCGAGGGCAACCGCGTCCGCTTCGACGTCGAGACGCGCTCGCTCGACGAGGCCCTGCGGCAGCTGACCGAGGTCGGCGTCCGCAGCCTGGTCAGCCAGCCGCCGACGCTGGAGGAGCTGTTCCTGCGCCACTACACGACCGAAGCGAGCGCGAAATGACCGCGACGCTCTCCCGCGCCGAAGCCGCGGTGGCGCCCGCGCACGAACTGGCCGGCACCTGGCACCTCACCCGGCTCGCGCTGCGCCGCGACCGCGTGATCCTGCCGATCTGGATCGTCCTGCTCAGCGTCGTCCCGGCGAGCACGGTCAACACGTTCACGCAGTTCTACCCGACCGTCGCCGACCGGCTCGCCCTGCAGGCGGGCGCGAACGCGAACCCCTCCTACGCGCTGCTCTACGGCCCGCCGTTCGACCTGACCACGGCCGGCGGGTTCATCGCCTGGCGCATGTGCGGGTTCCTGGCGCTGCTCACCGGGCTGATGGTCGTCTTCACGGTCACCCGGCACACCCGCGCCGAGGAGGACACCGGGCGCGCGGAGCTGCTCGCGTCCGCGGTGGTCGGCCGGTACGCGGCGCTGACGGCGGCGCTGCTGGTGGCCGGCGGCGCGAGTGTGCTGACCGGGCTGGTCCAGGCGGTCACCATGATCGGCGCCGGCCTGCCCGCGGCCGGTTCGCTCGCCTTCGGCGCGGCGGAAGCACTGGCGGGGCTGGTCTTCACCGCGGTCGCGGCGGTCGCCGTCCAGCTGGCCGAGTACTCCCGGACGGCCAACGGCATCGGGACCGCCGTGGTCGGCGCCGCCTTCCTGCTGCGCGGCGCCGGGGACTCCACTGTGGACGCCCGCTGGCTGTCCTGGCTGTCCCCGATCGGCTGGGTGCAGCAGGTCCGCGCGTTCGCCGGGGAACGCTGGTGGGTGCTCCTGCTGCCGCTGGCGTTCGCGCTGGTCGTGGGCGCGGCGGGGTACTGGCTGCTGCCCCGCCGCGACGTCGGCGTCGGCATCCTGCCGCCGCGGCCGGGGCCGGCCCGGGCGGCGGCGAGCCTGCGGTCACCGCTCGCGCTCGCCTGGCGGCTGCACCGGGGCCCGCTGCTCGGCTGGGTGATCGGCACGGCCGTGGTCGGCGCGGTGTTCGGCTCGATCGCCAGCGGCATCGGCGACCTCGTCGGCTCGAGCCCGCAGGCGCAGCAGATCATGGCGCGGCTGGGCGGCAGCCACGCGCTGACGCAGGCTTTCCTGGCCGCGATGGCCGGGATGTTCGCCATGGTCGCGTCGCTGTACGGCGTCCAGGCGGTGCTGCGGATGCGCGGCGAGGAGACCGCGATCCGGCTCGAACCGGTGCTCGCCACCAGCGTCGGCCGGCTGCGCTGGGCGGCAGGCCACCTCGTGTTCGCCTTCTTCGGCACGGCGGCGCTGCTGCTGTCCGGCGGGGTGTTCATGGGTCTGGCGAACGGACTGCGCACCGGCGACGTCGGCGGCTCGCTCGCGGACACCCTGTCCGGGATGCTGGTCCAGCTGCCCGCGGCCTGGGTGGTGGTCGCGCTGGCGGTGACGATTTTCGGGCTGCTCCCGGGCTTTTCGCCGGCGGCGTGGGCCGTCGGGGCACTGGCGCTGCTGCTGAGCCTGTTCGGCCCGATCGTCGACCTGCCGCAGGTGGTGCTGGACGTCTCGCCGTTCCAGCACCCGCCGAAGATCCCCGGCCAGGAGCTCACCGCGACACCGCTCGTCTGGCTCGGCGCGGTCGCCGTCGTCGCCCTGGCCGCCGGCCTGGCCGGCTGGCGGCGCCGGGACGTCGGCTAACGCACCCGGAGCTCGTGGCCGGGACCGGCCACGAGCTGCGCCTGCGGCCCGGCTTTCCCGCAGCCGGGCCCGTTCGGCTCGGCGAACGACGGCGTCACCTCGATGGTGTGCGGTTTCCCGTCGTCGAACCGGACGGTGACCCGCACCGGTTCGGCGGCCAGGCCCGGGATGTCCGCGAAGCCGTGGAGCCCGCCGGTCGGGACCATCGACGTCCCGCACGAGCTGTCCGGGCCGGTGCCCGTGCAGGTCGTCGCGCCCGCCGACGTCTCGGGGTAGAGGCCGACCTCGCGCGTGACGCACTGGCCGCGCCAGCAGGCTTCGAGCGTCGCTTTCGAGATGCCGTTCGGTGCCGGGATGGACAGGCTGATGCCGATCGGGACGCCGATCGCCGTGCAGGCGAGCTCCGGCCCGGCACAACCGGCCACGGCGGCGGCGAGCATCGCGAACCCCAGTGCGTAACGCATGCCGACCAGACGGGACCGGCGGCCGCCGGGTTGCATCGTCAGTCGCGCCAGACGGAGGTCAGCGGCAACGCCGGGGTCTGCGAGGTGGGCGTGACCGAGGTCGTCGGCTGGACGGTGACCTCGACGAAACTCGTGGTGGTCGTCGGCGGCGACGTCTCGACGGACGTGACCGTGGACGGCGGCGCGGAAGTGGTGACGGTGACGGGCACCGCCGCGACGGTCCTGGTCGGCGGCGTGACGGTTTCGACGGTGCGCGGCGTGCTCCGCCCGGCGATCAGCAGCGCGGCCACCAGCAGCCCGGTGGCGAATCCCGCCAGCCCGGTGACCGCGGCGGAGCCCCAGGTAGGTCGGCCACTCATCCGGGCACCCCCTCGCCACGCGCAGCGCAGGTACGAGGACTAACTCGCGTTGATCTTACGTCCTGTTACCCGATGTGCACCTCGGAGTTTTCAGGCCTTGGCCGCCTTCAGGCCGTCGACGACCACGCGGACCAGGTGGGCGCTTCCCGGCGCGTACCGCTCGACGGCGAGGCAGCCGACGATGAGCGCCCGCAGGTCGTCGCCGTCGATGTCCGGGCGGACGGCGCCCGCGGCCTGTGCGCGGGCGAGGAGCTCGGCCAGCGCGGCGCGGAACTCCTCGCCCGCGCCGGCCTTGAAGGCGTGCCCACCGGACTCGGCGAGGGCGTCGCAGATGGCCCGGTTGAGGGACGCCTGTTTGATGACGCGGACGAAGTAGTCGACGAAGACTTCGCCCGGGTCCTCGGCGGTGACGAGCGCGCGGGCTTCCTCGGCGAACTGCTGGATCCGTTCGAGGACGACCGCCTGGAACAGGGCTTCCTTGCTGGGGAAGTGCCGGTAGACGGTGCCGGCCCCGACCCCGGCGAGCCGCGCGATGTCGTCGAGCGGCACGGCGAGGCCGTCCAGGGCGAAGGCCTCCTCGGCGGCGGCCAGCACCTTGGCCCGGTTGCGCCGGGCGTCGGCGCGCATCTTCTCCATCACGTCTCCTCGTTGACAACCGGAACGGTCACTCCGTATTGTCCTAAGCGGGCCCACCGTTCCGATTCAACGCCCAGTTTGGCAGGGGAATTCCGATGCCGCTCAGTCAGCCTTCCGCCCGCGCGGTGTTCGACCGCTTCCTCGCCGCTTCGGTGGCGAACCGCTGGGACGACCTCGCCGACCTCTACGCCGAGGACGTCATCCTCGAGATGCCGTTCACCCTCCCGGGCATGCCCAGCGTGACGAAGGGCCGCGAAGAGCTGCGCCGCCGCTTCCGGGCCGCCGGCGGGTCACGGCGGATCACCGAGGCCGCCAACGTCGTGGTCCACGAGACGGCCGACCCCTCGGTGCTGGTCGCGGAATTCGACCTGCACCAGGAAGTCCGCGGCACCGCCTTCGTCGCCCGGTACGTCATGGTCCTCACCGTCCGAAACGGACAGATCGCCCACTCCCGCGACTACACCGACACCGCCGCCGCGGCGGAACGGCTCAAGGCGTGGTCGCCCGCTGGCTCGACGGCGGGATGAACAGCCGCTCGAACGTGCTCACCGTGTGCTCCCACACCCCCGGCACCAGCAGCACCCCGAGCAGCGCGAGCACCGGGAAGATCAACCGCTTCTCGACCTTCTTGCCGGTCCGGAAGCGCAGCACCTTCGGCGGCCGGATCTCGTACCAGGTCTCGCCGGCGATCGGGAGCGGGAACAGGAACGGGCAGCCGGACTCGGTCAGCGCGTCGCCCAGGCAGTGCGTCAGGCACCCGGCCGCCACGGCGATCCCGAGCCAGCCCGAAATAGCCGCCAGTTCACCCGCCCGATCGGGGGGAGCCGTGAAGAACCACCACGCCACCGCGGCTCCGCTCACCGGGAGCAGCCAGTCGCCCAGTGCGCCTTCGGCCAGCATCAGGCCGAAGACGACCACGCCCACCACGGCCCACGGGCCGCCTTCGGTGGTGCCCCACGACGTCAGCAGGCCCAGTCCGGCCGCGAACAGGACCGTGTGGGACAGGTGGCGGTGCTTGCCGGAGACCTTCTCGTCCCGCGGGCCCTTCGTCAGCGCGTAGAACCCCGCCGAGACACGGCGCAGCAGCCACGACAACGCACCCGTCAGCCAGCCGAGCAGGCGGGACGCGCTCGCTCCGGGGTGGTCGAGGTCGGGCAGCAGGGCGAAACCCGCCGTGGTCGCCGCGAAGACGACCGCCTGGTGCACCGAACCGGCCCCCACCGCGGGCGCCAGGGCGAGGCCCGCGCACCAGCCGGTCAGGGCATGCGTCCGCCCCATCATCGTGCCGCCCCCAGGTCCGCGAACGAAAATCAGTCCGCGGAACCGTAGCGGGCGGTCAGGCTTGGGGGTCCTCCGACACGCTCAGGTGTTCGGCCACGCCGGTGAGCTCGATCACGCGGCTCACCGCGGGGCTCGGGACGACCGCGAGTTCGACGTCCTGCTCGCCGGCCTGGCGTTGTGCGCGGAGCACCACGTTCAGCGCGGAGGAATCGAAGAAGGTCACCCCGGTCAGATCGGCCACGACCCGCTGCGCTCGCTTGTCCGCGATCAGCCCCGCCAGGGCCTCTTGCAGCTGCGGGCTGGTCAGCAGGTCGAGCTCGCCGGTGACCACCACCCGGGGTTCCGTCGCGTCGGTGTCCAGCGTGATGCCGAACCCGGGCGGGGTGGCGTTCTGGTCGGCTGCGGGCATGCAGTTTCTCCTCGTCAGGCGCTGCTCCTGCGCCGGGTACGCGCCTGTTGTCTCAAGCGGCAACCGTGTCACCGTGCCTTCCCAAGCTCGCGCCGGGCACGGTCAAGGCAACTCCGGGGCCAACCCTAACCCAGGAAGCGACCACGCCCGCCACGGCCGCCGCCCTTTCGCGTGTACTGCTCACCGGCGATCAAATCCTGCCTGCTCAGCGCTCTGCTCAGTGCGCACTCATCGTCTTCCGCGCCGCCCTGCGCTGGCGCAGGAAGAGCTGCCGCCGCTCGATCTCCCCGAGACCGCCCCAGATGCCGTACGGCTCCTGTACGGTCATCGCGTGCTTGCGGCACTGGGCCAGCACCGGGCAGGCCTGGCAGATGGCCTTCGCCCGCGCTTCCCGCCGCTCCCGCGCCGAACCCCGCTCGTTGTCCGTGTGGAAGAACAGGCTGCTGTCCGCACCCCGGCACGAGCCGCGCAGCTGCCATTCCCACTCTTCAGCAACCACGTTGGGCAGCCGGCTCACGTCAGCCATGTCGTCCCCGCCTTTCCCAGGATCAGCATGTCGACGGCTACATGCCCGCCGGTGGAGCGGATCAAACCCGGGTTTGGTTTGCTCACACCACGGGCATCTCGCTGACCGGGCGTGGCAGAGACCGCCGATCCCCGGCAGCGCGAGTGCGGAGAAAGGAACAAACGTGGAGGACAACGCCCCGCTCGTCCCGGAAGGCGCGCAGGTCATCGAGGTGCGGACAGCCGCGATCCCGCACGTCGTGCCCACACTGCGGACCATCGTGGCCGACATCGCGATGCGCCAGGACTTCGACCTCGACGCCGTCGAGGACCTCCGGATGGCGGTGGACGAAGCCTGCTCGCTGCTGCTCCCCGCCAGTTCGGACGGCAGGCTGACCTGTGTCTTCTCCTGGAACGGGCCGCGCATCGAGGTCTCCGTGTCGGTGCTGGCCGACAGCGCCGACCACGAGGACGACGCCGGCCTGTCGTGGCAGCTGCTGACCGCCCTCGCGACGACGGCCGAGCGCACGATCACGCCGGAGAACGGCCGCTACCTGTCCCGCGTGGACCTCGTCCGGGAGAGCCAGGCGGCGGACTCGTGAGCGATCCCGCCGGGAACAGCGACGGCGATCTCGACGTCGGCGCGCTGTTCCGACAACTCGCCGCCGCGCCGGCGAACTCGCCGGAACGCGAACGCATCCGCGACACCCTCGTGCGCGCGCACCTGGAGCTGGCGCGGAACCTGGCCCGGAAGTTCCGCAACCGCGACGAGGCGATGGAGGACCTGGTCCAGATCGCCACGGTCGGGCTCATCCACGCCGTCGACCGGTTCGACCCCGAACAGGGGACGGACTTCCTCGCGTTCGCCGTCCCCACGATCTCCGGGGAGCTGCGGCACCACTTCCGGGACAACAGCTGGTCGGTGCGGGTGCCGCGGCGGCTCAAGGAGCTGAACGCGAACATCTCCGCCGCCCGCGAGGAGCTCACCGTGCAGCTCTCGCGCGCACCGAAGCCGAGTGAGATCGCCGCCCGGCTCGGAGTGCCCATCGAGGACGTCTACGAAGGACTCCGCGCCGGTCAGGGCCGCTACGGCGCGTCGCTGGACCACCTGCTGGAGAACGCCGCGCACACGCGCTTCGGGGCACCGGACGCCGAGCTCGGCCAGGCCGAACTGCGGGAGGCGTTGCGCCCGATGCTGGAGAGCCTGCCGGAACGGGAGCGCAAGATCGTCGCGCTGCGGTTCGGCTCGGGGATGAGCCAGTCGGACATCGCCCGCCGCGTCGGCGTTTCCCAGATGCAGGTGTCGCGGCTGCTGGCCGCGACGCTGAAGAAACTGCGGTCCGGCCTGGACGAATCCGAGCTGGCCGACGGCACCTGATTAGCCGCTCGGCCGCTTGGGTACTTGGCGGGCGGTACCGAACTCACTGGGAGGGGGACCGGATGACGACGTCGAAGACGCCGCAGCGCTCAGCTGCCACGGCCGCCCCGCTCAGGGTGCTCCTCCCGGCCGACGTCACCGCCCCGGCGCTGGCCCGGCACGAAGTCCGGGCGGCGCTGCTGCGCCTCGGCATGCGGGAGCGGCAGATCGAGGACGTCCTGCTGGCGACGTCGGAGCTGGTCACCAACGCCTTCGAGCACGGTGAACGACCCCAGCGGCTCGAGCTGGACCACGCCGCCGGCCGGCTGATCCTGCGGGTGCACGACACCGGCCGGATGCTGCCCGAGCTGCGGGCGCCCTCCCCGGCCGAGGCGCGCAGCCGCGGGCTCGTCCTGGTGCAGGCGCTGGCCCTGGACTGGGGCTTCGAACGCTGCCCCGGCGGCAAGTACGTCTGGGCGGCCTTCCCGCTGCCGGACGCCTGATCACCCGAGCTTTCGAGCGGCGTCGGTCTCCCCGATCCGGTCCCGGAACGGCTTGCGCTCCAGGGCTTCCACGATCGCGTCCAGCAGGGCGCGCAGCGAATACGGCAGCTCGGCTTCGAGGGCCTCCGTCGCTTCGGTCGTCGCCGTCCACTCCGCCTCGATCAGCGGCAGCAGCTCGCGCGTGCGGGCGGTGAGCGACACGATCCGCTGCCGGGCGTCGGCGCCCGGCTCCAGGCTGACGAACCCGGCCCGGTGCATCTGCGCGACGGTCTGGCTGGCCGCCGAGTGCGTCACGCGCATCTCTCCGGCGAGGTCGCGGATGGCCAGCGGGCCGCGCGCGAGCAGCGCCCGCACCACCGGCGAGTACCGCGGCCGGTAGCCGTCGAGGCCGATGTCGGCGAGGAAGCGCGCGACGTCGCCGTCGAGGATTTCGAGGACGTGCCGCATCCGGGTGCCGAGCCCCTCCGGACCCCGCCGCTCCGGATCACCCGTCATGGCCATGACGGCCGATCATAGGCGCCGGTCGTGTGCTTGGATCGCGCCATGGAGAACCGGAAGATCGCCCGTCTGGGCCGCGAGGTGTCCGTTGTCGGGCTGGGCTGCTGGCAGCTCGGGGCGGACTGGGGCGAGGTCGACGAGAACGACGCGCTGGCCGTGCTGCACGCGGCCGCCGACAACGGTGTCACCTTCTTCGACACCGCCGACGTCTACGGCGACGGCCGCAGCGAGCGGCTGGTCGGCCGGTTCCTCGCCGAGCGCGGGGACGTCTTCGTGGCGACCAAGATGGGCCGCCGGGTCGAGCAGGTACCGGAGAACTACGTCGCCGCGAACTTCCGCGAGTGGAACGACCGGTCGCGCCGCAACCTCGGCGTCGACACGCTCGACCTGGTCCAGCTGCACTGCCCGCCGACGCCGGTGTACTCCTCCGACGCGGTGTACGACGCCCTCGACGCGATGGTCGACGAGGGCCGCATCAAGGCGTACGGCGTCAGCGTCGAAACCTGCGAAGAGGCGCTGACCGCGCTGGCGCGGCCTCACGTGGCTTCGGTTCAGATCATCCTGAACTGCCTCCGGCTCAAGCCCCTGGAGCGCGTGCTGCCCGCGGCGGCGGAGGCGGGCGCCGGGATCATCGCGCGGGTGCCGCTGGCGTCCGGCCTGCTGTCCGGGCGCTACACCGCGCAGACGACGTTCGCCGAGAACGACCACCGCAACTACAACCGCCACGGCGACGCGTTCGACGTCGGCGAGACGTTCTCGGGCGTGCCCTACGAGGTCGGGCTGGAAGCCGTCGAGCGGCTGCGCGGGCTCGTGCCGTCCGGCCGGACGCTCGCGCAGTTCGCGCTGCGCTGGATCATCGACCAGCCGGGTGTCAGCACGGTCATCCCGGGCGCGCGGAACGCCGAGCAGGCTTCGGCGAACACGGCGGCGGCTTCGCTTCCGCCGTTGTCCCCGGAGGCGCTGGCGGGCGTCCGCGAAACCTACGACGAGCTCATCCGGCCGCTGGTGCACGATCGCTGGTGAGCCCGGCATGATGGGCCGATGATGACGCCCGAAGAGCTCCTGACCACGACCAGGACCGTCCGCAAGCGCCTCGACTTCGAGCGCCCGGTGCCACTCGACCTGGTCAAGCACTGCGTTCAGGTCGCGCTCCAGGCGCCGAGCGGTTCGAACACCCAGCGGTGGCAGTGGCTGGTCGTCACCGATGCCGGCCGGCGCGCCGCGCTCGGCGAGATCTACCGCCGGGCGTGCCACGAGTACCTCGAGTCGCCGAACGCCGCGGGCAAGCTGTTCGCGGACGACCCGGCCCGGGCCCAGGTCCAGCAGCGGGTCGGGGACAGCGTCGCCTACCTGGCCGACCGGATGGGTGACGTCCCGGTGCTGGTCGTCCCCTGCCTGGAAACGCCGTCCTCGGAACTGCCGGCCGGCAACCAGGCGGGGCTGTGGGCGTCGCTGCTGCCCGCGGTGTGGAGCTACATGCTGGCGGCCCGCTCGGTGACGCTGGGCACGGCGTGGACGACGCTGCACCTGAAGTACGAGCAGGAGGCGGCGGAGGTGCTGGAGCTTCCGAAGAACGTGCACCAGGCCGCGTTGATCCCGACGGCGTTCTACACGGGCGACACGTTCAAGCCGGCCGCGCGGCAGCCCCTCGAGGAGGTCCTGCATCTCGACCGCTGGTGACCACCCGTGAAAGCCTCCTTGCCGGGGCAGATGGGGGACGTCGGCAAGGAGGCCGTCACGGCCTTTCGGCGGCCGGGTGGTCTACCGCACGGTCAGGGTCAGGCGTTGGATGCCCCAGGCGTCGGCCTGGGACCCGGGCAGCCAGACGTCGACGATGTCGCCGGAGATCCAGCTGCCGATGTCCGCCGCGTAGCACTCGCCGTAGCCGGGCACGGAGAACCGAGTGCCCCACGGGACGAGCCGGGCGTCGACGGCGCAGAAGCCCGGCCCGGCCTGGTAGCCGAGGGCGGTCTGGGCGACGTCGTTGTACGCCGTGACGCGGTAGTTCAGCGTGGTGCCCGCGGGGATCCGGTAGGTGGCGAGCCGGTTCGCGCCGTCGAGTCGGTAGGCGGTCGAGATCTGGCCGAGCGAGCCAGGGGAGTTGTCCTCCGCCGTCATCGCGTAGAGCTGGTAGTTCGCGTTCTGGCAGGGGCTCGCGTCGGTGACCGTCAGCGTCGGCTGGCCCCAGTCGCTGATCCACTGCAGGGCCTGACCGTTGCGGAAGGCCCGGTAGGCCTTCGCGCCGGCGACCCGGGCGAACGTGAAGGTGACCTTGCCGTCGCTGCCCAGTCCGCCGCTGACCGAGCCGGGCGCGGGCAGGCGGTGGCCGACGTCCACCGCGCCGACGAGCGTGCCGGGGCCGTGCCCGCCGGTGACCGGGCGGTCGGGGATCGGGCCGGTGTAGAAGTGCTGGCAGGCGGGGAGAGTCGCGGCCTCGGCGGCGGGGGCGACGAGGAGGCTGCCGGCGAGGGCCGCCAGCGCGAGGACGTGCGCGAGACGCATGACGGGGAAACCTCCGTGGGTGGGGACCGGGTGGAGGTGACGCAAGCGGGTTCACCGCTGGTCAAGACCGTAAGTGGCCTGGACCACACAGTCAATAGGTCTAGACCTTTAAGCGCCGATCGGCCCAGTCAGAGGTAACTCACCAGGCGGTCGGCCAGTGCGCCCGGGTGGCTGAGCGGCACGCAGTGCGGGCCGTCGAGCTCGTCCGGCTCGATGCCGAGCCGCTCGCGCGCCACCCGCCGCTGGAAGTCGGGGACGAAGAACCGGTCGTCGCGGGCGAGGAGCACCTTGGTCGGGACGTCCGGGTGGGCCGGCAGCGGCCACGGCTCGTCCCACTCCTTGCTGACCTGCTCGCGCCCGTGCGCCTGGCACGCCTCGGCGAGCGCCGCCGGGACGCCGTTGAAGAACTGCTCGGTCTCGGTCAGGCCCTTCGGGGCCTCGAAGCCGGTGTTGCCCCACCACTGCCCCGGCTGCTCCCCCGGCGCCGGGACCATCCCGGCCAGGTACACCAGCAGCCGCGCCCGGACCTTCGCCGCGACGAGCGGCGCGGTGAACCCGCCGTACGAATGGCCGACGACGGCGACGTCCGTGCGGTCGCCCAGCGCGGCCAGCACCGTCTCGGTGAACTCCGCCAGCCCGGCCGCGGAGTCGGTGATCGGCAGGTCGGGGGCGACCGCGTCGTGCCCGCGAGCCGCGAGCTCCGGGACGAGCAGGTGGAAGTCCCAGCCGCTGCCGCCGCCTCCGTGGATCAGCGCGAAAGTCGTCACGCGGGCCAGCTCAGCAGCGGCGCAGCATGTCGGTCAAGGCGGTTTTCTCGGCCTGCGTGACGGTCAGCCCGTAGTAGTGCTTCACGACGATCCAGTCGGTCGCGTAGGTGCACCAGAACGCCACCAGCGGGGGCTTCCACTGGTCGGGCGCCTTGTCGCTCTTCTGCTGGTTGACGTTGTCGGTGACGGCGAACAGCTGCGGCCGGGTCAGGTCGTTGGCGAACTGCTCGCGCTTCTCGGTCGTCCACGACTTCGCGCCGCTCGCCCACGCCTGCCCGAGCGGGACCATGTGGTCGATGTCGAGGTCGGTGGCCTTGGTCCAGGTCTCGTCGTCGTAGACGCTGGTCCAGGTGCCGGACGTCGGCTTGCAGTCCTTGTCGGTCTTGACGTCCTTGCCGTCGCGCTTGAGCACGACTTCGCGGGTGTCGCAGCCGGACCCCTGGCTGTCCCAGTGCGGGAACTTCTCGCGCGAATAGCCGTCCATGGACGTCCGCGCGGCGATGGCCAGCTCGCCGAGCTGCTTCTGCGCGTCGGCCGCGCTGACCGGCACCGGCGCACCCGACGTCGTCGGCGGGGCCGCGCCCGCGCCTCTCGTCGCCCAGTACCCGAAGAGCGCGACGGCCAAGACCGCGATTACCAGCAGGGTTCGCTGCGTCACGCTCAGCCGAAAGCCTCGGGCCGCCACGATTTTCTCCTCTCACCTGCGCCGTCGCGCGGCGTAGTGTCACCTCTGCCGGTGCGGGACAACCGCGCCGACACGACGACCTGGCGCGAATGTGACGTCGGACACCCACGACTGTCACACGCGGCCGACCAACTGCGACTACCGGAGCAGGACCCATCCGGAGGGAGCAGCCGATGCCCGGCCGGCTCAAGAAGTTCGACGAGTTCTTCCAGCGCAAAGCCGCCGAGGGCGGCAACGTCGTCGCCATGGCCCGGATGGGCCTGGCGATGCGCGAGCGCGGAGAGCTGGCCGAGGCCGAGTCGTGGTACCGCAAGGCCGCGATGGGCGGCGACCGCGTCTCGATGACGGCGCTGGCCCACCTCCTCGCCGAACGCGGCGCGCGGGAGGAGGCCGAGCGCTGGTACCACGAGGCGGCGCTGGCCGGCGAGCCGCACGGGATGCAGCACCTGGCCAAGTCCTACGAGCGGCGCGGCAAGCGCGAAGACGCCCGGCACTGGTACGGCGAGGCGGCCCGCACCGGCGACCTGACCTCGATGGCGGCGCTGGGGCGGCTGCTGCGGGAAGACGGGAACGGCGAAGAGGCCGAGCCGTGGCTGCGCCAGGCCGCCGAGGCGGGCTTCACCGGCGCGATGATCGACCTGGGCACCGTGCTGCGCGACCGCGGCCAGGCCGCCGAGGCGGGCCGCTGGTGGCGCTCCGCCGTGCAGGCCGGCGACCTCGCGGCCACCTGCCAGCTCGGCAGGCAGGCCGAGCGGATGGGTCGGCCGGGCGACGCCGAGTCGTGGTACCGCCAGGGCGCGAAAGGCGGTCACCTCGAGGCGATCACCCGTCTCGGCCTGCTGCTGCACCGCCGCGGCGACGTCGAAGAGGCGGAGAACTGGTACCTGGAGGCGGCCGAGCACGGCGACCCGGCGGCGATGACCAACCTCGGCGTCCTGGCCCGCAACCGCGGCGACGAAGGGGAAGCGGCGGCCTGGTACCGCAAGGCCGCCGAGCACGGCAGCATCCCGGCGCTCACCAACCTCGGCCACCTCGCCGAGCACCGCGACGACCTGGCGGCGGCCGAGCTGTGGTTCCGCCGCGCCGCCGAGGTCGGCGACGTCCAGGGCATGCTCAGCCTGGCGCGCATGCTGCGAGCGCGGGGCGCCGCTCACGAAGCCGAGCTGTGGCTGGCCCGGGCGGAGACGGTGCAGGACGAGCGGGAGCACCAGCACTGACCCCCGGATGGCACAGCTATTGTGTGATCCAATTCACAGTCATAGTCTGAGAGCGCACCCCAGGAGGTTGCGCAATGAGGCCACGAGTCCTGGTCGCGAGTATCGGCAACGTCTTCTTGCACGACGACGGCTTCGGTGTCGAAGTGATCAGGGAGCTGGACCGGGCGGGCCTGCCCCCGTGGGTCCAGATCGCTGACTACGACATCGCATCGGTCCACCTGGCGTACGACCTGACCGGCGGCTACGACACAACGATCCTGTTGGACGCAACGCCCCACGGCGGCCCCCCCGGGCACGCTGTCCCTGACATCGGCAACCGACACGCACGATTTGCCGGGCGACGCGGTAGTCCGCCTCCTCCGCCTACTGGGCGGCGACGCGGGCCGAGTCCTGGTCCTGAGCTGCGAGCCGGCATGCGTAGCCGGCGGCCTCGGGCTGTCGGCCGAGGTCCGGACGGCGGTTCCGGCCGCGGTACGGGTGGTCACCGAACTGGCCTGGGGCGCGAGCCCGGCTCTGCCGGTCAAGGAGAAGACCGAAGTCTGACCCGCTCCTCCAGGTCCGGCAGCTGCCGCAGGGCTTCGAGGACGACGTTCACCCCCGCGCGCAACGGGGTGCCTCTGCGGACCACCGCCGCGATCGTGCGGGTTACCGGGGTTGCCAGCTCCCTGGTCGCCACGCGATACCGACGGTCCACCGCCAGCCCTGGTAGCAGCGCGATCGACAAACCCGCCTCGACGTGCTGCAGCGTCATCAAGTAGTTGCTGAAGCGGCACACCACCCGCGGCTCGAAGCCCGACTCGCGGCACAGGCGCAGCGTCAGGTTCGCCATGTACGACTGCGGCATGTCCAGCGCCCACGGCGCGTCCGCGTAAGCCGACAGGACCGCCGGGCCGCGGGGGGCGTCCGGGGGCGTCACCAGGACGATCGGGTCCGTTGCCAGCGGGACGATGTCGAGGTCCGGGCCGAGCGGGAGCTCGACGAAGTCCGTCGTGGTGATGATGACGTCGGCGTCGCCGCCGCGCAGGGCCGGGATGCTCTCGTGCGGCTCCAGCTCCAGGAGCTGGACCTCGAGGTCCGGGTGGGCCAGCCGGGTCACCGCCGGGACGGCCAGGGTGTGGATCGCGCTCTGGAACGCGCCGAGCCGGACCAGGCCGGCCGGTTCGTCGCCGAGGCTGCGCAGCTCGGCCTCGACCGTGTCCATGTGGTCGAGGAGCACGCGGGCCCGGCGGGCCAGCATCAGGCCCGCCGGGGTCAGCCGGACCCGGCGGCCGGTGCGTTCCAGCAGCTGGGTGCCGGTTTCCGCCTCGAGCACGGCCAGCTGCTGCGACACGCTCGACGCGCTCAGGTTGGCGTCCTGCGCCACCGCGCGGACCGTGCCCAGGGTGTCGAGCCGGCTCAGCAGCCGCAGGCGCCACGGGTTCAGCATGCCGTCCATTGTTGTTCGGCAAAACCGAACAAGGAAGCCGGAATTGTGAGATGGACGTGTCGCTCGCCGCGGACTTACCGTCGTGCCATGGCTGACACCTTCTGGGGTGACGTCGACCGGCACCTCGTGCGTTACGGCGGCGCCTTCACCCGCGAGATCATCGACCACGCCGAGGGCAGTTTCCTCGTCACCGAGGACGGCCGCCGGATCCTCGACTTCACCTCCGGCCAGATGAGCGCGATCCTCGGGCACGCGCACCCGGAGATCGTCGAGACCGTCCAGCGGCAGGTCGGCAAGCTCGACCACCTGTTCAGCGGCATGCTGAGCCGCCCGGTCGTCGACCTCGCCCGGCGGCTGGCCGAGACGCTGCCGGCCCCGCTGGAGAAGGCGTTGCTGCTGACCACCGGCGCCGAGTCGAACGAAGCCGCCGTCCGGATGGCCAAGCTGGTCACGGGCAAGCACGAGATCGTCTCGTTCGCCCGGTCCTGGCACGGCATGACGCAGGCCGCGGCGAGCGCGACGTACAGCGCCGGCCGCAAGGGCTACGGCCCGGCCGCGCCCGGCAACTTCGCCATCCCGGCGCCCAACACGTACCGCCCGGACTTCACCGACGCCTCCGGTGCGCTCGATTGGCGTCGTCAGCTGGACTTCGGGTTCGAGATGATCGACGCGCAGTCGGTCGGCAGCTTGGCCGCGTGCCTGGTCGAGCCGATCCTCAGTTCCGGCGGCATCATCGAGCCGCCGCCGGGTTACTTCGCCGCGCTGGCCGGGAAGTGCCGCGAACGCGGGATGCTGCTGATCCTCGACGAGGCCCAGACGGGCTTGTGCCGCACGGGAAACTGGTACGCGTTCGAGCGCGACGGCGTCGTCCCCGACATCCTGACGCTGTCGAAGACGCTCGGCGCCGGACTGCCGCTGGCCGCGGTGCTGACCAGCGCCGCCATCGAGCAGGAGGCGTACGACCGGGGGTTCCTGTTCTTCACGACGCACGTGTCGGACCCGCTGCCGGCCGCGGTCGGCAACACGGTGCTGGACGTGCTGACCCGCGACCGCCTCGACGAGCGGGCCCGTTCGCTGGGCGCGGTGCTGCGCCGCGGCCTGGAGGAGCTCGCCGCCGGCCACGAGGTGGTCGGCGACATCCGGGGCCGTGGCCTGCTGGCCGGGGTGGAGCTGGTGGTGGACCGGGAAACCAAGCGGAGTTCGGACGAGCTGGGCGCGCTGGTCACGCAGCGGTGCCTCGAACTCGGGCTGCACATGAACATCGTGCAGCTGCCGGGGATGGGCGGGGTGTTCCGGATCGCACCGCCGCTGACGGCGTCCGAAGAGGAGATTGCGCTGGGCTTGTCGATCCTGGACCAGGCCATCGGCGACGCCGTGAAGCTGCTCTGAAACCCACGAAGGCCTCCTTGCCGGCCCGGGGAGCCGGCAAGGAGGCCACTCACGACAGCGTCAGAAGCCCGCTGTCACCTTCGTGAAGTCCCAGTCGTTCTGGGCGATGCCGCTGCACGCCGACTGGACGCCGCCGCCGGGGCAGCCGCGGTCGCGGTTGACCGACCAGAACGCCAGGCGGGCGATCTTGTTCGACTTGGCCCAGTTGGTGATCTGGGTCCAGGTCGACAGGTCCGTCAGCTCCTGCTGGTCGGACAGGCCGTTCATGCCCGAGATGCCGAGGTGGGCGTACGCCGTGGCGTCGGACCACCCGAACGTCGACTTCAGCTTGTCGCGCAAGCCGTTCGCCGCGCTCACCGTGCTGTTGTACATGTTCGCGCCGCCGCCGAAGTCGAACGGCATGATCGTGAACACGTCCACGTTGGCGCCCAGGGCCTTCGACTGGTCGATGAGCCGGTTCCCGTAGTAGTTGGGGCCGGTCGTCGACGTGCCGAACGTCAGGATCGTCTGGATGCCCGGGTTGTTCTGCTTGACGATCTTCAGCGCGTTCAGGATGCGGTCCTGCACGGCCTCGTTCTCGAACTCGTCGGAGTTCTCGATGTCGATGTCGATCGCCTTCAGCCCGTACGCGTTGATCACCTGCTGGTAGGCGCCGGCCAGCGCGGCCGGCGTCGAGCAGTTCGGGCCGAGCTTGTTCCCGCTCCAGCCGCCGAACGACGGAACGATCTGGCCGCCCGCCGCCTTGATCTGCGCGATCGCGGTGGCGTCGGCGCTGCCGGAAAGCGGACGGCTGCTGTCCCACGCCGGGTTGCAGCCACCGCTGGCGTTGATGAACGCCATGGTGAACCACTTGATCCCGGTCGCGTTCATCACCGTCTGCGGGTTCGGCGGGCTGCCCCAGCCCATGTACAGGTACGGCGCGCCGCGGCCACCCGGCGGGGGCGGTGTGGTCGTCGTCGGCGGGGTCGTCGTCGTAGGAGGCGTCGTGGTCGTGGGGGGTGTGCCCCCGGCGGCACACGATCCCCCGTTCAGCTTGCAGTTCGACGGCGCGACGTACGAACCCGAGTACGCCACGTTGAAGCCGAAGCTGGCACTACCGCCGTTGGCGACGTTGCCGTTCCACGTGTTCTTGACGGTGACGTGCTGGCCGGACGCCGTGTAGCTGCCGTCCCACAGCGACGAGATCTTCGCGCCGCTCGGCAGGTCGAACTCGACCGTCCAGGTGGGCAGCGTCGAGCCCGAGCCGTTGGCGATCGTGTACTTGCCCTCGTACCCGGTGCCCCAGTCAGAGCCCTTCGAGAAGGTCGCGGACACGCCGCCCGCCGCGTTGGCGGGAGCGATCACGAACATCGCGCCGATCGTGGCGGCCGCGGCCGCCAGCCCGAGTGCGGGCAACCACCGGCGCCTCATGACAGGCCGTTCTTCATCGCGGTGATGAGCTCGCCGCCCGTGGTGTCGCCGGTCAGCTCCCAGAAGAAGGCGCCGCCGAGACCCTGCTGCTTGGCGTAGGACATCTTCCCGCCGATGGTCGCCGGGGTGTCGTAGCTCCACCAGTTGCTGCCGCACTTGGCGTACGCGGTGCCGGCGAAGGTGCCGGTCGACGGGCAGGTGTTCTTGAGGACCTTGTAGTCCTCGATGCCCTGCTCGTACGTGCCCGGCGCGGGGCCGGTCGCGGTGCCACCCGGCGTGCTCTGCGTGACGCCGGTCCAGCCGCGGCCGTAGAACCCGATGCCCAGCAACAGCTTGCTCGACGGGACGCCCTTGCTCTTCAGCTTCTGGATCGCCGCGTCGGAGTAGAAGCCCGGCGTCGGGATGCCGGTGAAGTTCGTCAGCGGCGAGTGCGGGGCCGTCGGGCCCTGCGCGGCCCAGGCACCGAAGTAGTCGTAGGTCATCACGTTGTACCAGTCGACGTACTGCGCGGCGCCGCCGTAGTCGGCGACGTCGAGCTTGCCGCCGCTGCTGCCGTCCGCCGTGATGGCCGACGTGATCAGGAACGACGAGCCGAACTTCGCCCGCAGCGCGCCCATCAGGTTCTTGTAGGCCGCGGCACCGCTGGTGTCACAGGAGAGGCCGCACGCGTTGGGGTACTCCCAGTCGATGTCGATGCCGTCCCAGATGTCCGCCCAGCGCGGGTCCTTGAGCAGGTTGTAGCAGGACTGCGCGAACGCGGCCGCGTTCTGCGAAGCCTGGCCGAAGCCGCCCGAGTAGGTCCAGCCGCCGAACGACCAGATCACCTTGAGGCCCGGGTGCAGCTTCTTCAGCTTGCGCAGCTGGTTGAAGTTGCCGGCGACGGGCTGGTCCCAGGTGTCGGCGACGCCGTCGACACTGCCCGCGGCGTCGTAGGT
>NZ_MUMI01000189.1 GCF_002155975.1 Amycolatopsis kentuckyensis
CGGCTCATC
The DNA here is from genome assembly GCF_002155975.1 of Amycolatopsis kentuckyensis. Lineage (GTDB taxonomy): Bacteria > Actinomycetota > Actinomycetes > Mycobacteriales > Pseudonocardiaceae > Amycolatopsis > Amycolatopsis kentuckyensis. The sequence continues at coordinate 10 of NZ_MUMI01000189.1, forward strand.
GTCGAGTCGGCGAGCCCGGCGAACATCGCCGCGCGTTCTTCCACGAAGGACAGGAACGCGTGCGGCCCGGCGCGCCGGGCGTAGCGCTGCCGGTCGGGCACCGCGTTCCACGTCGAGTTCAGGCATTCCCACAGTTCGGTCGAGACGACTTCGCGGGCGCCGCGCGTGTTTTCGCGCGCGGAGTTGATCGAGCCGACGATCGACGCGGGGTTGTCCTTCCCGTACGCCACCAGCTCGGTCAGCTTCCACACGTCGAGGTCCTCCGCGCCCGCCGGGTCGATGCCCAGGACGACCAGGAGCTGGCGGCTCGCGTGGTCCGGGTCGACGGTCGCGTCCTCCAGCAGCTGGTGGACCGAGACGTTGAGGATCCGGGAGGTGTCGTCGGCGCGTTCGACGTACCGGCCGATCCAGTACAGCGACTCCGCGTTGCGTGCGAGCATGCGAACCTCCCTAGCTCTGCTGTTGCTGTTGCTGCTGCTGGGACGTCGTCAGCTCGGGCCCCTGCTCCGCCGCCAATCCATCCACAGTGGACATGGCGCCGAGCGCGGGCTGCGCCAGCTCGCGCTCGGCGGTCGACGCCCGGGACGTCAGCACCCAGGTGTCCTTCGAGCCACCGCCCTGCGAGGAGTTGACGACCAGGCTGCCCTCCGGCAGCGCCACCCGGGTCAGGCCGCCGGGCAGCACGAAGATCTCCTTGCCGTCGTTGACGGCGAACGGCCGCAGGTCGACGTGCCGCGGCGCGAGCCGGTCGTCCACCTTGGCCGGCACGGTCGAGAGCTGGACCACCGGCTGCGCGATCCAGCCGCGGCGGTGGGCGCGCACCTTGCGCCGCAGCGTGTCCAGCTCCTTCTTCGTCGCCTCCGGGCCGAACACGATCCCGTAGCCACCGGAGCCCTCGACCGGCTTCACGACCAGCTCGTCCAGGTGCGCCATGACGTGGTCGAACTCGTCCGGCAGCCAGCAGCGGAAGGTGTCCACATTGGGCAGCAGCGGCTTCTCGTTCAGGTAGTACTTCACCATCTCCGGCACGTAGGTGTAGACGAGCTTGTCGTCACCGACGCCGTTGCCGATCGCGTTCGCGACGACGACGTTGCCCGCGCGGGCCGCGTTCTGGATGCCGGCCACGCCGAGCACCGAGTCCGGCCGGTAGTGCACCGGATCGAGGAACTCGTCGTCGATCCGCCGGTAGACGACGTCGACCTGGCGTTCGCCCTCGGTGGTCCGCAGGTAGACGACGTTGTCGCGGCAGAACATGTCGCGGCCTTCGACCAGCTCGACGCCCATCAGCCGGGCCAGCAGCGAGTGCTCGAAGTACGCCGAGTTGTGCACGCCGGGGGTGAGCACGACGACCGTCGGGTCGGCGACGTTCGCCGCGGCCGCCGCGCGCAACGCCCGGAGCAGGTGCGACGCGTAGTCGCCGACCGGTCGCACGCGGTGCTGGGCGAACAGATCAGGGAAGACTCGGGCCATCGTGCGCCGGTTCTCCATCACGTACGACACCCCGGACGGGTTGCGGAGGTTGTCCTCCAGCACGCGGAACGTGCCCTCTTCGTCACGGACGAGGTCCACACCGGACACGTGGATGCGCACGCCGTTCGGCGGAGTGATGCCGAACGCCTCCCGGTGGAAGTGCTCGCACGAGGTGATCAGCCGCCGCGGCAGCACGCCGTCGCGCAGGATCTGCCGGTCGCCGTAGACGTCGGCGAGGAACGCCTCGAGCGCTCGGACCCGCTGGGCGACGCCGCGCTCGAGCTTCGTCCACTCGGCGGCCTGGATCACCCGCGGCACCAGGTCGAGCGGGAACGGCCGCTCCTGTCCGGACAGCGAGAACGTGATGCCCTGGTCGACCATCGCCCGGTCCAGGGCCTGGGAACGGGACTGCAGGTCGTGCGCGTCGAGGGCCGCGATGGATTCGTACAGCGCCCGGTACGGGCCGCGGACCGTGCCGTCGGCGGCGAACATCTCGTCGTAGGCGCCGGCGTGCGGCCGTTCCGGCGAGAGGTAGCCCTCGAACCGGTCGCCCGGACGGGTGATCCGGCTGGTCGCCGCCTTCCTCGCACGTCGACCGGACGGGGGCAGCCGCGGCGGGGTGGCGTTCATGGTCGACATCCTTACGCACCGCGTGGGCCGGACGCGACACTCGCGCGTCGCTCTAAACATCGCCGTAACTTCACGGTGCTGTGCTTTGGTATGGATGAGTGGCAATATGCGTGCTCTCAGAACCTGAGAACTACGAGGAGTGACGACGTGGCCCGAGGAACCCAGCTCAAGGCGATCGCCCTGCTGCCTGCGTTCGCCCTGGTCGGCTTGACCGTGGCGTGCGGCGCGGGAGGGAGCGGCGCGGGCAACGTGGGCACCAGCAGCTCCGCTCCTGCTGCGGGCACCGGATCGGGTGACACGGTCGCCAAGGACGACGCGCTGGCCGCCATGGTGCCCGCCGACGTGAAGTCCGACGGCAAGATCGTGGTCGGCCAGGACCAGAGCTACCCGCCGAACGAGTTCGTCGACAACGGCAAGCCGGCCGGCTTCGACGTCGACCTCGGCACCGCCATCGGCCAGGTGCTCGGCGTGCAGATGGAATTCCAGAACGCTTCGTTCGACGGCATCATCCCCGGCGTCGGCGCCAAGAAGTACGAGCTGGCGATGTCGTCGTTCAGCATCAACGCCGAGCGGCTGCAGTCGGTCGACATGATCTCCTACTACAGCGCGGGTACCTCGCTGGCCGTGCTGAAGGGCAACCCGGACGGCCTCAAGGCCGACGACCTGTGCGGCAAGAAGGTCGCCGTCCAGAAGGGCACCACGCAGGTCGAGGACCTCGACAAGAAGAACGCCGCCTGCACCGGTGCCGGCAAGCCGGCCATCGAGGTCACGCAGCTGCAGGCCCAGACCGACGTCAACCTGGCCCTCACCGCCAAGCGCGTGCAGGGCGAGCTGGCCGACTCGCCGGTCATCGACTACGCGGTGAAGCAGACCAACGGCCAGCTCGAGTCGGTCGGCGCCCCGTACGACACGGCGCCGTACGGCATCGTGCTGCCGAAGAACAGCGGTGACTTCGGCAAGGCCGTCCAGGGTGCGATCCAGAAGCTGATCGACAGCGGCGCGTACAAGAAGATCCTGGACAAGTGGGGTCTCAACGCCGCCGGCGCGGTCACCAAGTCGGAGATCAACCCGGCTTCCTGAGATAGGACGTAGTTCGTGAGTTCCTCCGAAGCGCCTCCCGAAGACGAGGCGCCGACCGAAGCCGAGCCCATCAAGGCCGTCCCGGTGCGCCACTACGGGCGCTGGGCGGCCGGGGTGGTCATCCTCTTCCTCGCCTTCATCATGATCCGCAGCGTGGCCACGAACAGCGCCCTGCAGTGGCCGGTCGTCGGGGACTACCTCTTCGACGACCGGATCCTGCGCGGCCTGCAGAACACGCTGATCCTCACGGTGATCTCGATGCTGATCGGGATCGTCGGCGGCATCCTGCTCGCTGTGATGCGCCTGTCGCCCAACCCCCTCACGAAGGGGGCGGCGTCGATCTACATCTGGCTGTTCCGCGGTACGCCGCTGATCACGCAGCTGCTGTTCTGGAACTTCCTGGCGCTGGCCTACCCGCGGCTCGGCCTCGGCGTGCCGTTCGGGCCCGAGTTCGTCAGCTGGGACACCAACCAGCTGATCACGCAGTTCACCGCGTCGCTGCTCGGCCTGGGTCTCAACGAAGCCGCCTACATGGCGGAGATCGTGCGCAGCGGGATCCAGTCGGTCGACTCCGGTCAGCGCGAGGCGGCGAGTGCGCTCGGCATGAGCCAGACGAAGACCCTGCGGCGGATCATCCTGCCGCAGGCGATGCGGGTGATCATCCCGCCGACCGGCAACGAGACCATCTCGATGCTGAAGACCACGTCGCTGGTCGTGGTCATCGGGTACTTCGAGCTGGTGGTCGCGGCGCAGACCATCTACTCGCAGAACTACAAGACCGTGCCGCTGCTCATCGTCGCGGCGCTCTGGTACCTGTTCCTGACGTCCGTGCTGACGCTGGTCCAGATCCAGATCGAAAAGCGCTTCGCGCGCGGGACCTCGCGGGACGTGGTCCAGCGGCAGGGCTGGGCGGCGAGGATGTTCAGCCGGGGTGGAGGGAACGTCACATGACCACCGAGGTCACCGAAGCCACCGGGCCGGCACCCGTGGTGTCCGCGCAGCGGATCTGGAAGAGCTTCGGCAGTGTCGACGTCCTCAAGGGCATCAACCTCGAGGTGAACCAGCGGGAGGTGCTCTGCCTGATCGGGCCGTCCGGCTCGGGCAAGTCGACGCTCCTGCGCTGCATCAACCACCTCGAGAAGATCGACGCCGGCCGGCTCTACGTCGACGGTGTGCTCGTCGGCTACAAACAGCGCGGCGACAAGCTGCACGAGCTGCGCGAAAAGGAAGTGGCGTTCCAGCGCAAGGACATCGGCATGGTGTTCCAGCGCTTCAACCTCTTCCCGCACATGACGGCGCTCGAGAACGTCATGGAGGCGCCGGTCCAGGTCCGGCGCGAGCCGAAGGCCAAGGTCCGGCAGCGTGCGCTCGAGCTGCTGGAGCGCGTCGGGCTCGCGGACAAGGCGCAGAACTACCCGGCGCAGCTGTCCGGCGGGCAGCAGCAGCGCGTCGCGATCGCGCGGGCGCTGGCGATGAAGCCGAAGCTGATGCTGTTCGACGAGCCGACGTCGGCGCTGGACCCGGAGCTGGTCGGCGACGTCCTCGGCGTGATGAAGCAGCTGGCCAAGGACGGCATGACCATGGTCGTCGTCACGCACGAGATGCAGTTCGCGCGCGAGGTGGCGGACAAGGTGCTGTTCATGGACGGCGGCGTCGTCGTCGAGGAGGGGCCGCCCGAGCGGGTGATCGGGAGCCCGCGCGAGGACCGGACCAAGGAGTTCCTGGCCCGGGTGCTCAACCCGAACGCCTGACGAAACCCGTTCGGGTTCGCTAGTTTGAAAGCGGGTGAGGGAGGGGGCGGGAGCTTTGACGACCGAAAGCGCGCTGCCCCCTCTCGACCCGTTCGCCGGCATCCCGGACCGCCGCTACGAGGTCAAGGCCTCCGAGCTGCTGAAACCCGGCAACGCGGGCCTCATGCGCTGGCGGCGGCAGGCCACCAACGCCCCGATCGTCTACGTCGAGGACGCCTACATCACCGGGACGCTGGACCTGCGGGCCGCGGACCTGAAGTACCTGTTCCGGTTCGAGCGGTGCCGGTTCGAGCAGCCGCCGGACGTGCGCGAGGCGAACCTGCTCGGGCTGGTGTTCCGGAAGTGCTGGCTGCCCGGGCTCAAGGCCCGCAACATGCGCAGCCGCAACGACGTCCGGCTGATCCGCAGCGTCGTACAGGTCGACGGCGACCGGCGGGAGATCGAAGAGACGACCGTCCAGCGCGGCGACGACCGCGAGCGCGGCATGCCGAACGCCGCGGTCAACCTGACCGACGCGGTGATCGAAGGCTCGATGGTGCTCACCCGCACCGTGATTTCGCACCCGCACGGCAAGGCGATCCAGGCCGACCGGCTGGTGCTGACCGGCGCGTTGCTGGCCTACCGGATGGTCGCGAACGGCGAAGTCCGGCTCCCCGGCGTGCGGACCGGCGGTAACGTCAACTTCTCGGGCGCCACGCTGAACAACCCGGACGGCTTCGCGCTCAACGGCAACGGCCTCCACATCGGCGGCAGCCTGCTGTGCGAAGTCGACAACTACGGGCCGGCCAGCCAGCGGAAACGCTTCTCCGCCACCGGGATCATGTACCTGCCGAGCGCCACCGTGGACAGCGACATCTCGCTGCGCGAAGCCAAGCTGACGGTGTCCCAGCACGGCCCGATCGCCGTCGACGCGTGGAAGTCCAACGACCCGTACATCGACCCGCGGCCGGCGCTGGTGGCCGACCGGATGCGCGTCGACGGCAACGTCGAGCTGTCGGACGGCCTGCAGGCGCTGGGCACGCTGCGCATGGTCAACGCCCGGATCGGCGGCTCGCTGCGGCTGGCCGGCGCCGAGATCCGCGTCGAGCGCGGCAAGACGGTGCCGTACTACGACCGCGCGCTCCACCTGGACGGCACCGAGATCGGCGGCGACATCGAGGCGACGAGCCTGCGCGTGCCGACCGGGCAGCTGCGCCTGGCCGACGTCACCGTCGGCGGCAACTTCCTGGCCTGGAACTCGATGTTCCGCCACCCCGGCCGGGACGTGTTCTCCGCCCGCCGGTCGAAGATCGCGGGCAACTTCCAGCTCACCGACGCCACGATCCACGGCACGCTGCGCCTGCAGGGTGTGGACGTCGGCGGCAGCATCAACCTGGCGGGCACCCGGCTGACCGACCCGGGCCGCCGCGCAACCAGCAGCTATTCGCTCGACGTCCGCACCGGCCGGGTCGGCCGCGACCTGACGCTCCGGGACAACAACGGCCGCCCGTTCGTGGCCGAAGGCGGCGTCAACCTCGACGGCGCCCAGGTCGCCCGGCGCGTGGACCTGCGCGGTTCCCAGCTCGGCTCGCTGCCGCCGTTCGACGTGGCCCTGGACGCGGGCGACGTCGCCTCGGACGAGTTCATCCTCACCCCGAGCAGCCCCCCGGCGGGCCGGATCGTGCTGAGGCGGGCCCACTGCGGAACGCTGAGCGACAACAACCAGTTCTGGGCGGCGTCCGACGGCATCGAGCTGGAGGACTTCCGCTACGACGCGTTGAAGAAGGGAATCCCCCTCGACGACGACAAGGCCCTGGACGAGCGCATCGAGCTCCTGCGCAGTGCGATGCGCGGCTACCGCCCGGGCCCGTACGACCAGCTCGCCCACATGCTGCGCGCGGCGGGAAACGAAGAGCACGCCTCGACGGTGGCGTTGCGCAAGCAGCAGTTCCGCTACGAGGCGTTGGCGGGCGGCTTCAAGTTCTTCGGCCCCGGCGTGCGGCTGTGGAGTTGGCTCCAGCGTTCGATGGTCGGCTACGGCTACCGCCCGGTCCGAGCGCTCGGCTGGCTCCTGACTCTGCTGGTCCTGGGCAGCCTGTGGTTCGGCTTGGGTTCCGACGACTGCATCCACGACAAGTCCGGCCGCTACGTGGCGAGCGGCCCGCGCTGCGTGGTGAACCAGCAGGACACGGGCCTGCAGTGGAACCCGGTGATCTACACGGCGGACCTGCTGGTCCCGATCGTCGACTTCGGCAACAAGTCGAGGTGGTACATGCACGGCCCGGACAACTGGGTGGCGGCGGGCTTCACGGCGTCCGGCTGGATCCTGGCCACGACGGTGGCGGCGGGCGTGAGCCGGATGTTGCGCCGGGAGAACTGAGCGGCGGCCGTCCAGAACTCCCCGAATCAGCCCCCGCCCTCCCGAGGGCGTCCGGCATCCACAGGCAGGTTCCGCACCGCCGGTCTCTGGCATACCCTCGGTATGTCCCCTCAGTGTGGAGGTCCTCTTGAACGCACCGACCGCAACCGGCCGGATCGAGATCGATGCGGCTCCCGAAGCCGTGTACTCCCTGGTCAGCGACCCCGGGCAGCTGGCGGGCCTCGCCGAGGAGTACGCCGGGCACCGGTGGGTCGGTGGTGTCTCGCGGCCGGCCGTGGGGGCGAAGTTCCGCGGCCGCAACCAGCGTGGCTTCCGGCGGTGGAGCACCCTCTCCACCATCACCGATGCCGAGCCCGGGCGGCGCTTCGGCTTCGAGGTCACCTCGGTCGCCGGGCTGCCTGTTGCGCGCTGGCAGTACGACTTCGAACCCGCGCGGAACGGCTGTGTCGTCGTCGAAAGCATGTGGGAGCGGCGGCCGGCGTGGTTCAAGGTCGCCACCTCGACCGTCACCGGGGTCTGGGACCGGGAACAGGCCAACACCGCCAACATCGCCGCCACCCTGGCCCGGCTGAAGCGGGCCGCCGAAGCTAGTCGATGAAGCGGGACCAGAAGGGTATGTACCTGGGGCCGTCCGGTGGGGCCGTGCTGATGCCGCCCGTCGCGAACTCGCGGTGCAGGTAATCGCGCAGGTCGGAGCCGTAGACGATGATGTCTGTCTGGTACACCGACAGCACCGGGTAACCCACCGTGCCCGGCAGGCCGGGCAGGTATCGGTGCCCGCACACCGGCACCAGCTGCGGCACGTCGGCCAGGCGCCGGCGGGCCTCGCGGACCGCGTCCTCCGGGCCGACCGGGCGCGTGCCCCAGTCCGGCAGCCAGAAACCGTTGTGCTCGACGTCGTACAGCACGCCGTCGACCGGCCAGGCCAAACGTTTGCGCAGCTGCTCGGCGTTGCCGCAGCGCCAGTCGGGCCAGCGGTCGCCGATCGGGACGCCGGCGGACAGGAACGTCCGGTGGTCGGCGGCGAAGCGGAAGCCGAACCGGCGCTCGACGTCGTCGAGCTCGGTTTCGCTCAGCCCGGGACGCACGGGTTCCCGGAGGTTCTCCTGCAGGTGCCGCGCCTCCTCCGGAGTGAGGGCGCCGGCCGGCTGGACGGGGGTCATGGCCCGAGCCTAAGCGGCGGCTCACCGCCCCGCGCGTCCTTTTTCGCGCCAGCCTGGGGACCCACGGCCGGGTGAGTTTGTTCTCTCATCGGGGCGGACCGCGGAACAGAGCGTGAGCGCGTGTAGTTCACTCATGCCGTGACTTCTCCACGACCGCAGAGCCGCGTGCGTGCCCCCGAGCTGCGCGGCGACATCTGGCTGAACACCGGCGGCCGCCCGATCACCCTCGCCGAGCTGCGCGGCCGCGTCGTGCTGCTGGACTTCTGGACCAGCGGCTGCATCAACTGCCTCCACGTGCTGGACGAGTTGCGCCCGCTGGAGGCCGAGTTCGCGGATGTGCTGGTCACCATCGGTGTCCACTCGCCGAAGTTCCTGCACGAGGGCGAGCGCGCCTCGATCGAGGCCGCGGTCCGCCGGTACGAGGTGCACCACCCGGTGGTCAACGACCCCGAGATGGAACTGTGGTCGCAGTACGCCGTCCGCGCGTGGCCGACGCTGGTCGTCGTCGACCCCGAGGGGTACGTCGTGCACGTCGCCGCGGGCGAAGGGCACGAAGAGGCGCTTCGCCGCGTCATCGCGGACCTCGTGACGAAGCATGAAGAGAAGGGGACGCTGCGGCGCGGCGGCAGCCCGTACGTGCCGGTCGAGGAGCAGCCCGGCGAGCTGCGGTTCCCGAGCAAGGCCGTCGCCACCGCCGAGGGGCGCATCCTGGTCGCCGACACCGGGCACCACGCGATCGTCGAGTTCGCTTCGGACGGTGAGACCGTCATCCGCCGCTTCGGCAGCGGGGCCCGCGGGGGCCAGGACGGCCCGTTCGACATCGCGACCTTCACCGAGCCGTCGGGCATCGCGCTGCTGCCGTACGACATCGCCGAGCGCGTCGGCTACCACGCGGTCGTCGCCGACACGGCCGGGCACCGGCTGCGCGGCCTCGACCTGATCACCGGCGAGGTGACGACGGTCGCCGGCACCGGCGCCCAGTGGCGCAGCGGGGCCGACTCGGGCAAAGCCGTCGCGGTCGACCTCACGAGCCCGTGGGACGTCGCCTGGTGGGGTCCGGCCGGCGGGGTGGTCGTCGCCATGGCGGGCAACCACACGCTGAGCGTGTTCGACCCGGTCGGCGGCACGATCCGCCGCTTCGCCGGGACGACCGTCGAAGGCCTTCGCGACGGCGACGTCAGCGAAGCGTTCTTCGCGCAGACGTCCGGTTTGGCCGTGGACGGCGACAAGCTGTGGCTCGTCGACGCGGAGACGTCGGCGCTGCGCTGGATCGAGCCCGACGGCGAGTCGTTCACGGTGCAGACGGCGATCGGCGTCGACCTGTTTTCCTTCGGCCACACCGACGGCCCGGCCGACGAGGCGCTGCTCCAGCACCCGCTGGGCTTGGCCGCGCTGCCCGGCGACAAGATCGCGATCGCCGACACGTACAACGGCGCGGTCCGCCGCTTCGACGTCTTCACCCGCCAGGTGACCACGATCGCCACCGGGCTCGCCGAGCCCCAGGGCCTGCTGCTGCACGACGGCGAGCTGCTGGTCGTCGAGTCCGCGGGCAACCGGCTCGGCCCGCTGCCGGCGTCCGAGCCGACCCAGGTCACCGGCGACGCGCACGCGGTCCGCCGCCCGCCGACGGTGCTCGCCCCGGGCGAGATCGACTTTTCGGTGGTGTTCACGGCCCCGCCCGGCGAGAAGCTGGACGACCGCTTCGGCCCGTCGACGCGGCTCGAGATCAGCGCGTCCCCGCCGTCCCTGCTGGCCGACGGCGGCGGGACGGGGACGGACTTGAACCGCAAGATCCGCCTGGCCCCGGGCGTCACGGAGGGCGTCCTGCAGGTCGTGGCGCAGGCCGCGAGCTGCGACGACGGCGGCGAGCACCCGGCGTGCCGCATCACCCGCCAGGACTGGGGCGTCCCGGTCCGCATCGAGGACGGCGGGGGCAGTGAACTGAGCCTGGTCATGGCCGGTGAACCCCGGACCGGCGGGTAACATGCAGGCCGTGTCTGACGGGCCGAAACTCGAAATCCAGATGCTGCACGACCGGGTACTCGTGCGGCTGTCGCCGGAAGAGGGGGAGCGCCGCAGCAGCGGCGGCATCGTGATCCCCGCAACGGCGCAGGTCGCGCGGCGATTGGCGTGGGGTGATGTACTGGGCGTGGGCAACAGTGTGCGCAACGTCAAGACCGGCGACCGCGTGCTCTTCAACCCGGAGGACCAGCTCGAGGTCGAGATCCAGGGCGAGGGGCACCTGGTGATGCGCGAACGCGACATCCACGCGGTGGCGACCGAGCGCACCGAGCACGGGACGGGGCTCTACCTGTAGGTCGGGTCCCGCGAAAGGCAGGCGCGTGGCAGACGAAGAGGTAAGCGAGGGCGCGGAGGCGCGCAAGCTCGCCACCGAGGGGGCACCCGCCACGGCTGCCAACCCAGAGCCGGCCACCGAGCCGGAGCCCGCGGCTGGTGAGCCGTCGGACGCGGCCGAGCGGCCCGCAACCGCTGAGCCGCCTGCAGTGGCTGATGGCGGCGGTGTGGCCGGGTCGCTTGAACTGCCCGCCGAGCCGGCCAGCGCTGCGGTCGGTGAGGTCCTGGCCGGGGCGGCTGCCGAGCCGAGTAGCGCTGTTGTGGTCGAGGGGCCTGCGGTGCTCGTTGCGTCCGCGAGCGCTGGGCCGGAGGCGCCGGTGGTGGCCGAGTCGAGCGGTGCTGCGGCGCCCGGTTGGCCCACGGCCGCCGATTCGCCGGCCGCTGCCGCTGAATCGCCTGAGGTGGCCGCGTCCGCGAGCGATGTTGTTCCCGCTTGGCCGCCCGTTGTCGCCGCGCCGGCTCTTGACCAGGCCGGTACCGATCTCTTCTCCGATGATCTGCTCGGCGAGCTGCTCGAGAACCCCGCGCCACCGCCGGCTTCGGAAACTCCTGCCCGGAAGCTGCGCAAGGGCGTGGCCCGGACCATGATGACCATCGGGCTCGCGCTCGGCCTCTTCGTCATCCTCTACGCCATCGATCTCGCCGTCAGCGCCGGGGATGTGCCGCGTGGGGTGACCGTGGCCGGCATCGATGTCGGCGGGCTCAGCCATGCCGAGGCCGAAGCCAAGCTGCGGAAGGAGCTCGAGCCCCGGCTGATCCGGCCCGTCGTCGTCCACGGCGGGGATGTGCAGGGCGAACTCGTGCCCTCGCGGTCCGGGCTCGGGCTCGACTGGCCGAACACGCTCGGGCTCGCCGGGCACCAGCCGCTCAGTCCGATCACGCGGATCATGTCCTTCTTCACCAGCCGCGAGGTCGGGGTCGCCACGCGCACCGACCAGAACCGGATCGCCGAGGCCGTGCGCGAGCTGGCCGAGGGCAAGCTGAACCACCCCGCCACCGAAGGCTCGGTCGGGTTCACGCCCATCGCCGGCAGCGACGGCGGGGTCACCGCCTACCCCGTCCTGCCGCGGCAGGGCCAGCAGCTCACCGACCTCGCCGGCGCCGTGCGCACCGTCACCGACCACTGGCTCGACCGCGGCGGGGTCAAGCTGGCCATGGCGATCACGCCCGTGCGGGCGACCGCCGCCGGGGTGCAGGCCACCTGCCAGCAGATCGTCGTTCCCGCCGTGGCGAAGCCGGTCGTCGTGCACGGTGAAGGCAAGGACGTTCCGCTGAAGCCCGCCACCATCGCGTCTTCGTTCCAGTTCGCCGCGGTCGAAGGCGGGGCCGTCGAGGTCCGCATCGATCAGGGCAAGCTGCAGGCCGCCCTCAAGGACCCGCTCGCCGGCACCGAGACCGACGGCAAGGACGCGCAGATCGTCTTCACCGGCGACCAGCCGACGGTCGAGCCCTCCGAGGACGCCCGCAAGGTGGACTGGGAGAAGACCTTCCTCCCCCTGATCGACGTGCTCAAGAAGACTGACGGGCGGGACCTCCCCGTCGTCTACAGCGCGTCGACACCCAGCGTGACCACCGACGCCGCCAGCGCGCTCGGCATCAAGGAGGTCATCGGCGAGTTCACCACCGGTGGCCTGACCGGCCCGGCCGAGACGAACAACCGGACGCTCGCCGCGCGCGTGTCCGGCACGATCGTCAAGCCCGGCGAGACGTTCAGCCTCGGCGGCCGCTCCGGCCCGCGCACCGCGGACGCCGGTTACGTGCCCGCTCCGGTCGACGAAGACGGCACCGGCGCCGACGTGGTCGGCGGCGGCGTCTCCCAGCTGGCGTCCACTTTGTACAACGCCGCCTACCTCGCCGGCCTGGCCGACGCCGGGCACCTGGAGCACGACCACTACCTCGACCGCTACCCCGTCGGGCGCGACGCCAAGGCCGTCAACGCCGACGGCAGCCCGGTCGAGCTCAAGCTGGCCAACGACGCCGCGACGGGCATCGCCATCCAGGCCACCGTCTCCGGCGGCTCGGTGACCGTCCGGATCTGGGGCACCCGGCACTTCCGCGTCGAGGGCCAGACCGGCGCGCAGACCCCTGGCGACCCGCCGCCCATCCAGTTCGGCTCCGGTGGGGCGGGCGCGTGCCAGCCGTCGATCGGTTCGTCCGGCTTCAGCGTCACCGACACGCGCGTGCTCTACGACCTCGCGAGCGGCACCGAGCTCCGGCGGACGTCGCACACGGCCACCTACGGCCCGCGTCCGACCGTTCTCTGTTGAGTTGTCAGCGAAGGACCATGCACCCCGCCTCCTCGAAGTCGCGCAGCCACGCCGGCTCCCGCAGCTGCTTGTTCCACCGCAGATCCAGCTTGTCCAATTTGGACAGCTGAGCCAATGACGCCGGCAACGTCGTCAACGCGTTCTCCCGCAGGTCCAGCTGGCGCAGTTCACTCAGCGAGCCGATCGACGACGGCAGTGAAGTGAGCCGGTTGCCGCGCAGATGCAGCTCCCGCAACGCACCCAGTGCGCCGATCGACTCGGGCAGCGCGGTCAGTTCGTTGCGGTACAGCCGGAGTTCGCGCAGCGCCGCGAACCCCGAGAGGTCCGACGGCAGTGAAGTGAGCCGGTTGTCCGTGCACCCCAGGTAGCGCAGCTTCCCCAGCCGGCACCAGGCATCCGGGAACTTCGTCAGCCGGTTGTCGCTGACGTACAGGTACTCGGTGAGCCCGGCCAGCTCGCCCAGCTCGTCCGGCAACGAGTCGAACCGGTTGTGCGCCAGGTCGAGCGTGTGCAGCGACGTCAGCGCCGAGATACCCGGCGGCAGCGCGGAAATCCGGTTCGCCGCGAGGTTCAGCACGCGCAGCCCGGTCAGCGACCACAGCGAGCCCGGCACCTCCGAGATCGCGTTCTTGTACAGATCGAGCCGGGTGACGCCGTCGGGCAGCGACGGCACCGACGTCAGCCCCCGATCGCTCAGCTCCAGTGCCGTCATGACGACCTCCGGGTCAGGGGCAGCAACGCCCACGTCGACGCGTCGTCCGGAGTGGACACCTGGATCCGCAGGCCCGGCGCCTCCGACACCGCCAGCTCGGTCAGGCGGAGGTGCATCAGGCCCGCCCGCGGGTGCTGGAACGCCCGCAACCGCGGCCGCGGTTCCGCCACCTCGTGCCGCGCCCACAACTCGGCGAACTCGGGGCTGAGCTCCGACAGCCGCCGGATGTCCTCGTCCCACGACGGGTCACCGACGTGCCTGCCGTACTCGGCGCGCATCCGCGCGACCATGTGCGGGACCTCCTCGTCGTAGTTCAGCAGCATCCGCCGCGCGTTCGGCTCGGTCACGCAGCACCACAGCAGGTTCTTGTGCAGGCACGGCAGGCTGTGCCACTCCCAGAACAGCTCCTCCTGCGCCGCGTTCGACTCGAGGATGTCGAACCGGCCGTTGATCACCGTGGCCGGCAGCGGATCGAGGGCGCGCAGCACCTCGCGCACCGCGTCCGGCACCACTTCGACCGACGACGGCAGCCGCGACGGCGTCAGCTCCGCCAGCCGGTACAGGTGCTCCCGCTCCGGGTGGTCCATCCGCAGCGTGCGCGCCACCGCGTCGAGCACCTGCGAGCTCGCGTTGATCGGCCGCCCCTGCTCGAGCCACGTGTACCAGGTGACGCCGACGCCGGCGAGCAGCGCGACCTCCTCCCGCCGCAACCCGCTCGTGCGGCGGCGCACGCCGGGCGGCAGCCCGACCTCCTCCGGGCCGATCCGCGCGCGGCACGCCTTGAGGAACTGGCCGAGTTCCTCCCGGCGGCTGGTGTGGACCTGCGTCGACGTCATACCGGCATGGTGCCGGAGGGGTACGACAATTTCCGGAGAAGCAGGTGCTGCCAGTACCAGCACCACCAGGCTCTCTCCGCCCGCACCCGAAGAACCCCAAGGTCAGCGGCATGACACTGACCACTTCTGCCCCGGCCATCCCGGACCGGGCCGCGCGGCCGTGGTTCATGCTGGCCGTCCTGCTGCTCGGCCAGTTCATGGCACTGCTCGACGTCACCGTCGTGAACGTCGCCATGACCGACATCCGCACCGACCTGAACGCGTCCGGCGCCGCGCTGCAGCTCGTCGTCTCCGGCTACACCGTGGGCTACGCGATGCTGCTGATCACCGGTGCCCGCCTCGGCGAGCTGTTCGGACGGCGACGGCTGTTCGTCACCGGCGTCGCCGCCTTCACCGTCTGCTCGCTGCTCTGCGGGTTCGCGCCGGACCCGGTGACGCTGATCGTCGCGCGGATCGCCCAGGGCGCCGGCGCGGCGCTGATGATGCCGCAGGTCATCAGCGTCATCCAGGCCCAGTTCAGCGGCCCCGCGCGAGCCAAGGCGCTCAGCGCGTACACCGCGGTCATCTCGGTCGCGTTCGTGTCCGGCCAGGTGCTCGGCGGCGTGCTCGTCGGCGCGGACCTCTTCGGCGCGGGCTGGCGGCCCATCTTCCTGGTGAACGTGCCGATCGGCGTGCTCGTGGCCGCGCTCGCCCTGCGTCTGGTGCCCGGTGGTGCGGTGAAAGCCGGCCGACGGCTCGACCTCGCCGGCCTCGCGCTCGCCGTGCCCGCGGTGGTGCTCGTCGTGCTGCCGCTGGTCCTCGGGCACGAAACCGGCTGGCCCGTGTGGACGTTCGGCTCGCTCGTGGCGGGCGCGCTGCTGGCGGTGCTGTTCGTGGTCGTGGAACGCCGGGTGCGCGACCCGCTCGTCAACCTCGGCGTCCTCAAGATCCGCGGGGTCGCACCGGGACTCGCCGCGCTGGCCACCGGCGTGGCGTCCTATGGCGGTTTCCTGTTCTGCGTGGCGTTGCACCTGCAGGCGGGCCTCGGGGAGACGGCGCTGGCGGCCGGGCTCACCATGGCACCCGGCGGCGTGGTCTTCGGCGTGTGCGGGTTCTTCTGGCACAAGCTGCCCGAACGCGTCCACGCGGCACTGACGCCGAGCGGCTACGCGGGGTCGGCGGTCGCGTACGCGTTGCTGGGAATCAGCCTGCAGGACGGCGGACACGGTGGCGCGCTGTTCTTCGCCGCGCTCCTGCTGTTCGGCCTCTCCATGGGCCTGGCGTTCGGCTCCCTGATGGCACACGCGCTCACGCACGTCCCGCTCGAGCGCGCGGCGGACGCCAGCGGCCTGCTCACGACGACGTTGCAGCTCGGCCAGGTCGTCGGGGTGGCGACCTTCGGGAGTCTCTTCCTGACGCTCGCCGCCGGTTCGTCCGCGCACGCCATCACGACAACGATGACGTGGGCCGCGGCCCTGCTTTTGGTCGGTGCCGGGTTCGCTGTCGCGCTCGCCCGCGCGTCGGTTAGGCGGTAGGCACGGAAAAGCCCGGCCGGTTCACCCGAAGGTGGACCGGCCGGGCCACAGGATCCGAAAGCGTTACCTGGTTACACCACGACGGCCGTAGGCACCCGCGGCGATGCTGACACCGATCGCGGCGAGCACGACCTGGGTGAGGATCTCCAGCCAGTCGATACCGTTCGTGTCGGCGTAGCCCAGCCCGCGCGCGATGGCCGTGCCGATGAACGCGGCGACGATACCGATCAGGATGGTCAGCCAGATCGGGATGCCCTGCTTGCCGGGAGCGACCAGCCGGCCCAAAACGCCGATGATCAACCCGACGACGATGGCACTGATGATGCCGGCGACTGTCATCGCTTCTCCTCTCGGTGGTCACGGGTCCGGCCACTCGGTCCCGCGAACTCGAGGACGGAATTCCCCGGCGAGGTGACCCCGAAACGCCGATGGGCCCCTTCCTCGGCGGAAGGGGCCCATCGGTGGAACGCGTTGATCAGAACGCGGCTTCGTCCAGCTCCATGAGCGCGTTGTCGGCGGCCTCCACGATGGCGCGGCGGGCGGTCAGCTCCGGCAGCACCTGCTTCGCGAAGAACGAGGCCACGGCGATCTTGCCCTCGTAGAACGGGGTGTCCTTGGCGGACGCGCCCGCGTCGAGCTTGCCGATCGCGACCTCGGCGTGCTTGAGCAGCTGCCAGCCGATGAGCAGGTCACCGACCGACATCAGCAGGCGGACCGTGTGCTGGCCGACCTTGTTGATGCTCTGCGGGTCCTCCTGGGACGCGGTCAGGTAGCCGATCAGCGAGCCGAGCATGCCCTGGGTGTCCTCGAGGGCCTGCTTGAGCAGCGCACGCTCGTTCTTGAGCCGGCCGTTGCCCGCCTCGGACTCGATGAACTTGGTGATCTCCCCGGCGACGTAGGCCAGCGACTGGCCCTTGTCGCGGACGATCTTCCGGAAGAAGAAGTCCAGCGACTGGATGGCCGTGGTGCCCTCGTACAGCGAGTCGATCTTGGCGTCGCGGATGTACTGCTCGATCGGGTAGTCCTGCAGGAAGCCGGACCCGCCCAGCGTCTGCAGCGACTGCACGAGCTGCTCCGTGGCGCGCTCGGAACCGACGCCCTTGACGATCGGCAGCAGCAGGTCGTTGACGCCGTGCGCGAGCTTCTGGTCGCCCTCGCCGGTCCACAGCTGGTCCTGGAAGGACGCCGTGTAGAGGTACACCGCGCGGAGGCCCTCGGCGTACGCCTTCTGGAGCATCAGCGAGCGGCGGACGTCCGGGTGGTGCGTGATGGTGACGCGCGGGGCCGCCTTGTTCAGCATGTTCGGCAGGTCGGCGCCCTGGACGCGCTCCTTGGCGTACTCGAGCGCGTTGAGGTAACCCGTCGACAGCGTCGCGATGGCCTTCGTGCCGACCATCATCCGGGCGTACTCGATGACCTGGAACATCTGCGCGATGCCGTCGTGCACCTCGCCGAGCAGCCAGCCCTTGGCCGGGGTGCCGTGCTGGCCGAAGGTCAGCTCACACGTCGTCGAGGCCTTGATGCCCATCTTGTGCTCGACGCCGGTGACGAAGGCGCCGTTGCGCTCGCCCAGCTCACCGGTCTTGGTGTCGAAGTGGAACTTCGGCACGAGGAACAGCGACAGGCCCTTGGTGCCCGGCTTGGTCTCGATGCCGGGGCCCTCGGGGCGAGCGAGCACCAGGTGCATGATGTTTTCGCTCATGTCGTGCTCACCCGACGTGATGAACCGCTTCACGCCGTCGATGTGCCAGGAGCCGTCCTCCTGCTGGGTGGCCTTGGTGCGGCCCGCGCCGACGTCGGAGCCGGCGTCCGGCTCGGTCAGCACCATCGTGGCGCCCCAGGCCCGGTCGATCATGAGCTGGGCCCAGTGCTTCTGCTCTTCGGTGCCGTTCTTGTCCACGATCATGGCGAAGTTCGGGCCCGCCATGTACATGAACAGCGGGGCGTTGGCGCCGAGGATGAGCTCGGACGCGGCCCACTGCACGGTCGGGGGCAGGCCGAAGCCGCCGAGGTCGTTGGTCAGGCCGAGGCGCCACCACTCGCCGTCGAGCAGCTGCTTGTAGCTCTTCTTGAAGGACTCGGGGATCTTGACGCTGAAGGTCTTCGGGTCGTACACGGGCGGGTTGCGGTCGGCGTCGGCGAAGGACTCGGCGAGCGGGCCGGTCGCGAGCTTGTTCAGCTCGGACAGCACACCGCGGGCGGTTTCTTCGTCGGATTCGGCGAGCACGCCCTTGCCCAGGCGCTCCTGCACGCCGAGTACCTCGAAGAGGTTGAACTCCAGGTCTCGGACGTTGCTCTTGTAGTGGCCCATGTCGTCACTCCAATGTGTTCGGCTCCCCGGCCGGGCACATGTTCGCCTTACTCGCCGGTAACTTCAGGATATTACCTGCGGGTAACTGGAGCAAGCAGATCCGCACTTCCGAGTATCGGAAATCCACCTGAATGTTGCGTTCTGCCTGGGGAACGGGGGTCAGCGGTGGCCCGGGATCGCCGTTGTGTCCGCCGTCACCGGGACGTAGCCGTCTTCGGGCCGGGCGATGAGGATCCCGCCGCGGAAGGCGATCGTCACCGCGTGTGTCCGGTCCCGGGCCGAAAGCTTGCGCAGGATGCTCTTCACGTGCGTCCGGACGGTCTCGACGGACAGGAAGAGCAGCTTCGCGATCGCCGAGTTTTCGAGCCCTTCGGCGACCAGCTGGAGCACCTGGTACTCGCGCCTGGACAGCGGCATCCCGCCGCGCGTCGCCGGCGGGCTGTCGTGGGCGAGGTCGCCCTTCGGGGTGGTCGCGCGCTTCGGGCGGGCGGTCAGGGCGGCCAGCGCCGGGTCGATGTAACGGCGTTCGCTGTGGGCCCGTCGGATCGCTTCGGCGAGCCGGCGTGAATCGATCGACCGCGGCACGATCGCGTGCGCGCCGGCGGCGATCGCGGCCGCGAGGTACTGCTGGGTGCGATTCGTGTCACGGATCAGGGTGACCAGGATCAGCGCCGGGTCGCCGGCGTTGAGCAGCTTGGTCAGGTGGCAGTTCGGATCCAGCGCCGAGTCCAGGACGACGACGTCCGGCTTGACCTGCTCGCACAGCTGCAGGGCCGCGTGGTGGCTGGCGGCCTGCCCGGCCCAGTGCAGCCCCTGGCTGCGGTGCACGAGCGCGGCGAGGCCGTCGCGGAAGATCGGCACCGGATCGACGACCGCCACGCCGAGGCTGCGCACGCCTGGTCCGGCGGGCCCCGCGGGCCTGCGGGTGGGCTCGATGCCATGCATCGCGGGCCTCCGTATCTGCGCCGTCGCTCCCGGGTGCCGGACGTCTCCGGTGCCGTCCGGTCCCCCTGCCGGGACCGGGTGGAAGTGACTCCTCCTGCTTGGTACGAGTCGCGATTGCGCAGCTCATGACGCCAAATCCCCCTCATGGCCCAATCCGCCGGTCACAGCAAACTTTCCGTAGAAGAAGATCATGGAGAGCTGGCTCGGCCGGGCGGGATGGGACCTGATGGGGCAGTCGGCGCTACTGAGGGTGGCCCGCGGTCCGTTCAACGATTTCGACAGTCTTCGGATGCGGCTCGCAGCAGGGCGAACTCGGCCGCCAGCCCGGCCGGCGTCCAGTGCGCGTTGAGCCCGCTCGGGTTCGGCAGCACCCACACGCGGGTGTCACCGATCCGGTGCTCCTGACGGCCGACGCGCGCCTTCGGGAAGCCGAACGCGGTCCGGTAGGCGGTGATCCCGACGACGGCCAGCCAGCTCGGCCGGTACTCGAGCACCTTCGCGGTGAGGATCTTCCCGCCTTCGCGGAGTTCGTCGCCGGTGAGCTCGTCGGCGCGGGCGGTGGTCCGGGCGACGACGTTCGTGATGCCGAGGTGGAGGTCGAGCAGCTGGTCCTGCTCGCCGGGTGAGTAGAGCCGCGGGGTGAAGCCGCCGTTGTGGAGCGCGGGCCAGAAGCGGTTGCCGGGCCGGGCGAAGTGCCGGCCGAGGGCGCCGGAGTAGAGGCCGGGGTTGATGCCGCAGAAGAGGACGTCGAGGCCGGGGGCGATGACGTCGGGGATGGTGGCGTTGTGCGCCGCGGCCAGCTGGTCCTTCGTGGGTCGGGTGCTCACCGCTCCAGTTTCCGGTCGATCCCCGGCTGCCGCTCTGTCGCGTGGGGTAGCGAATTCGGTACTGACCTGCGTAACCTGTGTGATCTCCCGCACAGCGCCGTACCGAGGAGGATTTCGTGCAGCTTCCGATCGTCCTCGGGCTGGTCGCGCTGGTCTTGGCCGTGGCCGCGCTCGTCGTCGTCCTGGAAGACCGGCGGGCCGCCAAGCGGGCCGCTCTGCAGCGGAAGGCCCGGCTAGCGCGTCTCGGCGAGGTGGACCCGCTCGCTCCGGGCCGGCTGCACGTCGACCGTTGAACGCAGGAGCGTCAGCAGCAGCGCCCCGAACACCCAGCCGACGACTGCTCCGGCCATGTTGTTCATGAGGTCGTCGACGTCGAAGATCCGGTAGGCGTACGGCGCCGTGCCGAAGTTCGCCGTGAGCTGGGTGACCTCGATGAGCAGTGACGCCGTGAAGCCGATCAGCGCGGTGCCGGTCAGGCCGCGGCGCCAGAGGATCCGCGCGAACACCCCGAGCGGGACGAACAGCAGGACGTTCAGGCACGCCTGCTGGAACGTCTGCGTCAGGAACCACTGCCCGCCGTGCTTGAGCAGCTCCGTGTGGATGTCGGCGATCCACTGGAACGGGTGCAGCTGCACGGTCTGGCTGAGCCGGCGGGTGCCGGGGCCCGGCAGCGGGAGGAAGACGACCGCGAACGTCATGCAGCCGTAGAGCAGCACCGCCGCCGTGGTCGCGATCCCGCGCAGCCGCAGGCCGCCGTGCCGGGCGAGCTGGGTGATCAGCTGCGGCACCAGCACCACGGCCCACAGTGCGAGGAAGGCGATGAAGCCGTGCTGCAGGGCTGTGAGCTGTGCGTTCGTCATACCGACGACGTTATGGATCTTGCCGCCGGTGCCGCTTCGGTCGAAGAGCCCGACGGTCCGGTGCCGCCATCGGCCACTCGGCCGATCCGCCCACGGCCGATCGGCGGGCCGCGGGTGATCGAAGTCATGTCGTCGTAACCGGATGCTGCTTGCGCCGATACGGGAATGCGCACGACGCTCGGCACGTCGGGCTCTATGCAGGCAACGAAAGGAACGCTCATGGCACCGCTCCGGGTCGGCATCGTCGGGCTCAGCGCGAACGGCGGCTGGGCCGCGACCGCGCACGTGCCCGCGCTGGCCGCGGTGGACGGCTACGAACTCCGCGCGCTCAGCGGCAGCAGCGCGGAGTCGGCGCGGGTGGCCGGCGAAAAGTACGGCGTGCCGTTGACCTTCGGCGACGCCGGTGAGCTCGCCCGGCACCCGGAGGTCGACCTCGTGGTGGTCGCCGTGAAGGTGCCGCAGCACCGGGAGCTCATCGAACCCGCGCTGGCCGCCGGCAAGCAGGTGCTGAGCGAGTGGCCGCTCGGTGTCAGCCTGGCCGAAACCGAGGCGCTGGCCGAAGCCGCCCGGGACAAGACGACCGCCGTCGGCCTGCAGGGGCGCTCGGCGCCGGCGTTGCGCTACCTGCGTGACCTCATCAAGGACGGCTACGTCGGCCGGGTGCTTTCGACGTCGCTGATCGCGTCGGGCGCGAACTGGGGCCCGAGCGTGCGGGCCGGCCGCGACTACCAGCTGCACCCCGCGG
>NZ_MUMI01000019.1 GCF_002155975.1 Amycolatopsis kentuckyensis
GACCTGCGCGCGGCGTGGACCCGCGGCTCCGACGTCTTCGCCGAGGTCGAGCTGCCCGAGGCCCTGCGCGGCGAGGCCGGCCGGTTCGGGCTGCACCCGGCGCTGCTGGACGCGGCCCTGCACGCGGCCGGGTTCGGCGCGCCGGCAGCGGCCGACGGGCCGAGGCTGCCGTTCGCGTGGAGCGGCGTTTCGCTGACCGCGACCGGCGCGACGGTCCTGCGGGTGGCGCTGACACCGGCGTCCGGCGACGCCGTCGCGCTCACCCTGGCCGACGAAACCGGCGCCCCGGTCGGCGTGGTCCGCTCGCTGGCCTTGCGGGCGCCCGCCCGGACCGGCACCACCCCGGACGCGCTCTTCGAGGTCACTTGGCCCGAGCCCACCGTCACCGAGCTGACCAGCGAGTTCACCGTGTTCCGGGTCCCGGACGGTCCGGTGCGGGACGTGACCGCGGCGGTCCTCGAACGGCTTCAGGAGTGGCTCGATTCCGAAGGGCTCCTGGCCCTGCACACCACGGGCGCGGTCTCGGTGGACGGCGAAGACGTGACTGACCTCGCCGCCGCGGCCGTGACCGGTCTGGTGCGGTCGGCCCAAGCCGAGAACCCCGGCCGGTTCGTGCTCGTCGACGCCGACGAGGTCCCGGCGGAACTGCCGATCGGGGAACCCCAGCTGGCCCTGCGCGCGGGGAAGTGGCACGTTCCCCGGCTGGCCCGAGCGTCCACTGCGGACGGTTCGCCGGACTGGGGCGACGGCGCGGTGCTGATCACCGGCGCGGCCGGCCTGCTCGGCGGCCTGATCGCCCGGCACCTGGTCACCCGTCACGGCGTCCGGCGGCTCCTGCTGCTGTCCCGCCGCGAACCCGCGCGGCTCGCCGTCGAACTCACCGAGCTGGGCGCCGCCGCGACGGCCGTCGCCTGCGACGTCGCCGACCGCGAGCAGCTGGCGGCGGTCCTGGCCGGGCACCCCGTGTCGGCGGTCGTGCACGCGGCCGGGGTGCTGGACGACGGCGTCGTCGAATCCCTCACCCCGGAACGCCTGGACGCGGTCCTGCGGCCCAAGGCCGAGGCGGCGCGCAACCTCCACGAACTCACCTCGGACCTCTCCGCGTTCGTCCTGTTCTCCTCCTTCGCCGCGACCGCGGGCGGCGCGGGCCAGGCCAACTACGCCGCCGCGAACGCGTTCCTCGACGCGCTCGCCCAGCACCGCCGCGCCCGCGGCCTGCCCGCCGTGTCGCTGGCCTGGGGGCTCTGGGCCGAAGCCAGCTCGATGACCGGCCACCTCGCCGACGGCGACCGCCACCGGATGACCGGCGCGGGCATGACACCCCTGGACACCGAACTCGGCCTGGCCCTGTTCGACCGGGCCGTCGCCGCGGACCGGGCCGTGCTCGCGCCGGTCCGGCTCGAACTCGCGGCGCTGCGCCGCCGACCGGTGCTCCCCGCGCTGCTCCACGGCCTGCTGCCCCCGGCCCGGCGGCAGGCGACGGCGGCGGCCGCGAAGTCGTCGTTCGCCGAGCGGCTGGCCGGGCTCGGCGCGGACGACCGCGTCCGGCAGGTCCTCGACCTCGTCCGCGGGCTCGTCGCCGGCGTGCTCGGGTACGCGTCGGGCACCGCCGTCGAACCGGCCCGCGCGTTCAAGGAGCTCGGGTTCGACTCGCTGACCGCCCTGGAACTGCGCAACCGCCTTGCCGCCGAGACCGGGCTGCGGCTGCCGGCGACGCTCGTCTTCGACCACCCGACCTCGCAGGCGCTCACCCGGTACGTCGTCGAGCGGGTGTCCGGCGAGGCCGCGCCGGTGGTGGTGCGGGAGCGCCGGGTGGACGGCGACCCGATCGTCGTCGTCGGCATCGGCTGCCGCTACCCCGGCGGGGTCCGGAGCCCGGAGGACCTGTGGGACCTCGTCGCCGCGGGCCGCGACGCGATCGGCGGCCTCCCGGACGACCGCGGGTGGGACGCCGACGCGCTCTACGACCCCGACCCGGACCACCCCGGCACCAGCTACGCCAAGGAAGGCGGGTTCCTCTACGACGCGGCCGACTTCGACGCGGGCTTCTTCGGCATCTCGCCCCGCGAGGCGCTCGCCATGGACCCGCAGCAACGGCTGCTCCTGGAGACGTCGTGGGAGGCACTGGAACGCGCGGGCATCGACCCGGAGTCGTTGCGCGGCAGCCGGACCGGCGTCTTCACCGGCGTGATGTACTCCGACTACGCGTCCCGGCCGCTCGCCGTGCCCGAGGGGGTCGAGGGGTTCCTCGGCACCGGCAGCTCGGCGAGCGTGGCGTCCGGCCGCGTCGCGTACGCGTTCGGCTTGGAAGGCCCGGCGATCACCGTGGACACGGCGTGTTCGTCGTCGCTGGTGGCGCTGCACCTGGCGTGCCAGTCGCTGCGGCAGGGCGAGTGCGACCTCGCGCTGGCGGGCGGCGTGACGGTGCTCTCGACGCCGGGCGTGTTCATCGACTTCAGCCGGCAGCGCGGCCTGGCCGCCGACGGCCGGTGCAAGTCGTTCGCCGACGCGGCCGACGGCACCGGCTGGGGCGAAGGGGCCGGAATCCTCGCGGTGGAAAGGCTTTCCGACGCCCGGCGGCTCGGGCACCCGGTGCTCGCGGTGGTCCGCGGCACGGCGGTGAACTCCGACGGCGCGTCGAACGGCCTGACCGCGCCGAACGGTCCTTCGCAGCAACGGGTGATCCGCGCCGCGCTGGCCGGGGCCGGGCTGCAACCGTCCGAAGTGGACGTAGTCGAGGGGCACGGCACCGGCACGACGCTGGGCGACCCGATCGAGGCGCAGGCGATCCTGGCGACCTACGGCCAGGACCGCGCCACGCCGCTGTGGCTCGGCTCGCTGAAGTCGAACATCGGGCACACGCAGGCGGCCGCCGGTGTGGCGGGCGTGATCAAGATGATCATGGCGATGCGGCACGGCGTGCTGCCGCCGACGTTGCACGCCGGCACGCCTTCGTCCCATGTGGACTGGACGGCCGGTGCGGTGGAGCTGCTGACCGAGTCGCGCGAGTGGGTTTCCGACCGGCCGCGGCGGGCCGGGGTGTCGTCGTTCGGCGTCAGCGGGACGAACGCGCACGCGATCCTCGAACAGGCACCTGCCGTGCCGGCGGTG
The DNA here is from genome assembly GCF_002155975.1 of Amycolatopsis kentuckyensis. Classification (GTDB taxonomy): domain Bacteria; phylum Actinomycetota; class Actinomycetes; order Mycobacteriales; family Pseudonocardiaceae; genus Amycolatopsis; species Amycolatopsis kentuckyensis. The sequence continues at coordinate 3,112 of NZ_MUMI01000019.1, forward strand.
GTTCCCGAGCGCGGGGAAACCGGGGTCCTGCCGTGGGTGTTGTCCGGGCGAGGGGAAGCTGCCCTGCGGGCGCAGGCCGCCCGGCTGGCGGACGTCACCGACCACCCGGCCGACGTCGGGCTGTCGTTGGTGTCCCGCGGCCGGTTCTCCCACCGGGCCGTCGTGTACGGCAGTACCGCCGACGAGCTCTCGAGCGGACTGGCCGCGCTGGCCGACGGGCGGTCGGCGGCGAACGTCGTCGTGGGCCGCGAACGGCCCGGCCGGCTGGCGGTGCTGTTCACCGGCCAGGGTGCGCAGCGCGTGGGCATGGGCCGTTCGTTGTACGAGCGGTTCCCGGTGTACGCCTCGGCCTTCGACGAGGTCTGCGCGCACTTCCCGGACCTGCGTGGGGCGTTCGACGACGCCGAGCTGCTGAACCGCACGGAGTTCACCCAGCCCGCGCTGTTCGCCGTCGAGGTCGCGCTGCACCGGCTCGTCGAATCGTTCGGTGTCCGCCCGGACTTCGTGGCCGGGCATTCGATCGGCGAGATCTCGGCCGCCCACGTGGCCGGCGTCCTGACCCTGTCCGATGCCTGCACGCTGGTCGCCGCGCGGGCCTCGCTGATGCAGGCCCTGCCCGCCGGCGGGGCGATGGTCTCGATCGCCGCTCCGGAGTCCGACATCGAGCTGACCGAGGGCGTCTCCGTCGCGGCCGTGAACGGCCCGGCGTCGGTGGTCGTCTCGGGCGAGGAAGCCGCGGTGCTGGCGATCGCGGCTCGGTTCCCGAAGACCAAGCGGCTCACGGTGAGCCACGCGTTCCACTCGCCGCTGATGGACCCGATGCTGGCGGAGTTCCGTGCGGTCGCGGAGTCGTTGACGTACCACCCGGCCGAGATACCGGTGCTCTCGAATGTGAGCGGTGCTCTCGCTTCGCCGTTCACCGCCGACTACTGGGTGCGGCACGTGCGCGAGGCCGTCCGGTTCGCCGACGCCGTTCGCGCCCTCGACGCCGAAGGCGTGACGACATTTCTGGAGCTGGGCCCCGACGGCGTGCTCAGCGCGATGGTCAAGGACACCCTCGGCGAGGACTGCGTCGCTGTCCCGGCGTTGCGGCGCGACCGCTCCGAAGAGAGAGCGCTGCTCTCGGCGTTGAGCACTGCTCACGTGCACGGGGTCGACGTCGGCTGGGCGCCGTTCTTCCCCGGGGCCGTCCGGGTCGACCTGCCCACCTACGCCTTCCAGCGGCGCCGCTACTGGCTCGACGCGGTGCTGCCGGAGCCGGCGGCCCCCGAACCGGGCGACGCGCCGGCGGCCGAGCCGATCACCGGACGTCTCGCGGACCTCCCGGCCGCCGACCGGCCGGCGTGGCTCCTCGACTGGGTCCGGTCGGAGGTCGCGGCGACGCTCGGGCACCCGTCCGCCGACGCGGTCGAGCCGGAGTCCGCGTTCGCCGAACTGGGGTTCACCTCCCTCGGCGTCGTCGAGCTGCGCAACCGGATCAGTGCGGCGACCGGCCTCGAGCTGCCCGCCGCGCTGGTCTGGGACTACCCGACGGTCGGCGAACTGGCCGGGCACCTGCTGGCCACCGTCGCGCTGCCCCCGGCGAACCCGGGCGGCTCGCTGGGGACGTTGCTCCGGACGGCCCGGGAAACCGGCCGCACGGCCGAGTTCCGGACGTTCCTCGGCGCGGCCGCGCAGTTCCTGCCCGCGTCCCCGTGGACGCCCCGGCTGCGGCGCGCGACGACGGGCGCGTCCCGGCCGCTGCTGTTCGCGTTCGGCACGCTCACCGGCTCGACCCGCTGGTGCGAGGACGTCACCGCGCGCTTCGACGGCGTCCGCGAGACGTGGCTGGTGCCCGCACCGGGGTTCGACGGCGAGGCACCCGCTCCCGCCGACCTGGACACGCTGGTCACGACGGCGGCCGAAGCCATCCGCGCCCAGGCGGACGGCGAACCGTTCGTCGTGCTCGGGTCCGGCTCGGGTGCCCTGCTCGCCGCCGCCGTCGCGGACGCCGCCGGCGCGACCGGCGTGGTCCTCGCCGACCCGGCGGAGGTCGAGTTCGACGAGCTGCCCGAGACCGCGACGGACGCCGAGCTGACGGCCGTCGGTGCCTACCTGCGGCTGTTCGGCGCCGCTGTCGCCGAGCCGCGGGTTCCGGTCCTCACCCTGAAAACGGGGGAGGACGTGGCGGACGCGGCCCGGCAGCTCCACACCTGGCTGGTGGAGGAGCTGCCCGCGGCGTGCCGATGACCGGGATGATCCGGTGTCATATCTGATGTTTCGTGCACCAAACCTTGACGCCCCGATTGGAAGGAACTTTTACTAACCGGAGGTCCTCCACCCTCACCTCCGGGAGCACGCATGTCTTCACTCCGGCGCATCGCGAGCGCGGCCGCCGCGTTCGCGATCGCGGCCAGCGGTCTCGTCCTGGGCTCGCCCACGGCGTCGGCCCTCGAAAACGGCCTGCTGCGCACGCCGCCGATGGGCTTCAACAACTGGAATTCGACGCAGTGCCGCGCCGAGTTCAACGAGACGATGATCAAAGGCATCGCGGACATCTTCGTCAGCAAAGGCCTGAAGGACGCCGGCTACACCTACGTCAACATCGACGACTGCTGGGCGCTGCCGTCCCGCAACTCGGCCGGGAACCTGGTGCCCGACCCGGCGCGGTTCCCCGGCGGCATCAAGGCGCTCGCCGACTACGTGCACGCGAAGGGCCTCAAGTTCGGCATCTACACCAGTGCCGGCACGAAGACCTGCAACACCGCGGGCTTCCCGGGCGCGCTGGGCCACGAGCAGCAGGACGCGAACCTGTTCGCCTCCTGGGGTGTCGACTACCTGAAGTACGACAACTGCAACAACCAGGGTGTCGACGCGCAGCAACGCTACAAGGCGATGCGCGACGCGCTCGCGAAGTCCGGCCGGCCGATCGCGTACTCCATCTGCGAGTGGGGGCAGAACAAGCCGTGGACCTGGGCCGCGCCGGTCGGGAACCTGTGGCGCACCACCGGTGACATCTCCGACAAGTGGTCGAGCATGATCGGCAAGGCGCAGACCAACCGCGGTCTCGCCCAGTACGCCGGCCCCGGCCACTGGAACGACCCCGACATGCTGGAGGTCGGCAACGGCGGGATGACCGCGACGGAGTACCGCACGCACTTCAGCCTCTGGGCGATGATGGCGGCGCCGCTGCTGATCGGCAGCGACCTGCGCAAGGTGTCGGACGACAACTTCTCGATCCTGAAGAACACCGACGTCATCGCGCTCGACCAGGACCCGCTGGGCAAGCAGGCGACCGTGCTGAGCGCGAACGCCGGCCTCGTCGTCTACAGCAAGGTCCTCGCCGACGGCGACCGCGCGGTGGCGCTGTCCAACGAAACGGGCGCGACGGCGACGATCAGCACGACGGCGTCCGCGACCGGGATCGGCGGCGCGTCCTCGTACGCGCTGAAGGACCTGTGGAGCAAGGCCACCCGGACGACCACCGGCACGATCAGCGCGTCGGTGCCCTCGCACGCGACGGTGCTGTACCGCGTGTCCCGCGCCGGCGGCTCCTCGACGCGCTACGAAGCCGAGTCGGCCACGGTTTCGGCGGGCGGCACGGTGGATTCGAACCACGCGGGCTTCTCCGGAACCGGCTTCGCGAACGGCGCCAACGCCGTCGGCAGCTACGTCGAGTGGCAGGTGACGGGACCGGCGTCGGCACTGACGTTCGGCTACGCGAACGGCACGGCGGCGGCGCGTCCGGTGGACATCTCGGTGGACGGCGCGGTGGTGGCCGCGGGCGTGCCGTTCCCGGCGACCGGTGCCTGGACGACGTGGAGCACGGTGGCCAGGTCGTTGTCGGTGCCGTCGGGTTCGCACACGATCCGCCTGACCGCGACGACGGCCGACGGCCCGGCGAACCTCGACTACCTGGACGTTTCGCCGTGACTTCGCCGGGACTCCCGGGGTTCGGCCCGGAGGCCTACCTGGCGGAGCTGCGCCCGTCGTAGGCCTGCCGGGCCGCTTCGACCTTGCCGAGGTTGCCCGACCACGCGGAGAGCGAGGCGAACAGCGGACCGAGGCTGCGGCCGAGCTCGCTGATCTCGTACTCGACGCGTGGCGGGACCTCGGCGTGGTAGGTCCTGGTGATCAGGCCGTCGCGTTCCAGTTGCCGCAGCCGCTGGGTGAGCACCTTCGGGGTGATCGTGGCGATGCGGCGTTCGAGTTCGACGAACCGCTGGCGCCCGAACTCGTTGAGCGCCCACAGGATCGGCGTCGTCCACCGGCTGAAGACGATGTCGACGACCGGGGCGATCGGGCAGGCCAGCTCGGGTGTGGTCTCGGTCACTTTCGGGCCTCCAGCCAATACTTTCCTCTAGGTACCTACTATACCGCCGAATGTAGTGTCGTTCCCATGATCATGGTTGTGGGAGCGACGGGAAATGTCGGGGCACCGCTGGTGCGGATGCTGTCCGAGGCGGGTGAAGAGGTGACGGCGGTGTCCCGCCACATCTCGGAGGCGCCTCCGGGAGTCGTGGTGCGACGGGGAGAGTTGGCTTCGCAGGACTTTTCGGGAGTGTCGGCGGCGTTCTTGCTGGTTTCGGGCGCGTTCGTGCCGCTGGACGACGTCCTCGGCCGCGCGAAGGCGGCGGGCGTCCGCCGGGTGGTCGTGCTGTCGTCCCAGGGGGTCGCGACGGGTCGGCACCCGGCGGTGCTGGAGGACTCGGTGCGCCGCTCGGGTCTGGAGTGGACGTTGCTCCAGCCGGGCGGGTTCGCCTCGAACACGCTGCAGTGGGTGGAAAGCATCCGGTCGGCACGCGAGGTCGTCGCCCCGTTCGCCGACGTGGCCCTGCCGGTGGTGGACCCGTCGGACATCGCCGCGGTAGCCGCCGCGGCGCTGCGCGAGGACGGCCACGCGGGCAAGTCGTACGTGTTGACGGGCCCGGCCCCGATCACGCCCCGCGAGCAGGCGGCGGCGATCGGTTCGGCCATCGGCGAGCCGGTGCGGTTCGTGTCGCAGACCCGCGAAGAGGCTCGCGCGCTCATGCTGGGCTTCATGCCTCCGGAGGTCGTGGACGTGACACTGGACGTCCTCGGCGCGCCGACACCGGCGGAGCAGGAGGTGAGCCCGGACATCGCGCGGGTCTTGGGCCGCCCGCCGCGCCCGTTCACCGAGTGGGCGTCGCGATTCGCGGGGGTGTTCAAGTGACCGAGCTGGCCTACCGCTCGTTCGGCACGGGTTCGCCGTTGGTGTTCCTGCACGGCAACCCGACGTCGTCTTACTTGTGGCGCAACGTGATGCCGTCCTTGCCGGGCCGGCGCCTGGCCCCGGACCTGATCGGCATGGGCGACTCCCCGCGGCCGGACATCGCCTACACCTTCGACGACCACGCCCGCCACCTGGACGAGTGGTTCGACGCCCTGGAACTGACCGACGTGGTCTTGATCGGCCACGACTGGGGCGGCGCGCTGGCGGCGGACTGGGCGTCCCGGCACCCGTCGCGGGTCCGGGCGTTGGCGTTCACGGAAGCGGTCTTGAAGCCGATGACGTGGGAGGAGTTCCCGCCGGCGGGCGCGGAGTTGTTCCGGGCGCTCAAGACGCCGGGTGTGGGCGAGTCGCTCATCGAGGACTTCCTGCCGCCGGAGTACGCGTTCCAGGACCGCCGCCCGGTCCTGCAGTGGACCCGCTCGATGCCCCTGGGCGGCGAGCCGGCCGCGGTGGTGTCCCGGATCGAGGCGTTCGGCCGCTGGCTGGCGTCTTCTCCGGCGGTGCCCAAGCTGCTGGTGACGTTCGAGCCGGACTACGGCACGATGCTGACGCCGTCGATGGTGGAGTGGTGCGCTTCGACGTTCGCGGCCTTGGAAGTGTTGCGGCGGCCGGAAAAGGCGGGGCACCACACGCCGGAGGACCAGCCGGAAGCACTGGCGGAGACGCTGGCGAAGTGGGTGGCGGGTCTCCAGGCGTAGGTCCACGGCCGACCCGCACCACGGTCAGCGTGCGTCGGTTTCCCGGTCGCACGGGCTGACCCGGTACAGCCTGAACGCGCCGCCTCGGTCGAGCTCGCGGAACCCGGCCGACGGCGCCGGGTAGCCGGTGCCTTCCCACATGCTGCCCTTGACGGTGACGTTGGCCAGCAGGTACCGGACCTGGAGCCGGTTGACGATTTCGCACACCTTCGGGTCGCTCGCCGCCTGGTTGAGGTGCTGGGCCAGGTACACCTGGTCCGCGGTCAGCCGGCCCAGGTTGAGCTGGGGGAACAGCACCTGGCGGCCGGTCAGGGCCAGCACCACCGGGCTGCCGTTGTACGGCCTCTGGGCCACGATGGTGCCCGGTTCGGTCTGCCGGCCGATCCGCGTGAACAGGGCGTACTCGTCCTGGCTCACCAGCGGGGTGGCCTTGGGGTACGCGGCGAGGACCCGGTTGCGGTGGTCGGCGAAGTGCAGGCCGCCGGTCACCAGGAGCAGGGCGGCGGCCGCGACGATCGGGACGGCGGCGGGCCCGAGCCGTCGCGCCGCGCCGTCCGGCGCGAGCCGGCCGCGCAACGCCGTGACCACCGCGAGGACGCCGATCACCGCGAGCGGGACGCCGGTGATCGGCAGCATGGCGGCGAGCCGGTGGGAGTCGGTGTACCAGAAGCCGGTGAAGATCCGGCGGGTCGCGCCGGGCACTCCCGCGGCGAGCACGTACAGCCCGCCGGAGATGACGTGCCCGGCCACCAGCCACCGGCGGGAGCGCTGCCGGAAGCACGACACGGCACCCAGGACCACCAGCGCGGCGAGGACCCAGCCGGCGCCGTTGTGGTTGGTCGCCCCGGTCAGCACCTCGCCGAGCGCCTGGGAAGGCGACTCGAAGGGCGCCGAATCCGCGCTCATGGGTCCCGCGAACACGCCCCACTCGACGACGACCAGCCAGTACAGCGGTGCGGCGAGCACGATCGGCGCGGCGAACAAGGCGGCCGGTGCGCGCCTACCGGCCCGGTACCGCCGGGCGGCGGCTCGCGCCAAGCCGACGACGGCCACGGGGACGGTGATCGCGGCGAGGCTGATCACCGCGTTCGGGTGCGCGATGGCCACCGCCGTCAGCAGCACGGGCGCCAGCAGCCAGGCCCGGCCGCGGCCGATCACGTCGTCTTCGGCGAGCCCGGCCATCGAAACGACGACGGCCACCCCGGCCGGCACCAGGGAGAGCCCGAGCAGGTTGGGCCACAGGATGCCCCAGCCGAGCAGTTCCCACGGGAACGCCCCGAACGCGACGCTGAGCAGGCCGGCGAGGCCCACTGCCGCCCGCGAGGGCCCCGCCAGCTGCCGCACCAGCAGCACGCAGCCCAGTGGCCAGACGACGAGCGCGATGGTGACGGAGAGGATGTTGGCGGCGGCCGGCACCGAGATACCGGTGATCATGACGAACAGGGAGCCCAGGTCGTGCCAGCCCGCGGGGTAGAAACCCCGGACGCGATCGGGCACCCCGAGGGTGTCGATCATCAGGGTCGACGCGTCACCGGTGTTCAGGATGGTGGCGACGGCGTTGTAGTGGAAGGACGAGTCATCGGTCTTCGCCAGTTCTTCCGGGCTGCCGATGGCCGCGCGTACGGTGAGCACGCCGACCACGAGGGCGAGGCCGAGCCCGGCCAGGGCCGCCCGCACAACGGGAAGCCGGTCACCACGGGCAGGCGGTGGCAGCCGTTTGCGCAGCGCCAGCACCACCACGCCGAAAGCGACCGCGGATCCGGCGAAAACCCCCAGCAACAACAGTGGTGACCACCGAAGCCCGAGTTTCGAAGCGACCACGGCCGTCACCGACACAACGCCCACCACGACGACGGGGGCGAGGGCGACCATGGCCAGCCGCCGCAGCCCGAGCAGGTAAGTGAAAGGAATCCCGGGCAGCACGAGAAGCGCACCGCACAGCAGGACCATCGGCACGGCACCAAGCCAGGACACGGTCGAACCCCCTCGTACGGACCTTTGTCGCCAGAACGGATCCACCAGGCCCGCTGGCCTCATCGCCCACAAGCGACAGAAGGTTACGCACCCCGAGTGAATTGCCGAATTCGCAGCAAAAGGTCCGGAAAACCCACGGATTCCGCGGCAGGAAATCGAAGGCATCGGCACTGCTCAAGGTGGCAGCAAAACATGACATCGACTGGACAATCCACGCCGACGCTCGCCGGATTCGTCGCGGCAGAGCTCCCGGCAGACGCCTGGGGCATCGTGGGGCTCGGCCCCACGAAGATGAAGGGGGCGGGCAAGCGCACCGGCGCGAGCCCACCCCCGAATCGGGTCGGGATGACAGGATTTGAACCTGCGACCCTCCGCTCCCAAAGCGGATGCGCTACCAAGCTGCGCCACATCCCGGGTCCACCCCCAGGGGGGTGTGTGATCAGCCTAGCGGGTCACGCTAAGCTAGCGACGCACCCGGGTACCTCCGGGGGCACGCGGGTGTAGCTCAATGGTAGAGCCCTAGTCTTCCAAACTAGCTACGCGGGTTCGATTCCCGTCACCCGCTCCAGAAGTTCCACGGGCTCAGGCCGGTGAGGCGGCGTCGCGGGTCGATGCGGCGTCCGCCTCCAGGGAGGCCGCGATCACGTCCAGCAACTTGTCCGTGTCCACCGGCTTCGTGATGTAGTCGTCCGCGCCGCTGGCCAGAGTCCTGGCCCGGTCCTCCGCCGTCGCCTTCGCCGTGACCGCGATCACCGGCAGGTCCGCGTTGGCCGCTTCCGCGCGGATCGCCGCGATCGTGGCGTTGCCGTCCAGCTCCGGCATCATCACGTCCATCAGGACCAGCGCCGTGTCCTCGTTGCGCTCCAGGGCCCGGATGCCGTCGACGCCCGTCTCCGCGTAGATCACCTCCAGGCCCGCCTGCTCCAGGACCGCCGCCAAGGCGAACACGTTCCGCAGGTCGTCGTCGACGATCAGGACCTTTTCGCCGTGGAAGCGCTTCGGGGTGACGTCCGGGGCCGCCACCAGGACCGTGCTCGGCACCGCCGGCAGGCGGGGGGACGACAGGGCCGTCAGGGCCGGGTCCACCAGGTTGGCCGCCGCCACCGGGAGGTACAGGGTGAACGTCGATCCGACACCCGGCTCGCTCACCACGCGCAGCTCGCCGCCCAGGAGCTCCGTGAGCTGCTGGCTGATGTTCAACCCGAGGCCGGTGCCGCCGTACTTGCGGCTCGTCGTGCCGTCCGCCTGGCGGAACGCCTCGAAGATGACCGCCAGCTTCTCCTCCGGGATCCCAATCCCGGTGTCCTCGACCGCGAAGGCGATGATTCCCGGCGCGCTGCGCAGCGACTCCTGCTCCACCTCGGCCGGGTCCGCCGCCCGGATGTGCAGCCGGACGCTGCCCTCGTCGGTGAACTTCGCCGCGTTCGACAGCAGGTTGCGCAGGATCTGCTGGAGGCGGTGCTCGTCGGTGTGGACGCTGCCGGGCACCGGCGGGTCGATGTGGACCGCGAACTCCAGGCCCTTGTCCGCCGTCAGCGGGCGGCACAGGGACTCGACGTAGTCCACCAGCTCCGGGAGCGTGATGTCGGACATCTGCATGTCCAGCCGGCCGGCTTCGACCTTCGCCAGGTCCAGTATGTCGTTGATCAGCTGCTGCAGGTCCGATCCCGCCGCGTAGATCGTCTTCGCGAACTGGATCTGCTTCTCCGTCAGGTTCCCTTCCGGGTTCTCCGACAGCAGCTTCGCCAGGATCAGCGCGCTGTTCAGCGGCGTCCGCAGCTCGTGCGACATGTTCGCCATGAACTCGGTCTTGTACTGCGACGCCACCGTCAGCTGCCCGGCCCGCTCCTCCAGCTCCTGGCGCGCCTGCTCGATCTCGCTGTTCTTGACCTCGATGTCGCGGTTCTGCTGGGCCAGCAGCGCCGCCTTCTCGGCCAGCTCGGTGTTGGACCGCCGCAGCTCGCCCTGCTGGGCCTGCAGCTGTTCCGAGCGCGCCCGCAGCTCCTGGGCCAGCCGCTGCGACTCCGTCAGCAGGGCCTCCGTCCGGGAGTTCGACAGGATCGTGTTCACGTTGACGCCGATCGTGTGCCGCAGCTGCTCCAGCAGGTCCTGGTGGACCGTGCTGAACTCGTTCACCGAGGCCAGCTCCAGCACCCCGAGCACCTCGCCCTGGAACAGCACCGGGAGCACGATCAGGTTCACCGGCGCGGCCGAGCCGAGCCCGGACGAGATCAGCGCGTACTCCGGCGGCGCGTTGTGCACCAGCACCGTGCGCTGGTCGACGGCGGCCTGGCCGATCAGCGACTCGCCCATCGCGAACCGCAGCCCCGCGCGGGACTCCGCGAGCCCGTAGGCCGCGATGCACTCGAGCACCGTGCCGTCGCGGTCGTCGTCGCGGGCCAGGAAGAACGCGCCCTGCTGCGCCCGGACCAGCGGGGCCAGCTCGGACAGGATCAGCGCCGCGACCGACACCAGGTCGCGGTGGCCCTGCATCCGGCCCGACAGCTGCGCGAGGTTCGTCTTCAGCCAGTCCTGCTCGCGGTTGGTCCTCGTCGTCTCCTTGAGGTTCGCGATCATCTGGTTGATGTTGTCCTTGAGGTCCGCGACCTCACCGGACGCGTCGACCGTGATGTGCCGGGTCAGGTCGCCCGCCGTCACCGCGGTCGCCACCTGCGCGATCGCGCGGACCTGGGTGGTCAGGTTCCCGGCCAGCTGGTTCACGCTCTCGGTGAGCCGCTGCCAGGTGCCCGACACGCCGTCGACCTCGGCCTGGCCGCCCAGCTTGCCCTCGGTGCCGACCTCGCGCGCGACGCGCGTGACCTCGGAGGCGAACGCCGAGAGCTGGTCGACCATCGTGTTCATGGTCGTCTTGAGCTCGAGGATCTCGCCCCGGGCGTCGACGTCGATCTTCTTGGTCAGGTCGCCCTTCGCGACCGCGGTGGTGACCTGCGAGATGTTGCGCACCTGGCTGGTCAGGTTGTGCGCCATGAAGTTGACGTTCTCGGTCAGGTCCTTCCACGTCCCGGCCACCCCGGGGACGCGGGCCTGGCCGCCGAGGATGCCTTCCGTGCCCACTTCGCGGGCGACGCGGGTGACCTCGTCGGCGAACGCGCGCAGCGTCTCGACCATGCCGTTCAGCGTCTCGGCCAGCGCCGCGACCTCGCCCTGGGCCTCGATCCGGATCTTCTTCGACAGGTCGCCGTTGGCCACCGCGCTCGCCACGGTGGCGATGTTGCGCACCTGGTCGGTCAGGTTGTCGGCCATGACGTTGACGTTGTCCGTGAGGTCCTTCCACGTGCCCGCGACGCCGCGGACCCGCGCCTGACCACCGAGGATGCCTTCGGTGCCGACTTCGCGCGCCACTCGGGTGACTTCGTCCGCGAACGCGGACAGCTGGTCCACCATCGTGTTCAGCGTGGTCTTGAGCTCGAGGATCTCGCCGCGGGCGTCGACGGTGATCTTCTGCGTCAGGTCGCCCTTCGCGACCGCCGCCGTCACCGTGGCGATGTTCCGGACCTGGTCGGTCAGGTTGTTCGCCATCGAGTTGACGTTGTCGGTGAGGTCCTTCCAGGTCCCGGCCACCCCCGGCACGGCCGCCTGGCCGCCGAGCTTGCCTTCGGTGCCGACTTCGCGCGCCACTCGGGTGACTTCGTCCGCGAACGCGGACAGCTGGTCCACCATCGTGTTCAGCGTGGTCTTGAGTTCCAGGATCTCGCCGCGGGCGTCGACCGCGATCTTCTGGGTCAGGTCGCCGCGCGCGACCGCGGTCGCGACCTGGGCGATGTTGCGGACCTGGGTGGTCAGGTTGTTCGCCATGAAGTTCACCGACCCGGTGAGGTCGCGCCAGGTGCCGGCGACCCCGGGGACCTGCGCCTGCCCGCCCAGCTGACCCTCGGTGCCGACCTCGCGCGCCACCCGGGTGACTTCGTCGGCGAACGCCGAGAGCTGGTCCACCATGGTGTTCATGGTCGTCTTGAGCTCGAAGAACTCGCCGCGGGCATCGACGGTGATCTTCTGGGTCAGGTCGCCCTTCGCCACCGCCGTGGTCACGTGCGAGATGTTGCGGACCTGGTCGGTGAGGTTGTCGGCCATCTGGTTGACCGAGTCGGTGAGGCTGCGCCACGTCCCGGCCGCGCCGGGCACCTCCGCCTGCCCGCCCAGCTTGCCCTCGCTGCCGACCTCGCGCGCCACCCGGGTGACTTCGCCCGCGAACGCCGAGAGCTGGTCGACCATCGTGTTCAGGGTGTTCTTGAGCTGCAGGATCTCGCCGCGGGCGTCGACGTCGATCTTCTTCGTCAGGTCGCCGTTGGCCACCGCGGTCGCCACCTGCGAGATCCCGCGGACCTGGTCGGTGAGGTTGTCGGCCATCAGGTTGACCGAGTCGGTGAGGTCGCGCCACGTCCCGGCGACGCCCGGCACCTGGGCCTGGCCGCCGAGCTTGCCGTCCGAGCCGACCTCGCGGGAGACGCGGGTGACCTCGTCGGCGAACGCCGAGAGCTGGTCGACCATCGTGTTGATGGTGTTCTTGAGCTCGAGGATCTCGCCGCGGGCGTCGACGTTGATCTTCTGGGTCAGGTCGCCGCGGGCGACGGCGGTGGTGACCTGGGCGATGTTGCGGACCTGCTCGGTGAGGTTGTCGGCCATGAAGTTGACCGAGTCGGTGAGGTCGCGCCAGGTGCCCGACACGCCCGGGACGACCGCCTGGCCACCGAGACGTCCCTCACCCGCGATTTCGCGGGAGAGCCTCGTCACTTCGGCGGCGAAGCGCGACAGCTGGGCGATGAGGCCGTTGACCGTCTTCGCCAGCGTGGCGTATGCGCCCTGCAGCGGGCGCCCGTCGAGGGTCAGCGTCATCGGCTGGGACAGGTCGCCGTCGGCGACCCCGCCGAGCACGCGCTCCAGCTCGATCGCCGGCCGGGTGAGGTCCTCGACCAGGCCGTTCACGGCGTCGACGGCGGTGGTCCAGCCCCCGGTGCCGACCTGCCCTTCGAGCCGCTCGCTGAGGCGGCCTTCCTGCCCGACGGCCGCGCGGACCCGCAGCAGCTCGCTGACCAGCCGCTGGTTGCGCTCGGCGATGTCGTTGAACGCGACGGCGAGCTGCGCCGAGATGCCGTCGCCGTGCGGGACGAGCCGCCGGCGGAAGTTGCCGTCCCCGAGATCCCGCACCGCGACCAGCACCCGCTCCAACGCGGCCGCTTCGCTCTGGGATTCCGTTGTCATGTGTGCCGACCCTCTCCACCACGCATGCGCCAGCCATGGTCGTCGACCCAGCGTGCCATGCTTCGCCCTACACTTCGAGCCAGCCCGCCCGCTCACGCGGTAGCCGTGCGACAGCAGTCCGGAGGCAGGAGGTCCGTGCATGGTGTCACGTCCGGCCCCGGCCTCGGCGGCCCTGCCGCCGATGACCGGTGACGGCGGGCCGCCGGGCTTCGACGCCTTCGGGCGGGCCGTCCTCGAGGATGTCCGGGATGCGGTGTTCCTGCAGGACGACACCGGAACGGTGCGCTGGGCGAACCCGGCGGCCC
>NZ_MUMI01000190.1 GCF_002155975.1 Amycolatopsis kentuckyensis
CGGCTGGAGCGACACTTTGACCGTCGGCAACGACACCCCCGCGCTACCCGCCCGGAGCAGCGCGAGGGTGTCGTTGCCGACGGTCAAAGTGTCGCTCCAGCCGCGGGCCGCGAGAGCCGCGTGCAGCGTCTCTTCTTCGCGCGGGAAGTCGAGCCCGGCCAGGTACGCGGACGTGTGGACCGCTCGCGGCAGCTTCCCGAAGGCGGGGTACGCCTCCAGCACCAGTTCTTCCAGTGCCGCCACACACCCCGCGACGCCGATGTTCTGCGGCGACGCGCCGGGGCCGCGTGCCGACCCCAGCACCACGCCGTCTTCCGAGATCACCAGGACCTCGGTCTTGCTGTTGCCGCCGTCGATCGCGATGACTGCAGGCTTCATCCGCGCGCCCAGGGCAGGTACTCGCGGTTGATCTGCACCAGCGAATCGGCCAGGGTGTCGGCCTTCGCGTACTGGCCGACCAGCGGGTGCGCCAGCAGGGCGTCGGCGACGCGGTCCCGGCCGCCCTTGAGCGCCGCCTCCAGCGCCAGGTACTCGTACGACGTCGTCGCGGCGATGAGCCCGGCGAAGTTCTGCTCCACCGGCGGCTGCGGGATCGGCGTCGCGCCGTTGGAGTCCACAGTGGACCGCGCTTCGACGACGGCGTCGTCCGGCAGGAACGGGAACGTGCCGTCGTTGCGGACGTTCACCACGTGCTCCTCGGCCGGGCCGCCCGCGGTCAGCGCGTGCACCAGCTGCACGGCGGCTTCCGAGTAGTACGCCCCGCCGCGCTTCTCGAGGGACTCCGGCTTCGTGTCCTGCTCCGGGTCGAGGTAGATCTTCAGCAGTTCTTCCTCGACGTCGGAGACGACGTCGGCGCGCGGGCGTTCGGTGCGCTGCTTGGTGACCTGCTCGTCGTGCGCGTAGAAGTACTTCAGGTAGTACGACGGCACGACGTTCATCCGCCGCAGCCACTTCTCCGGGACGCTGACCTCGTTGGACAGGTAGTCCAGGTGCTTCTCGAGCAGCTCGGGCAGCCGGTCGACGCCGTCGACCAGCGCGCCGCGCTCCCAGCTCAGGTGGTTGAGGCCGGTGTGGACGAGCTTGACGTCGTCCGCGCCGACGCCCAGGAGCTTCCCGAACTGCCGCTGCAGGTTGATCGCGACGTTGCACAGCCCGACCGCGCGGTGGCCCTCGTTGAGCAGCGCCCGCGTCACGATGCCGACCGGGTTGGTGAAGTTGACGATCCACGTGTCGTCACCGGCGATCTTGCGGACGCGGTCGGCGATGTCCAGCACCACCGGGACCGTGCGCAGCGCCTTCGCCAGCCCGCCCGCGCCGGTCGTCTCCTGGCCGACGCAGCCGCAGGCGTGCGGGAACGTCTCGTCCGAGCGCCGCGCCCGCTGCCCGCCGACGCGCAGCTGGATCAGCACGGCGGAAGCGCCGTCGACGCCCTCCTCCAGCGACTGCGTCGTCCGGACCCGCGCGGGGTGGCCGGCGTGGTCGAGCAGGCGCTGGCTGAACCCGCCGACGGCCTCGACGCGGTAGGCGTCCGGGTCGACCAGCACGATCTCGTCGACGTCCAAAGTGGACCGGCGGCCGGCGATCCCGTCGATCAGCTCCGGCGTGTAGGTGGACCCGCCACCGACGACTGCCAGCTTCATCCCTTGACCCCCGTGAATGTGATGCCCTTGACGAACGACTTCTGCGCGAAGATGAACAGCACGATCACCGGCGCCATGATCAGCGCGGTCGCCGCCATCGTCATGTTCCACTCGACGTGGTGCATGCCACGGAAGGACGCGATGGCCAGCGAAAGCGGCCAGTGGTCCTGGTTTTCGCCGGTGTAGAGCAGCGGCCCGAAGTAGTCGTTCCAGGTGAACAGGAAGCAGAACATGGCGGTGGCCGCGATCCCGGGCTTGGCCATCGGGATGAGCACGCGGTACATCGCCTGGAACTCGTTGCAGCCGTCGATCTTCGCCGCTTCGAGGTAGTCCTTCGGAATGGTGAGGAAGAACTGCCGGAGCAGGAAGATCGAGAACGCGTCGAAGAAGAAGTACGGCACGATCAGCGGAACCAGCGTGCCGGTGAGCCCCATCCGCACCCACAGGTCGTACAGCGGCACGACGGTGACCTGCGGCGGCAGCAGCATCGCCGCCACGGTCAGCATGAAGAACAGGTTCTGCCCGCGCCACCGCAGTTTCGCCAGCGCGTACGCCGCCGGGATCGCCGACAGCAGCGCGCCGGCCGTCGCCAGCGCCGAATACAGCAGGCTGTTGCCGAAGTATTCGAGCAGCGGCGCCTTCTGGAACACCTTGACGAAGTTCTCGAAGTGCCATTCGGTCGGCCACAGGCTCGCCGTCATCGCCTGGTCGCTCGCCATCACCGCGGTGAGGAAGACGAACAGCAGCGGCAGCATGAAGATCACGCCGAGCGCGATCCCGATCGCGTGCGTGGCGATGAAGGACAGCCGCTTGTCCCAAGTGCGCTTGAACTGCACGCGGGGCGGCACGGACACCGGCGGCTTGCGCGCGGTGTCGGACAGCGTGATCATGCCCCCTCCTCCTGGTGCTGGGACTTCCGCAGCTGCCGCACGAGAATCCAGGTGAACCCCGAGCTCACGATGAACAGCAGCACGGCCATCGCGGCCGCGTAACCCATGTTGAAGTAGCGGAAACCCTGGACGTACAGCCAGATCGGGTAGGTCAGCGTCGAGTTCTGCGGCGCCCCGATGAGCTTCGAGTTGCCGGCGACGTCGGCGGTACCCGCTGATGCCGAAGCCGCGACGATCGCCTGGGTGAAGAACTGCAGGGCGTAGATGATCGAGTTGACCACGCCGAACAGCAGCACCGGCGAGATCGACGGCAGCGTGACGTGCCAGAACCGGCGGACCGGACCGGCGCCGTCGAGCTCCGCCGCCTCGTACTGCTCGGTGGGGACGTCCAGCAGGGCGGCCAAGATGATGATCATCAGCTCGCCGGAGCCCCACAGCGCCAGCAGCGTAAGCGCGGGCTTCGACATCGCCGGGCTGTTGAACCAGAGCCCGCCGTCGATGCCGACGAGCCGCAGGAACCGGTTGACCGGCCCGAACTCCGGGTTGAACACGAAGACGAAGGCCAGCGTGGCCGCCGCGGGCGGGGCCAGCGTCGGCAGGTAGCACAGGGTGCGGACCAGCCCGACGCCCGACTTGAGCCGCGAGATCACCGAGGCGATGCCGAGGGAGAACACCACGCGGCAGACCGTCAGGACGACCACGAGCCACAGCGTGTTGTACGCGGCCGTGCCGACCAGCGGCTCGGTGGTGAACATCCGGACGTAGTTGTCGAAGCCGATGAACTGCGGCGGGTTGATCAGGTCGTAGCGGGTGAAGGAGTAGTAGACCGTGGCGATCAGCGGGTAGCCGAAGAAGATCAGGAACCCGAGGAACGCCGGGGCCATGAAGAACAGAACGGTCCGGCGGCGCTTGGCCCGGCGGGCCCCCGCCCGCACCTTCGCAGGTGCGGACGGGGAAGCCTGTTCGGCGAGCGTCGTCATCCGCCCGCGCCCTTCTGCTTCAGCTCGTCGTCGATCTGCGCGTCGACCTTCGCCAGGCCCGCGGTCAGGTCGGGCACCGAACCGGCCTGCCACTTCTCGGCGAAGTCGTTGACCGCCTTGAGGTGCGCGTCGCCGATCGGAGTGGTCTGGTTGGCGACCAGCTTGCCGCTGTCGTAGATGTCGAGGAACGTCTTGAACTGCGGCTGCAGGTCCAGCTTCGGCGAGGTCAGCGACGCCTTGGTGCTGGGCACGTTCTTCAGGCCGTTGGCCATGTCCACCAGGGTGTCGGTGTCCAGGGTGACCTGCTTGATGAGCTCCCACGCGGCGCCGGGGTTCTTGGCGCCCTTGGGGATCGCGATGATCGTGCCGGTGGTGAAGCCGCCGCCGTAGTGGTCGGCCATGCTGTCGAGCACCGGCGCGGGCGCGGTGGCGTAGTTGAGGGTGGGTGCCTGGTCCTTGAGGAACGCGGTGCGGAACTCGCCGTCGTAGATCATCGCCAGCTTGCCCTTGTGGAAGCCGTTGTCGGCGGAGTACTCGTCACCGAGGCCGGCCTTGAACTGCTCGACCTTGTCGTGACCGCCGAGGAAGTCGATCATCTTCTTCTGGAACTCGAACATCGCCTTCCAGCCCGGGTTGCTGGCGAGGTCCGACTTGCCGTCCGGGCCGAGGAACGGCGCGCCGAAGTTCGGCGCCCAGTACTGGGCCTGGTTGGCGTAGAACGGCATCGAGGGCAGGAACCCGGCGACCTTGATGGAGCCGTCCGGGTTGAACTCGGTGAGCTTCTTGGCGTCCTCGAACCACTCCGTGGTGGTCTTCGGCGGCGAGGTGATGCCCTTCGCCGCGAACATGTCCTTGTTGTAGTAGAGCCCGTAGACGTCGGCGAGCATCGGCATCGCGCACCGCTTGCCCTGGTACTCGGTGTAGTTGCGGACCGCGTCCGGGATCTGGGTCAGGTCGATCTTGTCGCGGTCGATGTAGGGCTTGAGGTCCTGGAAGCTGCCGGTGGAGCACCAGGCGCCGAGGTTGTCGGTGTAGAAGGAGATCGCGACGTCGGGTGGGTTGCCGCCGCGGATCGACTGGGTGAGCTTGTCGTCGTCCTGGTTGCCCTCGTGCTTGATCTCGATGTTCGGGAACTTCGCCTTGAGCTTGTTGAGGCCCGCGGTGACCACGCCGTACTCGCGGTCGGTGAACTTGGAGTACACGGTGAGCGTGAGCTTGTCGTCCTTGCCGGGCGCGGCGGCCACGTCGCCCCCGCTCGGGGCGGCGGCGCCGGAACAGGCGCTGGTCAGCAGGACGGACGCCGCGGCGGCGGCGGCGGCCAGCAGGGCGCCACGGCGGGTCCGGGTGGTCGGGGGCATGGCCCTCCTCCTCATCGGTTGGGGCTACTGGAGTCGTGAACGGGTGCTGTCGCCCTCGGGCCGGCGCGACCCGAGGAGCGTGGGGGTGACGACGCCGAAGACGTCCTCACGGGTGGTGGCGAGCGCCGACTGGAGGGCGCCCGCGCGAACGGCGTTGCCCTGCACGGAAGCGCAGCCGACGGGCGTGCGCGGCAGGACGAGTTCGTGCAGCTTTTCCTGCACGAGCGCGGCGAACTCCTCGCCGCCGGCCCGGCTGGTGTCGCCGCAGAGGAGCACGAGCTGCGGATCGGCGACGGCGACGAGGTTGGCGACGCCACCGGCGACCCTTCGGGCGAGGTCGTCGAGGAAGTTCCGGTTCCCGAGCGCTTTCGCTTGTGTGACGGCATCCCAGGCGGTTTTCGCCGCGATGCCGTGGGCGGCGGCGAGACGGCAGATGGCGGGCGAGTCGACCAGGTTGCCGAACCGGGCGCCGGCTTCGGGCCAGACGTCCCCGGTGTCCACGGTGGCCGGATCGGGCACCCGCATCCAGTCGATCTCGCCGCCCCCACCGGTGGCGCCGCGCAGCAGCCGCCGTCCGATGACGACGGCGCCGCCGACGCCTTCGGACAGCCAGACCATGACGAAGTCGTCGACGTCCTGGGCCATCCCGACGGTCATCTCCTCGACGGCGACCAGGTTGACGTCGTTTTCGATGAGGACGTCGACGCCGAGTTCGTCGGACAGCTTCAGCGGGACGTCGAAGCCGAGCCAGCCGGGGATGTGCGGCGCGGAGGAGAGCAGGCCGGTCCGCGGATCGAACGCCCCCTGCGCGCCGATCACGACGTGGGCCAGGTCTTCCCGCTTGATCCCGGCTTCTTCGGCGACCTTCTTGAGGGCTTCCCCGAAGGTCCCGACGACGTCGGCGCCCGCGTGCACGGGCAGGGGGGTGCGGTACTCGGCGAGGACGACCCCGGCGACGTCCGCGACGACGAAGTCGGCCACGTGCGGCGTGAGGTCGACGGCGGCGACGAAGGCGAGGCCGCCGTTGGCCGCCCAGAGCTGGGCCCGCGGTCCGCGGCCCCCGCCCCGGACGCCGGCCTTGACGACGAGGTCGTCCAGTTCGAGCCGGGTGAGCAGCTGGGCGGTGGCGGGCTTGGAGAGCCCGATGGCGAGCTCGAGTTCGGCCCGCGTGAGCGGCCCCTCCCGCAGGAGGACCTCGATGGCGGCGCGATCGTTGATCTCGCGCAGCATCCGCGGGCTACCGGCTCGCACTCGTTCCTCCGGACTTAATTAGGATACTTTACAGACGGTTTCCGGGGACTGTAGTGAGCCGCGGCACAGCCGTCAACGGTCTCGCGAAACGGCCAGGTAACGCTTGGCGGGGCGATAGGCCACCTGGCCGAAACACCGGTGAACGAGTGGCGCCGGGTACTGCAGGCCCGGTCAGGGGATTTCGGGTTGCGGCGCCGGGGATGCTGGTCTTCATGGACGTCGTGGCTCAGCGAGTGCGGACCACCTGGACCAAGCGGTCCCGGGGTGGCCCGTCGGCTTCGGTGCGCAACCGGGTGCCGATCGCTTTCCCGCTGCCTGCTGGTGCAGAGCTCCACGAGGTGAATGTCGACGAGTCGACCGGCTTCTCGCCGCGGTTCGCGATGCGGCCGATCACCGACTTGGACGGCGTCACGCTCCGCGAAGCGGAGGGCGGGCTGTCGGTGCTGGTCGTCCCGTCGCCGTGGGGGATGCCGAAGCGGAACCGGCCGCGCTCCCCGGTCCGGCTGGAACCGGGCGAGTGGCTGCGCTGGCAGATCAACCTGCGCTTCGGCCCGGCCTGCTCATGTGGCAGCGACTGGAGCTACCGGCTGGAGACGCTGAACGTGGCGTACGGCGGCCCGGCGGACTTCACGGGCAAGCCGAACCGCTCGGTGATCGAACTCGGCAACCTCCGGTGAACGCTGCGGGTCCCGGCGGCGGGCGCATCGGCGCAACGACCACGACCCGGCGGGCTGCCGGGCCGTTGGCGGTTGCCTACGCAGGGGTCTCCCGTGCCGCGGGGATTTCACCGGCCGGCCGCAACCCGAACTGTTTCGCCAGCCACTCCTTCGCCGCATCGGAGACATAGCGCTTTGAACGCCGCCCAGGCCTTGTCCACTACCAAGTTCACCACGGACTTGGTGAGCGCCGGTCGCTTTCTGGTAGTCAGCGAATTGCCGTCAGCAACAAGGCTTCGCCTCAGAAATCCCTGGCACCACTTGCGTCGCAGGAATATCGAACGCGGCGAGCGATCGGGTGAAAAAGCGGGGGTGCACCGACGCGGCGCACCCCCGCGATCACTCCTCCGCGTCCGCCCAGGCCTTGAGCATCACGCGGGCGATGGACGAATTACCCGGCAGGATGATCTCCGCCGCGCCGTCCGCGATCGGCGTCGGCCGGGCCCCTTCGGCGCGCGAGCTGTTCTCGAACGCCGCGCGCACCTCGGCCCTCGACACCCACAGCGCCTCTTCGATCTCGCCGTCCGCCGGCACCAGCGGCGCGAACCGGTCCGCCCGGGCCGTGAACCCCAGCATGATCGACCGCGGGAACG
The DNA here is from genome assembly GCF_002155975.1 of Amycolatopsis kentuckyensis. GTDB lineage: Bacteria > Actinomycetota > Actinomycetes > Mycobacteriales > Pseudonocardiaceae > Amycolatopsis > Amycolatopsis kentuckyensis. The sequence goes on from NZ_MUMI01000190.1 coordinate 7,429, forward strand.
GCCACGGCTGGCTCCCCAGGTACCGGACGTCCGAAACGACCGCCCCGACCTCCTCGCGGATCTCCCGGACGACGCACGCCTCCAGCGACTCCCCCGCCTCGACGAACCCCGCCAGCACCGAATACCGCCCCGCCGGCCAGATCGGCTGGCGCGCCAGCAGCACGTGCGAGCCGTTCGTTCCCTCGACCGAGTGGACCAGGCAGATCACCGCCGGGTCCGTGCGCGGGTACTCCTCGCGGCCGCAGCCGGTGCACTTGCTCGCCCAGCCGAACTGGACCAGCTCCGTCTCACTGCCGCAGCGGGTGCAGAACTTCGCCTGGCGACGCCAGAAGCGCAACGCCTGGGCCGTCGTGAACAGTCCCGCCGAGGTGTCGTCCAGGAGGTCTCCGTAGCCGCGCAGCTCGACCCAGACCTCGCCGTCCGCGCGCGGGACCTCCTCCACGAAACCCCAGCTGCCCGCCATCTTCACGGTGTCGGCCGAGCCCGACGGGCCGCCCGGCAGCGACCAGTAGTCGACGTCCTGCCACTCGCCCAGGAACACCGCGCCGGGCGGCGGCGCGGTCCCGAAGTCGACGGCCTTCCGGAACGCCAGCGTCGACGCCCCCTCGGCCACCGGGGTGCGCCCGGTGTCGTCCAGGAGGACGACCCGGGCGTCCGGCCATCGCGCCAAGAGCCGCGAAGGGTTGGTGCGCAAGCCTTCCTGGCGGTCCACTGTGGACCGGGACAGGGTCGGCAGGGCACCGAGGGTGAACGGGACGGACATCAGGCCGGCTCGCCCACGACCACGTCGCCGAGCGCCAGGAGCTTGCGCTCCAGCACCGCCGCGTCGCCGACCACCACACCCGTGAACCGCTTGGGCGCGAAGTACTTCAGCGCCGCTTCGGCGACATCGTCGGCGGTCACCGCGGCCACCCGCGCCGGGTGCTCGTTCAGCCACTCCAGGCCCAGCCCGGTGGACGCCAGCGCCAGCACCTGCCCGGCCAGCCCGGCCTGCGACGACGTCGAGGTCAGCAGCGAGCCGATCGCGTACTGCCGCACCGACTCCAGCTCGTCGCCGGACGGCGGCACCTGGCCGAGGCGGCCCAGCTCGTAGCGGGTCTCCAGCAGCGCCGGGGCCGTCGCGTCGGTCGCCGTGTCCGCGTCGACGTTGACCACCGCCGTGCCGTCGGTGAACTCGAACCCGGAGTGCGCCGAGTACGTGTACCCCTTGTTCTCGCGGATGTTCTCCACCAGCCGCGACGAGAAGTACCCGCCGTAGGCCAGGTTCGCCAGCTGCAGCGCCGCGTAACCCGGGTCGGTCCGCGGAATCGTCTGCGCCGAGAGCCGGATCTGCGACTGCACCGCACCCGCGCGCGGCACCAGCAGCACGTCCGGCCCGGTCAGGTCCGGCAGCGGCGGCAACCGGACGGCCGAGCGGTCCGACGCCCAGCCGCCGAGCACCTTCTCCAGCTCGCCGACGACCTCGGCGGGGTCGAGGTCGCCGACCAGCACCATGACCGAACCGCGCGGCAGCACCGACGCCTGGTGCAGCGCCCGCACCTGCTCGGGCGTCACGACCGCGACGTCTTCGGCCTTCGGGACCTCGCGCGTGGCCGGGTGGTCGCCGTAGCGGTGCTTCTGCAGCGCCTCCCGCGCGATCGTGCGCGGCTGCGTGCGCGAGACGGCGATCCGCTCGACCAGCCGCTCCTTCTCGCGGGCAATCTCCTCGTCGGCGTAGGTCGCCCCGGTGAGGACGTCGCCGAGCACGTCGAGGAACGTCGGCAGCTTGTCCGCCAGCGCGGATCCGGTGAGCACCAGGCGTTCCGGGTCGACGCCGGCGCCGATGTCACCGCCGATGAGGGCCAGCTCGGCGTCGATCTCGATGCGGTTGCGGCGGGCCGTGCCGGTCAGGATCGTCTCGGCCAGCACCTCGGCGATCGCCGGGTGCAGCGCGTCGTCGCCCGCGAACGGGATCCACAGCCGCGCCTCGACCATCGGCACGGTCGCCTTGCGCACGGCCACCACGCGCAGGCCGTTCGCCAGCCGGGTGTCCACGTGGGACAGGTCGGCGGCGGCCCGCTGCTCGCCGAGCGGCGGCAGCGGCCGCGGTCCCCGCGCGGTGCGGCCGATCTCGTCGGCGCTGCGGTGCGTTGCTGAAGTCACTGCTCGTTGTTCCCTTCCGAAGCGGGCTTGACCACCAGCACGGCGCGCGCGTCCGGGCGCAGCGCCTTCGCCGCCGCCGACACGGCTTCCGCGGTGACCGCGGACATCCGGTCCGCGAGCCGGTACACCAGCGACGCGTCGCCGTAGAGCAGTTCGAACGAGCCGAGGGCCAGGGTCCGGGAGACCAGCCTGTCGTGCTCCGAGTGCAGGCTCGCCGTCCAGCGGGCGGTGACCTTGCGCAGCTCTTCCTCGCTCGGCGGGGTCTCGGCGAGCTTCTCCAGCTCGTCGTCGAGCGCGGCGAGCACGCGCTCGCGGGGCACCTCGTGCGGGTGGATCAAAGTGATGGTGAACGTGTCGGGGTCGCGGGCCTCGAACGGGCCGAACAGCCCGGCGCCCGCCCCGATGTCGACGACCAGGGGCTCGCGGTGCACCAGCCGCTGCTGCAGGCGGGAGCCGTCGCCGTCGGTGAGCACGCCGGCCAGCACGAGGTAGGCCAGGTAGCTGTCGACGTCGTTGATCGGGTCCGGCATCCGGTAGCCGATGCCGAGCGCGGGCAGCGGGGCGTGCGCGTCCTCGATCTCGCCGCGCAGCTCGGTGGTCGGCAGCGGCTCGGCGAAGGACGGCCGCTGCGGCGCCGGCCGGTGCGGGACGTCGCCGAAGTGGTCTTCGATCAGCTTCTTGGCGTTGTCCACCTCGAAGTCACCGGCCACCGTCAGCACGGCGTTCGCCGGCGAGTAGTAGGTGTCGAAGAACGCCGCGCAGTCGTCGACCGTGGCGCTTTCGAGGTCCTCGAACCCGCCGTAACCGTTGTGCGCGTTCGGGAACGTCGAGTACAGCACCGGCGGCAGGGTGATCCACGGGAACCCGCCGTAGGGCCGGTTCAGCACGTTGAGCCGGATCTCCTCCTTGACGACGTCGATCTGGTTCGCCAGGTTTTCCGCCGTCAGCTTGGGCGCGCGCATCCGGTCGGCTTCGAGGAACAGCGCCCGCTCCAGCGCGGCGCTCGGGAGCACCTCGAAGTAGTCGGTGTAGTCCGGGTGGGTGGACCCGTTGAAGGTCCCGCCGCTGGACTGCACGTGCCGGAAGTGCGCGAGTTTCTCCAGGCTCTCGGAGCCCTGGAACATCAGGTGCTCGAAGAGGTGCGCGAAACCGGTGCGCCCCTCCGGCTCGGAGCGGAAACCCACGTCGTAGTGCACGCTGACGCCGACCACCGGCGCGGTCGCGTCGGGCGCGAGAACCACCCGCAGACCGTTGTCGAGGGTGTATCGGACGAGCTCGGGATCGGCCATGGCCCCACCCTACGACGGCTCGGCGGTTGCCTGCGTCCCGGCTCGCGCGTGGTAAGGGGGCTGCGAACCCTCGTGACCGCTCACGAGCTCGATCAGGCGACCGCGGTGGGCGCTTGCGAACGTGCCCGACAACGCCGTCGCGAACGATCCGGCCTGGTCAGGGGTGATGTCGCCGGCGTGCCAGTAGACCGGTGGCGGGTGCTTGAGGCCGTCGAAGGCGGCCACCCAGGGCGCCAGTTCGCCCAGAGCGAGCGCGTACGGCAGGCCGCGGGAGAAGACCAGCTCACGCTGCGGCTTGTCGAGGTCCTTCGGCTTGACGGCGGCGATGCCGCGAAGCCGTCGCGCGACGTCGGCGCCCGCCCGGCGGCGCGCGGGCAGGGCGGCCGAAGCGGCGACGGCGGCGAACCCGGCCAGCGCGAGGATCACGCCGAGCTGGGCGTACCCGACGGTCAAGGCGAGCAGGACGGTGAGGAACCCGCCGTAGCAGACGACCCGCACCCCGGCCCGGCGGAGCCGGCGCGTCGCGAACCAGCCGCGCCGGACGACGTCGGCGGCCAGCTCGGCGCGGGGGATTTCGACGTGCCGCCTCCGCAGTTCGGCGAGGGTCACCGGCCCGTCCGGGACCACGGCCTCGTACACCGCACGCTCGAAGTCGGTCAGGTGCTCGTCGGGCGGGTTGCGCCGGGCCAGCGTCGGACCGTCGCCCACCCAGAGGTAGTTGCGGACGGCGAGGTCCAGCACGGTCGCGGCCAGGTCGAGCGGCCCGGCCCGGCCGCGCAGGAGCAGGCCGACGTGGCCCGGCAGCACCCCGCCGGGCGAGGCGAACTCACCGTTCCCGGCGAGCAGGCTCGCTTTCTCCGGCTCGCCCTCGCGGCGGCGGGCCGCCCGGACCAGCGCGGCCAGCGCCAGGAGCAGCGCGCCGAAGCCCGCCCAGGCCCAGCCGACCGGGGCGGTGAGCACGAACGCGCCGGCGATCGTCTTCGCCGGGACCAGGACTTCGTTGCCGGGGACGGTGCCCGCGGGCAGCTCGACGGTCGCCGTCATCCGGTCGCCCGCGGCGAGGTTCTGCT
>NZ_MUMI01000191.1 GCF_002155975.1 Amycolatopsis kentuckyensis
CCCGATCCGGATCGGGTTGACGATGTCCGCCGTCACCGTGAGTAGCGTCACCGCGCCGCCGATGAGCACCAGGACCATCGTGATGCCGGACAGCTTCGTGTAGTCGACCGGGCCCCCGGCGCTCTTGCCGCGCAGGCCGCGGATCCAGTCGCGGACGCGCTCGTACCAGACCACCGCGATGTGCCCGCCGTCCAGCGGCAGCAGCGGCAGCAGGTTGAACACGCCGATGAAGAAGTTCAGGCTGGCCAGCAGGAAGAAGAACAGCACCCAGATGCCCTGCTCGACGGCCTCGCCGCCGATCCGGCTCGCGCCGACGACGCTGACCGGGGTGTTCGGATCGCGCTCGCCGCCGAAGATGGCGGTGACCACGGCCGGGATGCGCTCGGGGAACTGGACGAGCCGCTGCGCCGTCTCGGCGAACATCGTGCCGGTGAAGCTGAAGGTGGCGCCGATCGCGTCGACCGGGCCGTACTGCGTGGTCAGCGCCGGCATCTTGGGCGAGGCGCCGATCATGCCGACCTCCTTGACCTCCTTGCCGTTCCAGCGCGCCACCTTGGGCACGTCGACGACGAGCCACAACTGCTGGCCGCCGCGCTGCACCTCGAACACCGTCCGGCCACTGGTGGCCTGCACGGCGGTGAGCATCTCCTCCCAGGTCGCGACCGGCTTCCCGCCGACGGCGAGCACCGTGTCACCGGCCCGCAGCCCGCCCGTCGCCGCCGGAGTCAGCGCCCCCGCCGGGCAGCTGGGGTTCTTGGCCTGGGCCGCGGCCTGCTCCTTCGACGTCGTCGGGACGGCACAGGAGGTCGAGTCCAGCACCGGCTTGGGCGGTTCGGAGGCCGCCAGGCTCGGCAGGCCCATGGTCACGGCCATCAGGTAGAGGACCACGAAGCCCAGGATGAAGTGGGTGATCGACCCGGCCGACATCACGACGGTGCGCTTCCAGGTCTTGAACCGCCACATCGCGCGCGGCGCCTCGTCCGGCGTCACCTCGTCGAGCGCGGTCATGCCGGCGATGTCGCAGAACCCGCCGAGCGGGATCCACTTCAGGCCGTACTCGGTCTCCCCGCGGCGCCAGGAGAACACCGTGGGCCCGAAGCCCACGAAGTACCGGCGGACCTTCATGCCGAAGGCCTTCGCGGTGACCATGTGGCCGGCCTCGTGCAGCGCGACTGAGACGCAGATCCCCAGTGCGAAGAGCACCACACCGATGATGTAGGCGAGCACCCGCTACTTCCCCTCGATGATCGAACCGGCCCGCGCGCGAGCCCAGCGCTCGGCGGCGAGAACGTCCTCGACGTCGCGCGGTTCGCGACGCCATTCGTCGGCGGCTCCCACCACCTCGGAAACAGTGTCCACTATCGACGTGAAGCTGGTGTTCTGCGCGAGGAAAGCCGCCACGAGCTCCTCGTTCGCGGCGTTGTAGACCGCGGGCAGGCAGCCACCGGCGGCGCCGCAGTGCCGGGCCAGCTCGACGGCCGGGAAGGCCTCGTCGTCCAGCGGCTCGAAAGTCCAGGTCGCGGCGGTGTCCCAGGTGCACGCGGCGGCGGCGCCGGGCACCCGGTCGGGCCAGTGCAGCGCGAGCGCGATCGGCAGCCGCATGTCGGGCGGGCTGGCCTGGGCGATCGTCGAGCCGTCGGTGAACGTCACCATCGAGTGAACGATCGACTGCGGGTGCACGGTGACGTCGATCTTCTCCGGCGCGATGTCGAAGAGCAGGGCCGCCTCGATCAGCTCCAGGCCCTTGTTGACCAGGGTGGCGGAGTTGATCGTGATGAGCGGGCCCATGGACCAGGTCGGGTGCGCCATCGCCTGCTCGACGGTGACGTCGGCCAGCTCGGCGCGCTTGCGGCCGCGGAACGGGCCGCCGGACGCGGTGAGGACCAGCCGGGCGACTTCGCTGTCTTTTCCGGCCCGCAGCGCCTGCGCGATGGCGGAGTGTTCGGAGTCGACGGGCACGAGCTGCCCCGGCTTGGCGGCGGCGAGCACCAGCGGCCCACCGGCGATGAGCGACTCCTTGTTCGCGAGCGCGAGAGTGGCGCCGGTGGCGAGCGCCTTGAGCGTCGGCTCGAGGCCGCGGGAGCCGGGCAGGGCGTTGAGAACGGTGTCGACGTTGACGGCGTCGATCAGCTCGGTGACGGCGTCGGAGCCCGCGAAGAGCCGCGGGATCTTGAACTCGCCCTGCGCGTACCCGCGCTTCTGCGCTTCGGCGTACAGCGCGAGCTGGACGTCCTCGGCGGCCGTGGCCTTGGTCACGGCGACGGCGTCGACGCCGTGGGCGATCGCCTGAGCGGCGAGCGCCGCCGGATCGGCCCCACCGGCGGCGATCCCGGCCACCCGGAACAGGTGCGGGTTGCGCGCGGCGACGTCGAGGGCCTGCACGCCGATGGACCCGGTCGAGCCGAGCACGAGAACGCTTCGCGAGGTAGTCATCGCCGGTCATTGTCGCGCGGGGCGTCTCCGCGGCGCACCCGGAGGTGTGGGATCATCGCCGGGTCCGAGGTTCACGGGGTTTGAGGAGTTCATCGTGGCAGGCAAGGCGGTCGAGAAGAGGCGGCCCGAGGTCGACCCGCGCGACGAGCCGTCCGCGGCCTGGGGCTGGCACGGCTCGTTCCCGAAGGCCACCCGCATCGCCGGCTGGGTCAGCGCGATCATCCTGCTGGTGATGATCAAGGGAAACCACGAGAACAACACCGAGAACGTGTGGCTGGTCGGCCTGGCGGCGTTCCTGGTCCTGCTGCTGGTGCTGGACATCCGCAAGCAGCGCACGGCCTGGCGCAAGTAGTCGGTTTTTCGCTAACGTCCCCGGCATGAAGCTGCGCTGGGGACTTGCTCTCGTGGGTGTACTGGGTGCGTTGCTGGCGGCTCCTTCGCCGGCTTCGGCCTCGGTTCCGGTGGTCCGGTGCACGTTCACCCCGACCCCGGACAACCCGGCGGCTCGTCCCGTGGTGCGTCCTTTGCCTGTGGCTTTGACGCACGGGACTGTCGACGTGACGTTCCGGTTCAACTACGGGCCGGTGACCGTGCGGCTGGATCGCGGCGGGGCGGCGCCTTGTGCGGTGCACAACATGGTTTCGCTGGTTCTGCAGCGGTTCTACGACCGGTCGCAGTGCTGGCGTTTGTCGAACTCTGCTCGCCTTGGTGTTCTTCAGTGCGGGGACATCTATGAGGTGGAGAAGGGTGGGCCGGGGTACAAGTTCCCGGACGAGGTTTCCGGGGCCGAGACTTATCCGCGTGGAACGATCGCGATGGGGAACCAGGGGCCGGGGACGAACGGGTCGGAGTTCTTCATCGTGCATTCGTTCGCGAACATTCCGGCGAATTACTCCGTGATGGGGCGGGTGGTCCGGGGGATGTCCGCGATCGACCGGATGGTGGCGGACGGGATCATCCCTACCGATCCGAACGGGCCGCTGGATGGGGCACCGGCGCACCCGGTGAAGATCCAGCGCGCCATGCTCGGCTGGTAGGTCAACTCTCGCTGTCAGTCCGCTTCCGGCCGGCAGACGTCGGCTCCACGCCGAAGCACGTCACAATTTGCGACAGATCCGGGGTCAGGAAGACCTGGAGGTAATAACCACCCCGAGGACGGTCGTCGATGTGCGCGAGAACCAGCCGCTCGCCTTGGTACTCGCGGAGCTCACGCACCCCTTCGTCGAACCCGATCGAACCCTGCCCCGCGCGGCGCGTAGTTCGTGCCCGCCGCGCGAAGATGGATGTCAACACGTCGGCTCGGGAAGGGGCGGCCGCCACCTCGTAGTCTGCACCTGCCTGCAAAGCCTCGCGGGCGAGACCGGGAACGCCTTCCTCGCCGCGGCTGGCGAACAGTGCTTCGAACCGCTCGCGTTCGATCATGGCATCACCATCAGTCGTCTCTAGTGCCGCAGGCCCGCCGGGGGGGGTGGATCTTCCATCTCACCCTCGACCGGCTCCGGCAGATACCAGGGCCCCGTCAATGCGAGCACCGGCTCCTTGGCCTTCTCCTAGACGGAGTCCCCATCCTGGACGTCATCCGTCGACGACGCCACCACCATCGCCGGCAGACTGGCCGATTAGGACACGACCCCGCTCGCGATCGACGGCGCCAAGGCCGCCCCGGGAATCGGGTCGGCGACGATCCTGGCCTTGAGCTGTGCTTCGGCCCGGACATGAAGCTGCGCTGGGGACTGGCCGTTTTGTCCGTGTTGGTTGCACTGGTGCGGCTCCTGCGCCAGCCTCGGCCTCGGTGCCGTCGGTGCGGTGCACTTTCACGCCGACGCCCTCGAACCCAGCTGCCCGTCCTGTGGTGCGTCCTGCGTCTTCCCCTCTGACGCGCGGGACTGTGGATGTCACGTTCCGGTTCAACTACGGGCTCGACCGCGCCGTCGAGCGTCACCGCGATGGCGAGCAAGTCGTACTGCTCGACGACTGATCGCAGCCGTTTGATCTCTCTACCGGCCTCTGGGGCCACGCCGACTGCGAGCCGCGCCAGACACCTGGGCGCCCCACGGTGCGGAGGAGACCGTGTTCCCGCCGATGATGTCCTGCTGGGCGTTCGCAACCTCCGCTGAGACCCGACTCAGCGCCGCGGCGGCAGCTACCACCGCGGCTACCGCCCTCGACCGGCTCATCGCAAGAGCCGTCAAGGATTTCGGAACCTACCGACGCCGGCAACTCGCCCCGAGACCGTGGTCCCGGGGCAAGCACGCGTCACAGGATCGTGATCGCCCGGGGAACGGGAACTTCGCTGTTGAACGCGAAGTTGCCGTGCCAAGCCGAACTGGTGTCGAACTTCGCGCCGGTCGACAACGAGACGTAGACGTCGCCGGCGGTTCCGCGGACGAAGACGGCTATGTCGGCCTTGCCGTCGCCGTTGAAGTCACCGACCGCCGGCACTTCGCTGCTGATGCCGAAGTAGTCGTGCCAGAGGGCCCCGGCGCCGAATTTCGTGCCGTCGGAGAAGGCGACGTAAACGTCGCCGGCGGTTCCGCGGACGAATGTCGCGATGTCGTCCTTGCCGTCGCCGTTGAAGTCTCCGATCGCGGGCACTTCGCTGCCGACGCTGAAGTAGTCGTGCCATTTGGCGCCGCTGCCGACGAACTTGGTGCCGTCGGAGAGGGCGACATAGACGTCGCCGGACGTGCCGCGGGTGAAGACGGCGATGTCGTCCTTGCCGTCGCCGTTGAAGTCCCCGACGTAAGGCAGTTCGGTGTTGTAGCCGAAGTCGTTGTGCCACACCGAACTCGGGCCGAACTTGGTGCCGTCGGACAGGGAGACATAGACGTCGCCGGCCGTGCCTCGGACGAAGACGGCGATGTCGTCCTTGCCGTCGCCGTTGAAGTCCCCGACCGCGGGAATCTCGTCGTACACGGCGAAGTAGTCGTGCCACAGCACGCCGTTGCCGTTGAACTTGGTGCCGTCGGAGAGGGCGACATAGACGTCGCCGGACGTGCCTCGGGCGAAGGTGGCGATGTCCACCTTGCCGTCGCCGTTGAAGTCGCCGCTCAGCGGGATCTCCGACGTGAGACCGAATCCGTCGTGCCAGCGCTGGGACGTGCCCTGGAACTTGCTGCCGTCGGAGGTCGCGACGAAGACATCGGCGCCGTTCTCACGGGTGAAGCTGGCAACGTCGTCTTTGCCGTCGCCGGTGAAGTCGCTGGCCGAGCGCGCGCCGGTGGTGGCGGTGAACTGCGGGCTCGTGGCACCGTTCGAGGCCCTGACCAGGTAGTTCCAGGTCTTGTGGGCGGTGGCCGTGTGGAGGAACGCGCTCGCCTTGGTGGTGCCGATGAGCTGTTCCGCGCTCGAGGCGGCGGGGCCGTTGGAGCTGGCGTAGATCGAGTAGGTCGTGTCATCGGAAGCAGCCAGCGGGGTCCACGAAAGGGTGACGCCGTGGCCGACCGCCTTGGCGGTGCCGATGATCGCCTGGTCGCGGATCCAGCCGCTCAGGTCGTCCACGCGGACTCCGGTCGTGCCTTGCCGGGTTTCGGTCTCACCGAGGCAGCCGTGCTGCCAGGAGCTGCTCGCCACCGCGACGACTGTGCCGTCGGGACGCACTACCGGTGCGCCGGCATCACCCTTACAGGCGTCGGTACCGCCGGTACCGGTGAGCGAAAGAGTTGTCGCGGTGCTCGCCGAGACTGTGAACTGGGCGACATGGGGAGCGTTCGGCACCCACTCGTCGGACGTCCGGCCCCAACCGGTGAGCGACAGGCTTTCCGTACTGCCGGGCACGTCCGCGACGACGCTCAATTTGGCGGGGGTGACATCGGTGATCGTGGTGTCGAGCCGAGCCAGTGCCGCGTCGCGATCGGTCTGCGTGACCAGGGCAATCACCTTTGCGGCGTGCCCGCCGACGGTGACGGTTGTCGCTTTCACGGGCTGGCCGCCCTGTGGATTCTCGGGAAAGCAGCTCTTGGCGGTGAGCACCAGTGCGGGCTCGACAAGTGCGCCGCTGCAGGCACGGCCTTCGGTCGACAGCTTGGCGGCGTAGCCAGTGGCAACGACGGTGCTGCCGGACACGGCTGAAGCCGGTGTCGCGACCAGGGTTCCGGCCGCGAGCGCGATGACGAGCGTGCCGAGTGCGGCCGCCCTCGGGCGATTTGCCACAGTTCCCCCTCAATCTGAACGCGCGAGCGCCATTCTCGGTGAACCGGGAGGGCTTCGCAGCGAATCATTGTGTTAGGCCGATCGGAGCACAACGCCCGACAGCTCGATCCAGTCCAGCTTAATCGTCGATCCCCGCTGGTTTTTTACACCGGATTGTTGTGTTCTGCGCCACACTGTGTTCGGTGTCGTGTTTGGGTAATGTCCGGAGGGCTCCCCGGTCGTGGGGTGGCTCAGGGGAGGAAGTTCCGTGCGAAAAATCCTTGGCTCGCTTTTTGCGGGTGCGGTTCTCGCTGTCGTCGCGCCGGTCGTGGCGAGTTTGCCCTCAGCGCATGCGGAGGCCGGGTCCGCCTCCGCAGCGAGCGACGACTCGTTGCCGCAGATCGTCGAGACCTACGACTACCCCGGCGCCGACAAGATTTTCGCCGAACGCGGAATCCGGCTGCTCAAGGGCGATAGCCACATTCTGTTCACCGACTGCTCGGCCGCCGGAAATCTGGTCCAGGTGTGGAGCCGGACGAAGACGAATCCGTTCTGCTTCCGGGTTACCGCCAACCAGGGCTACCTCGCGCTCGACCTCGCCTCCGTCTACCTGATCAAGGGCGACGACCACCTGCTCAAGGCGACGTTGACCGTCAAGGGTGCGGCGACCGTGTACGACATCGCCAAGAACGACCTGGTTCCGGTCGGCGAGGGCCTCGACCCTCAGAATGGGTTCACGCCGCTCGTCGAACTGAGGTCCGCTTCGTCCTGAGAAAGGACCGTTGTCATCCAGGCATCGGCGGGAATCGGCGGCGCCTGGCGCTTCGCGCATTCTTCGACCAGTGAGGTCTCGATGTTCAGCGTGCGTTCTCTTCTTTCCGCCGCGGCCGCTGTGGTGATGATGTCCGGGATGGTGTCCGCTCCGGCAGGGGCGGCAGAGGGACCACCACCGTCCGAGCGGGCTCGGGTGCTGGCATTGCTGCAGTCCGGCGGCCCCAGCGTGTCGAGCGGAGCCGAAGCCGCTTTGGTGGGCTCCGACCAGGACGTGCACCAGTACCTGACCGCCGGGCAGTTCTCCGCGGCCGAGACCGACCTGCGGGTGCAGGTCACGCAGATGCTGGCGCAGGGTGGCCCTGGGGTAAGAGGGGCGGCGGTGCAGGCGCTCAGCGGGACGGTCGAGACCATGAAGGCATTTCTCGCGTCCGGTTACCAGGAGCCGTACCAACAGGATCAGCGGGTTCGGGTCACCCAGATCCTGGCGATCGGAGGCCCGGGAGTCCAGGCGGCCGCGCGGGAGGCGCTGAACGGTGATGCTGTCGCCGTCCAAAACTTCCTCAACCGGGGGCAGTACACCGCTCGCGACAGCGACGACCGGGTGCGCGTCACCCAGCTGCTGGCCACCGGGGGCCCGGAGGTCAAGGCGGCAGCCAAACGCGCGCTCACCGGTTCGACGGCCGATATCCGCGAATTCCTTGCCGTCGGCTACCCGATCGCCGCGCAACGAGACCAGGAAGTGCTGTCGGTCGCCCAGCTCGCCGACACGGCGAAGGCAGCCGGTGACCGGGCCGCTGACCAGACGAAGCTGGCCGTCGAAGCGTCCGAGCAGGCGGTGAAGGCCGCTCAGCTGGCGAAGGAAGCGGCCGCCCGCGCCGCGTCGGAGACCCAGGCCGCGCAGGGGTCGGCGGCACGGGCTGCCGACGCCGCGGGCCGTGCAGCGGACGCGGCGGACCGGGCCGCCGACGCGGCTCGCACCGCGGTCGGCGCTGCGCAGTCGGCGAACGCGGCGGCGCGGGTGGCTGCGAACGCCGCCAGCCAGGCCGCGACCGCCGCTTCGATGGCGAACCAGGCCGCCTCGCGAGCCGGCGACGCGGCCGCGCTCGCGTTGATCGATCGAGGGCACGCCTTCGACGCCAGGAAAGCGGCGACCGACGCCCTTGCCGTCGCCCAAGGAGCGAAGAAGGCCGCCGAAGCTGCGGACGCGGCGGGCAAGGCGGCGATCGCCGCCGGCAATGCCGCTTCGGCGGCGGCTTCAGCGGGTACGCACGCGGACGAGGCCTCCGGCGCGGCCGGTGAAGCGGGTTCGTGGGCACAGAAGGCCGGCGCGAGTGCGGCGCGGGCGAGTGCCGCTTCGGCCCGCGCCAAGCGAGCTGCCGCCGAAGCGAAGCGCGCCGCCGCGGCGGCGGTGTCCATCGCGCACGAGGCAGCAGCCGCGGCCGACGAGTCACGCCGGGCGGCGCTGGACGCGGCGACCCACGCCGAGAACGCGGCGAAGGCGGCGAATGACGCGGCCGACTTCGCCGGCGACGCTGCTACTGCGGCCGATCGGTCCGCGGCGGCTGCCGCCGAAGCCCAGCGGGCGGCTGACGCCGCCTCTGCGGCGTCGAACCAGGCCGCCGGGATCGCCGCCACGGCGCGTCGTGCCGATGAAGAGCGGCTGGTCGCGCAGCAGAACCAGGCGATCAGCGACGCCGAGGACGCCAAGGAGCACCAAACGGCCACGCAGGTCAGCACGGTCTGGAGCGCGGGTACGGCGGCCCGGCTGGAGACCGAAGTCCAGCAGCTCCTTGACGAGGCCGGTGCCGCCACCACGCCCCACGACGTCGCCGTGACCGACGGCCGCAAGATCGCGGCCCGGTTGTGGCACGTCGGCGGCCCGTGGGAGAAGGCGGCCGCCTCCGACGCGTTGTCCGGCACCGAAGCGGAGGTCATCGCGTTCGTGCGCGGAGGTCTTTCGGCCGCCCTCGAACGAGATGACCGGGTCAGCGTCGGTGCGATTGCCGACACCACCGCCAAGCCCGCCCAGAGGACGGCTGCTCTGGGTGCGCTCACCGGCGGGTACGCGCAGGTCAAGGAGTTCCTGCGGACTCGGGCCTACGACGGCAAGGAGATCGACGACCGGGTGTTCGTGACCCAGCTCGTGAGTGCGGGCGGGCCGGGTGTGCAGGCCGAGGGCCGGAAAGCCCTCCAGGGCGGTCCTGCCGACGTGACGGCGTTCCTCACCACGGGCCAGTACACCGCGAGGGAAGGGGACAACCGGACCCTGGTCACGCAGGCGCTGGCGACCGGCGGCGCCGAGGTCAAGGCCGCGGCGCGGGTCGCGCTGTCCGGGCCCGCGTTCTACCTGGACAACTTCCTGCAGGGCGAGAAGTTCCGTGCACAGGTCCGCGACGCCGACACCGCGACTCACGTCGCCGAAGTCGGCGGTTACCTGGCCGCCGCCGCCCGCTCGGCCGCGCTGGCGCAGCAGAACGCCTTCCAGGCCGCCGCGTCGGCCGCCACGGCGCGCGGGGCGCAGGATGACGCCGATCGGTACGCGGCCGACGCCCGGGCGTCGGCCGCCCGGGCCAAGACCTACTCCGACCAGGCACAGGAGTCCGCCAACCAGGCCCAGCAGTCCGCGAACGACGCGGCCGCTTCGGCGAAGCAGGCGACAACCGCGTCCTTGGCCGCCCAGCGGGACGCGCGTGCCGCGGAACAGTCGGCCGAGCGAGCCCGCATCTCGGCTTCCGAAGCGCGGATCGCCGCGGACCGGGCCGCGACCTCGGCCAAGATCGCCAGGGACGCGGCGACCGAGGCCGGTCAGGCTGCCTCGGACGCCGCCGCGGCGGCCACGGAAGCGGGTCGGCTGGCCTGGGAAAAGGGCCAGCAGGAGGACGCTGCGCGCCGCGACGCCGAGGCCGCATCCGGTACGTACGACGACGGAGTCTTCAGCATCCGCCAGTACGCCGAGGGCGCGATCACCCTGGTCTACTTCGACGGTGGCTGCTTTCTCAACGGCACGAGGTTGCCGGCCGGGCTCGGGCAGTCCTGTGACGTGCTGGCCATCGACTTCGGGATCTGGCTGGCCGAGGAGGGCGACTCCTACATCCCGCTGCTGCGCTTGGGGAGCACCCTGAGCCTCTCGGACCTCTACCTGAAGGCCTACTGCAACAGCGACGACCACGCCCTGGTGTGCGGCGACACGCTGCGCAACCAGCTCAACGCCGTGCCGGACCAGCTGGGCCAGAAGATCGAGAACGGTGTCGGCAAGCCGCTCGAGCGCCTGCTCAAGGTCCCGCTCGCCAAGCTGCTCGGCGAGTCGGTCGTGCCCGGCCTGCTCCGCGGCGCCGGTGAAGGGGCCTTCGGGAAGCTGCTCACGTCGCTGCGGGCCCAGATGGCGAAGCCGTTCACGACGGACCCGAAGCTTTCCGGCCTGATGAACGAGCTGTACCGGCCGGGCGCGCGCTTCGGCAGCGGCAGCACCGCGGCCATGGTCCGCGTGGAGCGCGCGCTCAACCTGAGCGGCACCGGCTTCGACCACGCGAGCAAGGCACGCAGCTACATCACCGCGTTGCAGAAGTGGCTGCGGGACAATCCTTCGGGGGCCGAGATTCCCCCCAAGTCAGGTATCTTCGTGAGCGAGGCCGACCGGGCCGCGGCGCAGAACGTTATCCTCGACATGCTGAACGCGTTGGAGGGGATGTGACCAGGACACCGGAAGCAGTCGAAGCCGTCGTGCGAGTCAGTGACGTGCTGGCCGCCGCCGATCGGGCTCAGGTGCTCGACTGGTCCGGCGACGCCAATGGAGTCGACCCCGACTTCGGTGAACTGCCGCTGATCGTGCGGCTGGGGCACCTCGGCTCGACCTTCGCCCGCGCCGCGGGCCGGCTGGCCCCGGAAGAGCGACGTGCCGTCTTGGCTGCGGTCGAGGACATCGTCGCCGGAGGGACTCCGGCCGCGAGGGAAGCCGTGACGACCGGGTTCCTCGAGGCGGTCCAAAACGCCCGTGCCGACGGCGTCGACCTGTCGGTGCTCTGGCTCGATCTTGGGCCGCGTTCTCGGGAGTTCTGTCTGCTGATGGAACGTCGCGTGGGTGGCGAGCTACCGGAGTGGATGCGTTCCTGAACAGCCTTCAGGACTCCGCCGGTTGGTCCAGGCGATCTGGACCAACCGGTGCCGTGCAGTCGCGACACCGGCGTTTCCGGCCCGGCAGCTGCGGTGACGCTTCACGTCCACCGGCAACGCCCTGCCCCCGGTGAACTCCGCACGGCGGGCTCGAAACGCCACCATCGACTCGATCCCTTGCGCGGCGAAAAACTCTTCGCGCTGCTCCAGCAACGTCGTCAGCTCGGCGACGACCCGGCGGCAGCGCCCCGCCACCCATGTCCAGCACGAACAGCTGGACCTCGGCCGGCGTGTGCGTCAATGCCAGCACGCCCGCGATAAATGCGGGTACCAGAGCTCGTGCTCGTACGGGAAACAGCCGGGATATCCGGCTGGGCCACGCACCACGCTTCATATTGGAGGGATGTCAGACCTGCTTCGAAATCTCGTCACGGAGGAAGTCGATGAACTGTCCCACGTCGGGCGCCACGACGGAAAACCCGATTTCCTTGGTACCCGGTTCTCGCCCGGCGGATACCCGAACCGTCCCTCGAACCCGAGGCAGAGGTCGCCGCGAGCCCATCTTGCCCAGCGGCCCGGTCGCGGCGCCGATCACCTCCGGCGTGAACTCCTGGGCGGCGATCTCCGCCAGATTGGCAACCGGCTCCGAGCCGAGCAGCGTCGAACCCGTCGCCGGCCCGGTGGCCTCGGCCGTCGCGGTAGACCTCGACCTTCCGGGTCTCATAGCGGGCGGCGTCCTGCTCGCTGTAGAGCAGGACCGGGTCGTCGAGCAGGCGTGGTGCCATCGAACGCGAAGGTGCGTCACCGCGGCGCACCCGGGAACGCGCGCAGCTCGACCGCGTGACCCGCCGGGGCGTGAGGACCGGCGAGGAAGTCCGGCCCGCGGGAACCCGTCACCGCCGAGAGGAACACCGTCCGCCGGCTTTCACGGATGTCGGTTTGGACCGGGTGGCGGCGGTCCGGCGGAGGATCCTCCCGACCGATCCGGACGGACACCGTCGGGCTCAGCAAGCCCGAAACTCCACCCCAACGAGTGGATGTCATGATCGCCCATTACATTGGATCGGTTCAATCGGCCGCGCCTCGTGGGGAGTCACGCGATGATGACACACGACCAGTACCTGGCCACTCGAAGATTCCCGGCCCTCGACGGCGTCCGTGCCGTCGCTGCTCTGCTCGTGGTCGTGGCTCACTACGGTGGTCCCGTCTGGGTGAGGGCGCACGGTTGGATCGGGGTGCACCTGTTCTTCGTGCTCTCCGGCTACCTGATCACCACCCTCGCGCTGCGCGAAGAGGCCCGCAACGGCCGGGTCTCCCTGCCGGAGTTCTACATCCGCCGTACGTTCCGAATCCTTCCCGTCTACTACGTCGTACTCGGCGTGGTCCTCGCCTTCACCTACCTCCGTGGTGTGGACCTGCGGAGCAGCAGCACCCTGGCGGTTCTGCCGTGGAACGTCGCCTTCCTCGCCGAATACCGCCCCCTTCCCCTCTTCGGGCAGGCCTGGACCCTCGGCATCGAGCAGAAGTTCTACCTCGTGTGGCCGCTGCTCGCGTTCGGCGTCGGCGCACTCGGCTTCGTGAAGCGCCTGAGCCTCTCCGTCGGCCTCGTCGCCGTCATGCTCGCCCTGATCCCCTTCATGCCCTACGCGGGCGCGTACTCGCCGATCCTCATCGGCTGCACGCTGGCGATCGTGCTGAACCACCACAAGGGCTTCGCCGCGCTCAGGCTGTTCACCCACCCGCTCGTCGGATGCGTGGTCGCCGCCGCACTGATTGCGGTCCAGGTCACACTCGGTGAACTCGTCGACCTGCTGCACGACGAAGGCGGCGCGATCACCGTCACTGTCTACATCGTGCTCGTGGCACTCCTGGTGCCGTCGCTGGTCGCCGGCGGCGGCCCGCTGGCCTGGGTGTTGTCGCTGCGCCCGATGCGGTTCATCGGGGAGCGCTCGTACTCTCTCTACCTGCTGCAGGGCGTGGTCGCGGTGGCGCTCGCGGGGGCCATCCCGCAGTTCGGCCCACGCCGGACGCTCACGGCGGTCGCCGTGACGATCGTCGGGCTGCTGGCTTCCGACGTGCTCTACCGCTGGGTCGAGGTCCCGATGATCGATGTCGGCCGCCGGATCATCGCCCGGCGCCGGGCGA
>NZ_MUMI01000192.1 GCF_002155975.1 Amycolatopsis kentuckyensis
GCAGCGCCAGTTCTTCCTGGCGCTGCATCAGCAGCTCGTAGGCCCGGCGCAGGATCTCGCCGCGCTCGCGGGGCGCCATCTTCGCGAAATCGGCCTGCGCCGCGACGGCGGCGTCCAGGGCCGCGAGGCCGTCCGACGGCGAGGCGTCGGCGACCTGGCACAGCTCCTTGCCGGTGGCCGGGTCGACCACCGGGAAGGTCTTCCCGTCCTGGGCGGCGACCCACTTGCCGCCGATGAACAGTTCCTTGCCGACCGCCTCGACGACGCCGGACTCGGTGCTCGCGCTCATCCCGACTTGCTCCTCACGTGTTGTCCCCAGGGCCATGCTATGGATATTGTCAACAATCGACAACCCGCTCAGACCGATCGAGGAGCACGCTGTGGCCCAGCTCTCTCCGCTGCTCAAGCAGGCAACGCCCGTCGTGGTCGACCACGGTGAAGGGGTTTACCTCTACGACGTCGAGGGCAAACGCCACCTCGACTTCACCGCCGGCATCGGCGTCACGAGCACCGGGCACTGCCACCCCCACGTCGTGCGGGCCGCGCAGGAGCAGATCGGCAAGCTCGTCCACGGCCAGTACACGACGGTCATGCACAAGCCGCTCCTCGAGCTGACCGAGCGCCTCGGCGGTGTCCTGCCGCGCGGACTCGACTCGCTCTTCTACGCGAACTCCGGCAGCGAAGCCGTCGAAGCGGCGTTGCGGCTTTCGCGGCAGGCCACGAAACGCCCGAACGTCATCGTCTTCCAGGGCGGCTTCCACGGCCGGACCGTCGCCGCCGCGAGCATGACGACGTCCGGGACGCGGTTCAGCGCCGGCATCGGCCCGCTGATGGCGGGCGTGCACATCGCGCCGTTCCCGTACGCCTACCACTACGGCTGGGACGAGCAGACGGCGACGAAGTTCGCGTTGCGCGAGCTGGACTACCTGTTCCAGACGGTCAGCGCGCCGAACGAGACCGCCGCGATGTTCGTCGAGCCGGTCCTGGGCGAGGGCGGGTACGTCCCGGCGAACAGCGAGTTCATGGCCGGCCTCCGCGAACGCGCCGACCGGCACGGCATCCTGCTCGTCGTCGACGAGATCCAGACCGGCTTCGGCCGCACCGGGAAGTTCTGGGGCCACGACCACTTCGACGTCTCCCCCGACATCGTCCTCATCGCGAAGGGCCTGGCGAGCGGCTTCCCGCTGTCCGGCATCGCCGCTTCGCAGGAGCTGATGGCGAAGGCGTTCCCGGGCTCGCAGGGCGGGACGTACGGCGGCAACGCCGTTTCGTGCGCCGCGGCGATCGCGACGCTCGAAGTCATCCAGCAGGAGAACCTGGTCGAGAACGCCGCCGAGCGCGGCCGCCAGCTCCTGGAAGGCGCGCGGGTGATCGCGGACAAGACGCCGTCGATCGGCGAGGTGCGCGGGCTCGGGCTGCTGGTCGGCTCGGAGTTCACCACCGCCGACGGCGAGCCGGACGCCGCCACCGCGGCCGCCGCCCAGCAGACGGCGGCGAAGAACGGGCTGCTGCTGCTCACCTGCGGGCCGTACATGAACGTCGTCCGCATGGTGCCGCCGCTCGTCGTCAACGCCGAGCAGGTCGACGACGCGCTGCGCATCTGGGGCGACGTCGTCGCCTCCGTCACGGGGAGCTGAGCATGGCCCGGTACATCACGATCACCCTCGACAAGCGCGGCGTCTCCTGCCGCGCCCGGCTGCTCGACGACGAGGCCCCGCGGACCTGCAAGGCGGTCTGGGACGCGTTGCCGCAGAGCGGATCCGCCTACCACGCGAAGTACGCGCGCAACGAGGTCTACACACTCGTGCCGCCGTTCGCGGAACCCAAGCCGGGCCGGGAGAACCCGACGATCACGCCGATTCCCGGCGACGTCGTGTACTTCGGTTTCGAGGCTTGGGAAATCGGCAACCCGGCGTACGGCTACGACGAAGACAGCGAAGCGCACAGCGACCAGGGCGCGACCGACCTGGCGATCTTCTACGGCCGCAACAACCTGCTGATCAACGGCGACGCGGGCTGGGTGCCCGGCAACGTGTTCGCCACGATCGAGGAGGGCCTGGCCGAGATGGCGGCGGCCGCGCAGGACCTGTGGCTGCGGGGGGTCGAGGGCGAGACGCTCTCGTTCGCGCGCGCCTGAACCCCGGCCCGGCCGCGGATGTCCCGCGGCCGGGCGGGTTCAGCCCAGCCGCGCGAAGTCCTCGTCGGAGAGCGTCACCTCGGCCGCGGCGCAGTTTTCTTCCAGGTGCGCGATCGAGGACGTCCCCGGGATCGGGATCACCACCGGCGACCGGCGCAGCAGCCAGGCCAGGGACACCTGGGCGGGGGTCGCGCCGGCCTCGGCCGCGACCTTGCCCAGCACACCGCCCGCCGCGGCGTGGTCACCTCGGGCGATCGGGAGCCACGGGACGAAGGCGATTCCCGCGCGCTCGCAGTGGTCGAGCACGTCCTCGGACGCGCGGTCGGTCAGGTTGTAGCGGTTCTGGACGCTCGCGATCGGCGCGATCGCCTGTGCCTCGGTCAACTGCGCGACGGTGACTTCGGACAGCCCGATCCGGGCGACCTTGCCCTCGTCCCGCAGCCGGGCGAGCGCACCGATCTGGTCGGCGAGCGGCACCTGCGGATCGATCCGGTGCAGCTGCAACAGGTCCAGGCAGTCGACGCGCAGCCGCCGCAACGAAAGTTCCGCCTGCTGCCGGAGGTATTCGGGCCGGCCGAGCGGGACCCACTCGCCGCGGCTCGGGCGGGCGTGCCCGCACTTCGTCGCGACGAGCAGCCCCGGGTACGGGTGGAGCGCGTCGGCGAGCAGTTTCTCGTTCAGGCCGAGGTCGTACGCGTCGGCGGTGTCGAAGAACGTCACGCCGAGGTCGGCCGCGCGGCGCGCGACGGCAGCGGCGCCGTCCTTCACGTGGTCCCACTCGGTGAGCCGCATCGCGCCGAAACCCAAGCGGTGCACGGAAAGGCCGTCTTCGAAGGTGTACGTCGAGGTCATGCCGGAAGCTTCGCCGCCGGCACCGTCACCCACCAGGGATTTAGTCTCAGCTAAATCCACGAGCTCTACTCTGCGTGCACTGGTAGCGCGAACAGAGCAGCTCGATTACTCCGTTCGGGGATATGCTGCCGCGTCAGGCAACCCTAGGGTGATCGAACCTGACCACTGGGGTCGGCGCGTCGGGGGCGTCAGGACAAGGAGAGACGAGCCACATGAACATCGAAACGGCGTTGAAGGAAGCCCTTTCCATCTCCGGTGCGGTGGGCGCCGCCCTGGTCGACTACGAAAGCGGGATGGCGCTCGGGACGCTGGGCGGCGGCGACTGGCTGGACCTCGACACCGCGGCCGCGGGCAACACCGAGGTCGTCCGGTCGAAGCTGCGCGTGATCTCCGCGCTGCGGCTCAACGACGACATCGAGGACATCCTCATCACCCTCGGCCGCCAGTACCACCTGATCCGCCTGCTGAAGCCGGCCAAGCACGACTCCGCGCTGTTCCTGTACCTCGTCCTCGACCGGGAGCGGGCCAACCTCGCGCTGGCGCGGCACTACCTGAAGAACATCGAAACCGAGCTGGTCGTGTGACGGGGATGCCGGCCGAAGTACCCGGCGCCCCGGTGCCGCTGCCCACGCGCAAGCTCGGCGCGACCCCCGCTTTCCCCGTCCCGCAAGGGATCCGGGAGGCCCATCCCGAAGCCAAGGCCACGGCCAAGGCCCTCGACGAGATCCGCGACAAGGTCGACCGGGCCAACATCACCGGGCTCCTGGTGGCCAGCCGGGACGGCCTGCTGCTGGCCAGCGACACCCGGGAGATCGAAGACGACAGCGTGGCGGCCATGTCCGCCGCCGCGGTCGGACTGGCCACGAGGTTCGTCGGGCAGGCCGGTCTCGGCGAGGCCCGGGGCGCGATGTTCCAGGGCTCGCTCGGCCACGTCTGCGTCTTCCCCGTGCAGGGCCCCATCCTGCTGGTCGTGTTCGCCCGGCCGGACACCACCATGGGGCTGTTCAACGTCGTCGCGAAGCAGGCACTGACCCTCCTCCAGGACGCGCTGACCACGGCGGACTGACCACCGGAGCTCCTCCGCGCAAGAACGTGAAAATCCTTCATGGCGGCGTACCGCCGGTACGTACTACGCTGCGGTAACCACAGCGACGGCGCGGAGGAGAAACTGTCGATGGGCGACGTGGCGGCACGCCTGGCCGAGATCGTCGGCGACGGGAACCTGCTGACGGGCGAGGCGATCTCGGAGGACTACGCGCACGACGAAGCGCTGACGACGGAATCGCAGAAGCCTGCGTACGTCGCGAAGCCGGCAACGGCCGAAGAAGTCGCGGAGCTGCTGAAAGCGGCTTCGGAGTACAACGTCCCCGTGACGGCCCGCGGCTCCGGCAGCGGGCTGTCCGGGGCGGCCCGGCCCAAGGCGGACGGGCTGCTGATCTCCTTCGAGCGGATGAACGCCGTCCTCGAAGTCGACACCGGCAACCACGTCGCCGTCGTCCAGCCCGGCGTGACCCTCGCCGAACTCGACGTCAAGACCGCCGAAGCCGGGCTCGGCTACACCGTCTACCCCGGTGAGCTCAGCGCGAGCGTCGGCGGGAACGTCGGGACCAACGCCGGCGGGATGCGCGCCGTCAAGTACGGCGTCACCCGCAACAACGTGCTCGGGCTGCAGGCCGTGCTGCCGACCGGCGAGATCATCCGGACCGGCGGCAAGACGTCGAAGATCTCCACCGGCTACGACCTCACGCAGCTGATCATCGGCTCCGAGGGCACTCTCGCGCTGGCCACCGAAATCACCGTCAAGCTGTACCCGCGGCTGGCCCACGGCGCCACGGTGCTCGCCCCCTTCGGCGACTTCGGCCAGGTGATGGCGGCCGTCCCGGCGATCGTCTCCAGCGGGCTCGCGCCGCACATCCTCGAGTACATCGACAACCTGACGATGGCGGCGATCGTCTACAACGAGAAGCTCGAACTGGGTGTCCCGGACAAGATCCGCGAAACCAGCGAGGCGTACCTCGTGGTGGCGCTGGAAAACCGCGAGAGCGGCCGCCTGGCGGAGGACGTCGAAACCGTCGGCGAGCTGCTCGGCGAGCTGGGCGCCACCGACGTCTACGTCCTCGAAGGCAACTCCGCCCGCAAGCTCATCGAAGCCCGCGAGAAGGCCTTCTGGACCGCGAAGGCGGCCGGCGCCGACGACGTCATCGACGTCGTCGTGCCGCGGACCGCGATGCCGCAGTTCATCACCAAAGCGCGTGAGCTGGCGATGGCCGCGGGTGGCGGCGCGCTCGGCTGCGGGCACGCCGGCGACGGCAACGTCCACCTCGCCATCTTCTGCAAGGACGCGCCCAAGCGGAAGCAGCTGCTCACCGACATCTTCGCCCACGCCATGGACCTCGGCGGCGCGATCTCCGGCGAGCACGGCCTCGGCCGCACCAAGGCGCACTACCACGCCGAACTCGAAGACCCGGCGAAGATCGAGCTGATGCGCCGGATCAAGCAGAGCTTCGACCCCGCCGGGATCCTCAACCCCGGCGTTCTCTTCCCCGAAGGAACCGCATGAGTGAGCTGAACGGCGCCCAGTCCCTGATCCGCACGCTGGTCGACGCCGGTGTCGAGGTGTGCTTCGCCAACCCCGGCACGTCGGAGATGCACTTCGTCGCCGCGCTCGACAGCGTCCCCGAGATGCGGGGCGTGCTCGCGCTGTTCGAAGGCGTCGTCACCGGTGCCGCCGACGGGTACGCGCGGATCGCCGACAAGCCCGCCGCGACGCTGCTGCACCTGGGCCCCGGCCTGGGCAACGGCCTGGCGAACCTGCACAACGCGCGGCGCGCGCACACGCCGATCGTCAACGTCGTCGGCGACCACGCGACCTACCACAAGCAGTACGACGCGCCGCTGGAGTCGGACATCGAGGCCGTCGCGGGCTCTCTGGAAGGCTGGGTGCGCCGCTCGGAGCACACCAAGGACGTCGGGGCGGACGCCGCCGCCGCGGTCGCCGCCGCGCAGGACGCGCCCGGCCGGGTCGCCACGCTGATCCTGCCCGCGGACGCGTCCTGGGGCGAGGGCGGCGAGACCTGCGCGCCGATCCCGCCGCGCGTTCCGCAGGCCGTGGACGCCACGACCGTCAAGGACGTCGCCGCGGTGTTCGGCACCGGGGAGCCGGTGGCGCTGCTCGTCGGCGGGAGCGCGTGCCGCGAGGAAGGCCTGCGCGCCGCCAGCCGCATCGGTGCCGCGACCGGCGCCAAGGTGTTCGTCGAAACGTTCCCGGCGCGCCTGGAGCGCGGCGCCGGGCTGCCGTCGATCGAACGGCTCGGCTACCTCGCCGAGCAGGTCGCCTACCAGCTCGACGGGATCAAGCACGTCGTCGTCGCGGGCACGAAGGCGCCGGTGTCGTTCTTCGCCTACCCGGGCAAGGCGAGCGACCTGGTGCCCGAAGGCGCCCAGGTGCACACGCTTGCGTCGGTCGGGCAGGACGTCACGCGGGCGCTGAACGAGGTCGCCGGGCTGGTCGCCGCGGACACCGAGCCCGTGCTCGCTCCGGAAGCACGGCCGGCCCTGCCGAGCGGGCCGCTGACCCCGCAGAACTGGGTCGAGGTGATCGGGGCGCTGCTGCCGGACAACGCGATCATCGCCGACGAGGCCAACACGTCCGGCCTGATGCTGCCGATGGCGACGGCCGGCGCGCCGCGCCACGACGTCCTGACGCTGACCGGCGGCGCGATCGGCTACGGCATGCCGGTGGCGACCGGCGCGGCCGTCGCGGCGCCGGACCGGCCGGTGCTGAACCTGCAGTCCGACGGCAGTGCGCTGTACACGATTTCGGCGCTGTGGACGCAGGCGCGGGAGAACCTGAACGTCACGACGGTGCTGCTCAACAACCGCGCGTACGCGATCCTGCGGCTGGAGCTGCAGCGCGTCGGCGCGGCCTCGGGCGGCCCGAAGGCGAACGACCTGCTCGATCTTTCCCGGCCGGACATGGACTTCGTGAAGATCGCGGAGGGCATGGGCGTGCCCGCGACGCGGGCGACCACCGCCGAAGAGCTCGCCGAACAGCTCCAGCGCGCCTTCGCCGAGCCCGGTCCGCACCTCATCGACGCCGCGGTGCCGCCGCTGCTGTAGAACCGGACTATTCTCCCGTCACACCTTCGACCCGGGAGCGGCGGATGAGCGACGACGAACACGCGAAGCGGGGCATCGACCTCGACAGACCGAACGCGGCGCGCGTGTACGACTACATGATCGGCGGCGAGCTGAACTACGCCGTCGACCGGATGTTCGCCGACCGGATCCTGGGTGTGCTGCCGAACGCCAAGCACATGGCGCTGACCAACCGGGCGTGGCTGCGCCGCGCGGCGCGGTTCGCGGCCGAGCAGGGCATCCGGCAGTTCCTGGACATCGGCTCGGGCATGCCGACGGTCGGGCACGTGCACGAGGTCGTCCAGTCGATCGACCCGAAGTCGCGGGTGGTCTACGTCGACAACGAGCCGATCGCCGTCGCGCACAGCGAGATCGTGCTGGAGGGCAACGAGAACGCCGCCATGGTCCAGGCCGACGCCGAGCACCCGGACGAGGTGCTGGAGCACCCGGTCACCGAGGAGCTGCTGGACTTCAGCGAGCCGGTGATGGTGATCATGGCGGCGTTCATCCACTTCATCCCGGACTCGCGGGACCCCGCCGGGCTGATCGGCACCTACCGCGACGTCCTCGCGCCGGGCAGCTACCTCGCGCTGTCGTCGGGCACCTGGGAGGGGCAGGGCGAGGAGTCCCAGCGCTCGGTCGCGCTGTACGAGAAGAGCGGCACGCCCCTGACGCTGCGTTCGCCCGACGAACTGCAGGCGCTGGTGAAGGGCTTCGAGATCCTGCCGCCGGGGATCGTGTTCACGCCCGAATGGCGGCCGGACGGGCCGCTCGAGGACCCGCCGGAGCAGTCGGGCGGCCTCGCGCTGGTGGCCCGCAAGGAGCGCTGATGGTCGACGAGCACGCGCCGCGCGGCATCGACGTCGACAAGCCGAACGCGGCGCGTGTGTACGACTACCTGATCGGCGGCAAGCTCAACTACGCGATCGACCGGGAGTTCGCCGAGCGGGTCCTCCGGGTGCGGCCGGAGTCCAGGGAACTGGCCGTGCTCAACCGGCGGTGGCTGCGCCGCGCGGTGCGGTTCGGCGCCGAGCAGGGCATCCGCCAGTTCCTGGACATCGGCTCGGGCATGCCGACGGTCGGGCACGTGCACGAGGTCGTCCAGTCGATCGACCCCGAGTCGCGGGTGGTCTACGTCGACAACGAGCCGATCGCCATCGCCCACAGCGAGATCGTCCTGCAGGACAACGCCAACGCGGAGATGGTGCAGGCCGACGCGGAGGTCCCGGCCGACGTCCTCGAGCACCCGACGACCGGGCGGCTGCTGGACTTCACCGAGCCGGTGATGGTCGTCATGGCGGCGTTCATCCACTTCGTCCCGGACTCGCGGAACCCGGCCGGCCTGATCGCGGCCTACCGCGACGCACTCGCCCCGGGTAGCTACCTGGCGCTGTCGTCGGGCACGTTCGAAGGACAGGGCGAGCAGGTCCTCCGCGCGGCCGAGCTCTACCGGAAGAGCGGCACGGACGTCGTCCCGCGGTCGAAGGACGAGCTGCGCGCGCTGGTGGACGGCTTCGAGATCCTGCCGCCGGGGATCGTGTTCACGCCGGAGTGGCGGCCGGACGACCCCGCCGAGGTGGGCGAGCACCCGGAGCACGCCAGCCAGCTGGCCCTGGTGGCCCGCAAGAACTGATGCGCCGGCTGTACACCCGAGGCCACCCACCGCGCGCCTCTTCGGCCTGCCGGTCAACGACACCGGTCACCTCGCGGGCTGACCGGGGTGCCCGGCTATTCTCGCGGGCACACCTGACTGCGGGGAGAGCGGCGATGAGCGAAGACGAGCACGCGCGGCGGGGCATCGACCTCGACAAGCCCAACGCCGCGCGCGTGTACGACTACATCCTCGGCGGGCAGCTCAACTACGCCGTCGACCGGATGTTCGCCGAGCAGGTGCTGGCCGCGCAGCCGAACGCGCGCGAGCGGGCGCGGCTCAACCGGCAGTGGCTGCGCCGGGCCATCCGGTTCGGGATGGACCAGGGCATCCGGCAGTTCCTCGACATCGGGTCCGGCATGCCGACCGTCGGGCACGTGCACGAAGTGGCCCAGGCCGTCGACTCCCGGGCTCGGGTCGTCTACGTCGACAACGAGCCGGTCGCCGTCGCGCACAGCGAGATCGTCCTGGAGGACAACGACAACGCGGCCATGGTGCACGCCGACGCCGAGTTCCCCGACGACGTCCTCGAGCACGAGGTCACCGAGATGATGCTGGACCTGGACCAGCCGGTGATGGTGGTGATGGCACTGTTCGTGCACTTCATCCCGGACGAGCGTGACCCGGCCGGGCTGATCGCCGCCTACCGCGACGCGCTCGCGCCCGGCAGCTACCTCGCCCTGTCGTCCGCCACGTACGAGCAGCAGAGCGACGGCACGGCCCGCGCCGTCGCGATGTACCAGAAGAGCGCGAACCCGGTGACGCCGCGCTCGGCCGACGAGCTCCGGGCCTTGGTCGACGGCTTCGAGATCGTCGACCCGGGCATCGTGTTCATCCCCGAGTGGCGGCCGGACAACCCCGCGGAAATGCCGCCCGACCCCGCCGAATGCGGTGGTCTGGCCCTGGTGGCACGCAAGAACTAGGCGGCGACCAGCTCTGGCGCGGTCCGCGTCCGCGGGACCAGCGCCGCGAGCAGCGCACCCGCCAGCGCGGCGGACGCGGCCACCGCGAACGTCGCGCGGAAGCCGAACAGGGACGGCACCGGCAGGCCGCCGACGGTGATCGTCAGCTGGGCCAGCATCGCCGCCATCACCGCGCTGGAGATCGCCGTGCCGACCGAGCGCATCAGGGAGTTCAGGCCGTTCGCCGACGCCGTTTCGGTGACCGGCACCGACCCCATGATCAGCGCGGGCATCGCCGCGTACGCGATGCCGACACCCGCCCCGATGATCACCGACGCCGTGATCAGCTCGAGCGCGTTGTCCATCAGCACGATCGCGAACGCGTACCCGGCGGCGATCACCAGCGCACCGCTCATCAGCGTCGGGCGCGGGCCGAACCGGGCGATGAGCCGCGCGGAAACCGGCGAGAGCAGCATCATCACCAGGCCGTTCGGGGCCAGGGTGAGGCCGGATTCGACCATCGTCTGGCCCAGCCCGTAGCCGGTCGACGCCGGCGCCTGCAGCAGCTGCGGGAACGACAACGCCATGGCGTACAAGGCGAAGCCGACCATGATCGACGCGAGGTTCGTGAACAGCACCGGGCGGCGCGCGGACACCCGCAGGTCGACCAGTGGATCCCGGCGGCGCAGCTGGTAGGCGCCCCAGCCGAGCAGGACGACGACGGCGGCCGCGGCCAACCCGAGCGTCCGCACGCTGGTCCAGCCCCAGGTACCGCCCTTGACCACCGGCAGCAGCAGGCAGAGCAACCCGGCGGCCAGCCCGAACGCGCCGAAGTAGTCGAACGGCGCGGGCGTCCGCAGCGGCGACTCGGGCACGACGGTGAGGATCAGCAGCGCGCAGGCCAGCCCGAGCCCGGCGGCGGTCCAGAAGAGCACGTGCCAGTCGGCGTTCTCGGCCACCACGGCCGCGACCGGCAGCCCGATGGCGCCACCGACCCCGAGCGTCGCGCTCATCAGCGAGATCGCGCCGCCGACGCGTTCGGGCGGCAGTTCGTCGCGCATGATGCTGATGCCGAGCGGGATCACGCCCATCGCGCAGCCCTGCAGCCCCCGGCCGAGGATCTGGAACCCGAGCGCGCTGGTCGTCGCCGACACGACCGAACCGGCGATGAGCAGCCCGAGGCTGACCAGGATCATCCGCCGTTTGCCGTAGAGGTCGCCGAGCCGCCCGCTCACCGGCGTGACGACGGACGCGGCCAGCAGCGTCACGGTGACCACCCAGGACGCGTCGGCCGCCGGGACGTGCAGCAACCGCGGGAAGACCGGGATCAGCGGCACGACCAGCGTCTGCATGAACGACGCGACGAGCCCGCACGAGGCGAGCACCACGACGATCGCCCGGCCGGAACTGGTCACCACCACACCCCCAGTGTGTACTTAGTACGCATCATGCAACTTCATGCACTGTACCTACGGGGTGACGGATTCCCGCATGAGTGGCGGTTTCGTCACAGCCGGAAACCGGTGCCCCGTATCCCTAGACTCCTCTGCATGTCCTGGTTGCGCCGGTTCGCCGTGGAGCTCGCGGTCACCGTGACGGTGCTCGCCGGCTCGC
Organism: Amycolatopsis kentuckyensis; assembly: GCF_002155975.1. Classification (GTDB taxonomy): domain Bacteria; phylum Actinomycetota; class Actinomycetes; order Mycobacteriales; family Pseudonocardiaceae; genus Amycolatopsis; species Amycolatopsis kentuckyensis. Next base: position 11,294 of record NZ_MUMI01000192.1, read on the forward strand.
TGTTCGCCGTGCTGTGGGACCGGCCCGAACCCGCGCGCCACGCCGCGGTCGGCTGGACGCTCACCGTCCTCGCCTGCGCCGCCCTCTTCTTCCGGCGGCGGTACCCCCTGACCGTCGCCGGGTGCACGCTCGTCTGCTGCGCCCTCTACTACCCCCTCACCGACCCGGACGGCCTCGTCCTGCTCGCTTTCGCCTACGCCCTCTACAACGCCGCCGCGGCCGGGCGGATCCGCGGGGCCGCGCTGCTCGTCGTCGCCGCGATGGCCGGGGTCACCGCCGGCGAAATCAGCTCGCGGACCGGGCGGCACGTCGACAACTTCGCCTTCTTCCTGATGACCGGGTGGTTCGTGGCCCTGGTCGCCGGCGGCGCCGTCGCGCACTACCGGGCCGAGGCCGAGCGGACCAAGGAGGCCGAGGCCCGGGCGCGCGCCACCGACGAACGCCTGCGCATCGCCCGCGAGCTGCACGACGTCCTCGGCCACCACCTCGCGCTGATCAACGTCCAGGCCGGCGCCGCGCTGCACCGCCGTGATCCCGGGCAGGCCGAGGAAGCGCTCGCGGCCATCAAGGACGCCAGCAAGACCGCACTCCAGGAGTTGCGCACGACGCTCGGCATGCTCCGCCGGACCGGCGGGCCCAGCCTCCAGCGGATCGCGGAGCTGGCCGAATCCGTCGGCGCCTCCGGGCTGACCGTGCGCACCGAGATCGACGGCGTCGCCCGTGACCTGCCGCCGGACGTCGAGCACGCCGCGTTCCGGGTGGTGCAGGAGGCGCTGACGAACGTCGCCAAGCACGCCGGCGCGGAGACCGTCGTCGTCCGGCTCGGCTACGGCGCCGACGAGCTGTCCGTCCAGGTCGACGACGACGGCCGCGGCGGTGCGGCGCCGGCGGGCAACGGCATCCGCGGGATGGCCGAACGCGCGCGGGCCCTCGGCGGCGAGCTGACCGCGGCGCCGCGCGAAGACGGCGGTTACCGCGTGCACGCCCGGCTGCCGGTGCGATGATGGGCCGATGATCCGGGTCCTGCTCGTCGACGACCAGCGGCTCGTCCGCGCCGGCTTCCGGTCCATTTTGGACGGCGAGGACGACATCTCGGTCGTGGCCGAGGCCGCGGACGGGCGCGAGGCGCTGCAGGCCGCGCACGAGCACCACCCCGACGTCGTGCTGATGGACATCCGGATGCCGGTGCTCGACGGCCTCGCCGCCACCCGGCACCTCCTCGCGGACCCGGCCGTGCGGACCAAGGTCGTCATCCTCACGACGTTCGACCTCGACGAAGACGTCTACGGCGCGCTGCGGGCGGGCGCGAGCGGGTTCCTGGTCAAGGACACCGAGCCCGAGGAGCTGATCCACGCCGTGCGCGTGGTCGCCCGCGGCGACGCGCTGCTGGCGCCGTCGATCACCCGGCGGCTGATCGCGGAGTTCGCCGCGCGCGGCACCCGCCCGGCGGCGTCCCCGGCCCTGGACCGGCTCACCGACCGGGAGCGCGAAGTGCTGTCCCTGGTCGCGGCCGGGCTGTCGAACGACGAGATCGCGCGCGAGCTCACGCTCAGCCCGGCGACGGCGAAGACGCACGTCAGCCGCATCATGACCAAGACCGGCACGCACGACCGGGCGCAGCTGGTCGTCCTCGCCTACGAGTCCGGCGCGGTGACGCCGCGGTGGCTGGCGCCCTGACCCGTACTCCCCCGGGTGTACGGGACCGGCCTTAGGGGACACCGCCGGGAGCACGCGAAGTGTCCTCCGCTGCGCGACGCGCGGTAGGGCCCTTCTCGCGAATCCTTGTCCACCATGGACACCATCACTCGTACCACCGGGGGCGGCCTGGCGCGGCTGGCCGGCTGGGCGCAGCGCCACCGGTGGCTCGCCGTCGCGCTCTGGGCGCTCGTCCTCATCGGCGTCACGTTCACCTCGCAGCTGGCCGGCAGCGCCTTCCACGACGACAACTCGTTGCCCGGCACCGAATCCCAGCAGGTCGTGGACCTGCTCGACAACACGGCCCAATCCGGCGCGAGCGCGCAGATCGTGCTGAAGGCCGACGGCGGGCTCGCCGCGAACCGCGCGCCGATCGACACCATGCTGGCCGAAGTCCGGTCCCTGCCGCACGTGCGGTCGGTGACCGAGCCGCTGGAAACGCTCTCGCCCGACGGGCGGATCGGCTACGCCACCGTCACCTTCGACGCGGCTTCGACCGACCTCCCCTACGACGACATCGTCAAGTTCGCCGACACCGCGAAGCGGACCGGCCCGGTCGAGGTCGCGCTCGCCGGGGACCCGATCGAGCGGATCTCCGAAAGCGGCGGCCCGGCGGAGGGCGTCGGCTTGCTCGCCGCGCTGGTCATCCTCGTGTTCCTGTTCCGCTCGCTGCTCGCGGCCGGGCTGCCGGTGATCACCGCGGTGTTCGCCGTCGGCAGCACGCTGGGCGTGATCACGGTCGTCTCGCGCTTCGTCGACATCGCGAGCTACACCGCGCCGCTGATGATGCTGGTCGGGTTCGGTGTCGGCGTCGACTACGCCTTGCTGATCTTTTCCCGCTACCGCACGGAAATCCTCGCCGGTCACGACCGCGACGCGGCCGCCCGCCGCGCCCTCGACACCGCCGGCCGCTCGGTGCTGTTCGCCGGCACGACCGTGATCATCGCGCTGCTCGGCCTCCTCGCGCTCGGGCTCGGCGGGCTGCGCGGGGTCGCGCTGTCCGTCGCGCTCACCGTGCTGATGACGATGCTCGCGTCCGTTACGCTCCTGCCCGCGCTGCTGTCGCTGTTCGGCAAGCGGCTCGAACGCGGGATCCGCCGGCACGCTCTTCGGAAGGAGCACGGCAAGGCGTGGCGACGGCTCGCCGACAGCGTCCAACGCCGTCCGCTGGCTCCGCTGGCCATCGGCTTGATCGTCCTCATCGGACTGTCCATTCCGGCCGCGGGCATGCGGCTCGGGTTCGCCGACGCGAGCACCGACCCGGCCGGCTCCACCACGCGGAAGGCCTACGACCTGCTGGCCGAGGGTTTCGGCCCGGGATTCACCGGACCGCTCGCGATCGTCGCCGAGGACGGTGACACCGGCGCGTTGCAGCAGAAACTCGCGTCCACCCCGGGGATCGCCCGCGCCCTGCCGCCGATGGGCCGGACGGTCCTGGTCTTCCCGACGACGTCACCGCAGGACGAGGCGACCGCCGAGCTGGTGACGCGGCTGCGGACCGACGTCCTCCCGACACTGCCGGGCCACTACCTCGTCGGCGGCTCGGTCGCGGCGGCGACGGACTTCGCCGGCGCCGTGGCGGAGCGGCTGCCGCTGTTCGTGCTGGTCGTCGTCGGGTTGTCCGCGTTGCTGCTCATGGTCGTGTTCCGGTCGATCCTGATCCCGCTCAAGGCGGCGCTGCTGAACCTGCTGAGCATCGGCGCCTCCCTCGGCGTGATGACGCTGGTGTTCGGCGACGGCTGGTTCGGCGCGCAGCCCGGCCCGATCGAGGCGTTCGTACCGGTGATGATCTTCGCGATCGTCTTCGGGCTGTCGATGGACTACGAGGTGTTCCTGGTGTCCCGGATGCACGAGGAGTGGCGGCGCACCGGCGACGCGCAGCTGGCGGTGCGCGAAGGCCTCGCCTCGACGGGCGCGGTGATCACCGCGGCCGGCGCGATCATGGTGCTGGTGTTCGGCGCGTTCCTGCTCGACCCGTCCCGGATGCTGGCCCAGTTCGGCCTCGGCCTGGCGGTCGCGGTCCTGCTGGACGCACTGGTGATCCGCTGCCTGGTCGTCCCGGCGATCATGCGCCTGCTCGGGGCGAAAGCCTGGTGGCTGCCGCGGTGGCTGGATCGGCGTCTGCCGCACTTCGCATTGGAGCCGTGACACGCCAAGGGCCGCCACCGGAGTCCGGTGGCGGCCCTTGAACGTCAGCCGTTATTCGTAGATCTCGCCCTTGGCGGCCTTCTCCACCAGCGATGCCGGCGGCTCGAAGTGGTCGCCGTAGCGGGCCGCGAGCTCGCGGGACCGGTCGACGAAGCCCTGCAGGCCACCCTCGTACTGGTTGATGTACTGGATGACACCGCCGGTCCACGCCGGGAAGCCGATGCCGAAGATCGAGCCGATGTTGGCGTCGGCCACCGACGTCAGCACGCCCTCGTCGAAGCACTTGACCGTCTCGAGGGCCTCGGCGAAGAGCATCCGCTCCTTGAGGTCCTCGAACGGCACCTCGGCCGAACCCGACTTGAACGCGTCACGCAGCCCCGGCCACAGACCGGCGCGCTTGCCTTCCGAGTCGTACTCGTAGAAGCCCGCGCCCGTCGAGCGGCCCTTGCGGTCGAACTCCTCGACCATGCGGTCGATCACGCCCTCCGACGCGTGCGACTTCCACGTGCCACCCGCGGCCTCGATCGCCTCGCGGGTCTCCTTGCGGATCTTGCGCGGCAGGGTCAGCGTCAGCTCGTCCATCAGCTGCAGCGGCGGCGCCGGGTAACCGGCCTGCGAACCGGCCTGCTCGATCGACGCCGGCTCGACGCCCTCGCCCAGCGCGGCGACGGCCTCGTTGAGGAACGTGCCGATCACGCGCGAGGTGAAGAAGCCGCGGCTGTCGTTGACGACGATCGGGGTCTTCTTGATCTGCAGCGTGTAGTCGAAGACCTTGGCCAGCGTCGCCGGCGACGTCTTCTCGCCGCAGATGATCTCGACCAGCGGCATCTTGTCCACCGGCGAGAAGAAGTGGATCCCGATGAAGTCCTCGGTGCGCTGCACGCCCTCGGCGAGGGTGGTGATCGGCAGCGTCGAGGTGTTGGAGCCCAGCACCGCGTCGGCGTTGACGACGCTCTCGATCTCGCCGAACACCTTGTGCTTCAGCTCGACGCTCTCGAAGACGGCCTCGATGACGAAGTCGACACCCGCGAAGTCGGCCGGGTCGGCGGTCGGCTTGATCTTCGCCAGCAGTGCGTCCGACTTCTCCTGCGTCGTCTTGCCGCGCGAGAGGGCCTTCTGCTCCAGCTTCTCCGCGTAGCCCTTGCCCTTCTCGGCCGCCTCGAGTGAGACGTCCTTGAGGACGACGTCGATGCCCGCCTTCGCCGAGACGTACGCGATCGCCGCGCCCATCATCCCGGCGCCGAGGACACCCACCTTCTTGGCGGTGTACTTCTCGAAGCCGTCCGGCCGCGAACCGCCGGAGTTGATGGTCTGCAGGTCGAAGAAGAACGCCTTCGTCATGTTCTTCGAGACCTGGCCGGTGGCGAGGTGGATGAAGTAGCGCGTCTCGATCTGGATCGCGGTGTCGAAGTCGACCTGCGCACCCTCGATCGCGGCGGCCAGGATCGCCCGCGGCGCCGGCATGTTCGCGCCCTTGATCTGCTTGCGCAGGTTGGCCGGGAACGCCGGGAGGTTGGCCGCGAAGCTCGGGTTCGACGGGGTGCCGCCGGGGATCTTGTAGCCCTTGACGTCCCACGGCTGCACGCCGCCCTCGGGGTTCGCCTTGATCCACGCCTTCGCGGCGGGGACGAGCTCCTCGACCGTGCCGACGAGCTCGTGCACCAGGCCGAGCTCGAGCGCCTTGGCCGGCCGGTGCCGCTGGCCCTGGAGCAGGACGTTCAGCAGCGCGCTCTGGATGCCGAGCAGGCGCACGGTGCGGACCACGCCACCGCCGCCGGGCAGCAGGCCCAGCGTCACCTCGGGCAGGCCGATCTGGCTGCCCTTGACGTCGGCGGCGATGCGGTGGTGCGTCGCCAGCGCGATCTCCAGGCCACCGCCGAGCGCGGCGCCGTTGATCGCCGCGACGACCGGCTTGCCGAGCTGCTCGATGCGGCGCATCTGCCCCTTCATCAGGGTGCTGCCCTCGGTCAGCTCGACCGCGTGCTCGGGCTTGGCCTGGATGAGGTCGTTCAGGTCGCCGCCGGCGAAGAACGTCTTCTTGGCGGACGTGATGACGACGCCGGTGATGGAGTCCTTCTCGGCCTCCAGGCGGTCGACTGTGACGCCGAGCGACTCGCGGAAGTCGGCGTTCATCGTGTTCGCCGACTGCTTCGGGTCGTCCAGGGTCAGCGTGACGATGCCGTCAGCGTCCTGCTCCCAGCGGATGGTCTTGCTCTCGGCCATTGGAGTCCTCACACCCGCTCGATGATGGTCGCGACGCCCATGCCGCCGCCGATGCACAGGGTCACCAGGGCGCGGCGCGCCTGGCGGCGTTCCAGCTCGTCGACCACGGTGCCGACCAGCATCGCGCCGGTGGCGCCGAGCGGGTGGCCCATGGCGATCGCGCCGCCGTTGACGTTGACCTTCTCCTCGTCGAGGTGCAGGTCCTTGATCCACTTGAGCACGACGGACGCGAACGCCTCGTTGAGCTCCCACAGGTCGATGTCCTCGGGCTTGAGACCCGCGGTCTTCAGGACCTTTTCGGTGGCCGGCGTGGGGCCGGTGAGCATGATCGTCGGCTCGGAGCCGATCGACGCGGTCGCCACGATCCGGGCGCGCGGGGTCAGCCCGAAGGTCTTGCCGATCTGCTCGGAGCCGACCAGGACCAGCGCGGCGCCGTCGACGATGCCGGAGGAGTTGCCGCCGGTGTGGACGTGGTTGATCTTCTCGACCGAGTGGTACTTCTGCAGCGCCACGGCGTCGAAGCCGCCCAGCTCGCCGATACCGGCGAAGGCGGGCTTGAGCTTGCCGAGGCCCTCGACGGTGGAGCCGGGACGGCGGTGCTCGTCGTGGTCCAGCACGGTGACGCCGTTGATGTCCTTGACCGGCACCACGGACTTGGCGAAGTAGCCGCCGGACCAGGCCGCCTCGGCGCGCTCCTGCGAGCGGACGGCCCAGCGGTCGACGTCCTCGCGGGAGAAGCCCTCGATGGTCGCGATCAGGTCGGCGCCGGTGCCCTGCGGGACGATGTAGTTGTCGTAGGCGGTGGCGGGGTCCATGAACAGCGCGCCGCCGTCGGAGCCCATCGGCACGCGCGACATCGACTCGACACCACCGGCGATGACCAGGTTGTCCCAGCCGGAGCGCACCTTCTGCGCGGCGGTGTTGGTGGCCTCGAGGCCGGAGGCGCAGAAGCGGTTGAGCTGCACGCCGGCGACGGTCTCGGGCAGGCCCGCGTTCAGCGCGGCGGTGCGCGCGATGACGGCGCCCTGCTCGCCGACCGGGGAGACGACGCCGAGGACGATGTCGTCGATCACGGCGGGGTCGAGGTTCGGGTGGCGGACCTTCAGTTCGTTGATCAGGCCGACCACCAGGTCGACCGGCTTGGTGCCGTGCAGGGCACCGCCCTTGTTCTTGCCGCGAGGCGTGCGGATCGCCTCGTAGATGTAGGCCTCGCTACTCACAGAACAACTCCTCGCGAGCGTGTGGGACGTCTTCGTACCGCGGCCGACTATACCGGCCAGTAGGGCTAATGACCATTAACATATCGCCGGATAACCCCAAGGTGTCAATGGGTTGCAGGTGTGCCGTTAGCCGCTATCGTTCACTCACCATGACCGACTCTGTGCGTAGTGCGCGCCCCCGCGACCGCAAGGCCCAGCTGGCCGCGGTGGCGGCGGAGCTGTTCCGCGCCCGCGGCTTCCCCGGAGTCGGCATCAAGGACATCGCGGACGCGGCGGGCGTCACCGGCCCGGCGCTGTACCGGCACTTCGCGGACAAGCAGGCGATCCTGGCGTACGTGGTCCTGAGCGGCTTCGAAGACTTGGAAGCGGCGACGGCGGAGGCACTGTCGGACACGGTTCCGGCGTCTGACCAGCTGGAATCCTTGCTGGGCCGGCTCGCCACCCAGGCGGTCGAGCGCCGCGAGATCGCGGCGCTGTGGCGCTGGGAGGGCAGGCACCTGCCCAAGGAGGACCAGCGCGAGATCGCCCGCCGGTCGATGCTGGCGCTGGCGGCGTGGTCGAAGGCCCTGCAGGTCCGCCGCCCCGAACTGCCGTCGGCGGACGCCGAGCTCCTGTGCTGGGCGGCGCTGTCGGTGTTCGGCAGCGTGTCGGTCCACCACACGTCGGTGGCCCGCCGCCGCTTCGCCGCGCTGCTGGTCGAGCTGGCCCTCGATGTGCTGAACGCCACACTCCCGTCGCCGTCGTCTCCCCCGCCTTCAGTAGCTTCGAGCCTGGGCACCCCATCCCGCCGCGAACAGGTCCTGGCGGAGGCAACGACGTTGTTCGCCCAGCGAGGCTTCCACGACGTGAGCATGGAGGACATCGGAGCGGCGGCGGGCATAGCGGGCCCGAGCGTCTACCGCCACTTCCCCAGCAAGGCGGCCCTGATGGTGGCGATCGGCCACCGAGCGGCGGACAGACTGGCGCTGGCGGCGGAGCGGGCCCTCCAGGCACCGGACGAACGCTCGGCCCTGCGCCGCCTGGCGGCGTCGTACGTCGACACGATCCTGCACACGCCGGAGCTGCTGGTCTCGTTCTCGGCGGACCGGGTGACGATGCCGGACCGGGACAAGGCGGACCTGCTGCGGGTCCAGCGGGACTACGTGACCCAGTGGGTGACGCTGCTGTCGGCGGTGCGGCCGTCGCTGCCGCCGCGAGAAGCGAAGATCACGGTCCACGCGGCACTGACGATCGCCAACGACTTGGCCCGGACACGCCGCGTGGCATCGAGGCCACACTTCGAAGCCGAACTGACGACGCTGCTGCACACAGCCCTCGGCATCGCGAACTAGTCACAACCCAGCCGGGCATTGTCGCGACAAATCGACAATCGACCGGAATTGCGCCTCCCCCGGGTCGTACCCAAGCGCAACCAGGACATGACACAGCGTGTTTAATTCCGCGACATCGACCGAGTTCGATCATATGTTTGGCGAGTTTCGACATCCCGAGCCCCTGCTGCCAGGGCAAACGCTTAGCCAGGGTCACTCCAATGGAGCAGTGACTAGCGTGCTAAATTATGCTTCTTCCCGTCGTTTCAAAGTCACAGAAGAGGTAATATCGGCATGCGATCTCCGGATGGCAATGGACAACCGGGGATCAAATCCGAACTCCTCGATCTGAGCGCGATCTCGCTGTCCGAACTGCGCAGGCTGGACCCGGTCACGCTGCGCCGGTCGATCCGCCACGCCGTGGACCGGACCGCCCACATCCCGGTGACCGCGAGCGGCAGCAGCGGCAGCGCCAAACGCGTCGACTGACCACCGCTCCGAAAGGTTCTCCGTGCGCACGATGGACCGCGTCCCGGCCGAGCCGGGTGTGCACTCGACCGACTGGGACACCTTCGACCGGCTGGCCGTCGGCAGCGGCGGGATCGCCGCGGTGGACGTCCTGCGCACCGCGGATCGCAGCCGCCGCCTGCTCCTGCTGTGCGGACTGGCGGAACGAGCGACGACCGACCCGCGGCTGACCGGACCGCTGGCCGGTTCCGAGGCGGCCTGGGACCTCCTGGTCCGGGCCCAGGAGGCCGACTCCGACGCGCTGGAGCGGGTCCTCGCCCACCCGTACACCGGAAGCTGGGCGGGGTACACCACCCGCCTGGTCGAGCAGGACCTGACCGGGGAAGGCCCGCTCTGGGTGCACTACGGCTACCTGCACACGCTCGCCGCCACCGCGGCGATCCACGCCGGCCTCGACTTCACTGTCCGGGTGCCGGTTTGGGACGGCATCGTCGTGCTGCCGACGCTGGGAGCGGCCCGGCTGGCCGAAGACCGTGGCTTCACCACCGCCGAGGTACACGGGGAGGCCGGAGCCTTCACGATTCGCGGCGACCATTCGTCGGTCGCCCCCGGCCAGCCGGCTTGGAGCCCGCTGCGGACGTTCCGGTTCGAGGCCCGCGACCGCGTCATCGAATTGCGGCTCGACGACCTGGACCCGCATCGCGGGCTGTACCACCCGATCCCGCCGGCCCGGCTGCCGGAAACCGATGCGGCGAACTGGCGGAACCTGCTCGGCGAGGCCTGGGACCTGATCGCCGAGCACCTTCCCGAGTACGCCGAAGTCCTCCCCACCGGCCTGATGTCGATCGTGCCGGAGCCGGCCGTCCCGTTCCGGCTGCCCAGTGCATCGACGGGCGAGGCCTTCGGCAGCGCGGTCATCGCGACCCCGGACGAACCGGCGGCGCTGGCCGCGGCACTCGTCCACGAGTTCCAGCACGTCCGGCTGGGCGCTCTGCTCCAGCTCGTCCGGCTGCACGACGACGACCGCACCGAGCGGCTCTACGCGCCGTGGCGGGAAGACCCCCGGCCGCTCGGCGGGCTGGTGCACGGGATCTACGCGTTCTTCGGCGTCTCGGCTTTCTGGCGAGCGCTCGCCGGGGCCCGTCCTGACGACCTGCTGGCCGCGTTCGAATTCGCCCACTGGCGCATCCAGAGCTGGCGGACGCTCGAGGCGATCCGCGAAGACCCGGCCCTGACCGACGCGGGAAGGCGCTTTCTCGGCGAGCTCGCCGCCGTACTCGGCCCGTGGCAGGACGAACCGACGCTCGGCGAAGCGGCGCAGTGGGCGGAAACCCTGGCCGTCGACCACGATGCCGGCTGGCGGCTCCGCCACCTCCGCCCCGAGCCTGAGACAGTCGCCGGACTCGCGCAGGCCTGGCAGGACGGCCTACCGTGTCCGCCTTGGACGCCGGAAAGCCGGCTGGACACCGTTTCGGATGGCGAGTGGCCGAACGCCCGCGCCGATCTGGTCCGGATCCGGCTGGGCGAGAACGGCGAAACCCGGCTGTCGCAGTTGTGGTCGTCGGTCCCGGAGGCCTTGGAGGCCGATCGCTTGCTCGCCGACGGCCGGGTCGACGAAGCCCGGACGGCGTACGCCGCGGTCCTCGCGGCCGATCCGGACCACGCTCCGGCCTTGATCGGCCTGGCGCTGTCCCTCCCGGACCGACCGGCCAGGCAGGCCTTGCTCGCCACGCCCGAATTGGTTCGCGCGGTGCACCGGACACTGCGTGACGGGGGCGGTGCCCCCGCGATCGAAAAGCTGGCCGCCTGGATGGGCGAAGGGCCGTCCTGACCGGATCACAACGGCATCGGGTCGATGTCGCACTCCGCGCGCACCGCGTTTTCCGCGGCGGCGATGGCCGGGTGGCCGCGACGGAGCACCCGGCCGATCGCGCCGAGCACTTCCTGGTGCTGGCTGAACGCTTCCCGGATCCGGCCCAGGCGCTCGAGATCCAGGGCGCGGTTGAGCCTGGCCGCGAGCGTGATGGGATGGCTGTCGGGCAACGCCCTCCGCAGCCGCGCGAGGGTTTCGGTGTTGATCCGCAAGGAACGCTGCACATCGCCGAGCGCGTGCCAGTCATTCGCGGTGTTGATCGAGCACGCCAGCACGTGCGGATGCGCCGGGCCCAGCCGGTCCCGCAGCCCCGTCAGCACCTCCTCGTCGCGGCGCAGCGCCGCCGCCGGGTCCCCGAGCAAGCGCAATGTCACACCGATGTCCGCTTCGGCCACCAAGGTGTGCGGGTGCCGGTCACCCATGTTGACCCGGTACTGCGCCAGCACCTGCTCGCCGAGCTCGAGTGACGCCGCCAGCTCACCCGCGTTGCGCAGGTCGAGCGAGTGAGCCAGCGCGCAGGCCAGCGCATTGGGGTGATCCGGCCCGTACTTGCGCCGGAAGCGCTCGAGCGCGCTGCCGGACAGGCTGAGCGCGGCCTCGTGATAACCGTCCTTGCGCTGCGCCACCGCGAGGTGGTGGTCGCGGCGAATGACACCGTCGGCGTCCGATCCGAAGAGGCCGCGCACCCGTTCCACGACCTTCTGCTGTTCGATGCGCGCCCAGGAGGTGTCCCCGAGTTCCCGCCGGCAGATGATCATGATGTTGAGGGTGAGGATGGTTTCCCAGTTGTCGTAGCCGAGGACTTCGGACCGGCGCTCGTAGGTGTCTTCGCTGAGCCAGCGCGCCTGTTCGTACTCTCCCGCCAGCAGCAGCGACACGACCAGGTCGTGTGCCGCGGCCAGCGTGGACGGATCGTCGGCACCGAAGTGGAACCGGGCCTTCTCGTAGGTCCGCCGGTTGAGGTCCCGTGCCGCGAAGAAGTCACCGCTGGCCTTCAGCCCGAAGGCCACCAGGGTCTCCGCCCGCAGGGCCTGTTCCGAATCCGGCCCCACGGTTCGCTGGTAGAGCCGCAGCGTCCGACGGCACACCTCCGATGACGCCTCGTACCGGCCGAGCACCCACAGCATGCGCCCGAGCTGCTCCGACGCGGCCAGGGTCTGGGCGTCATCCTCGCCGTACCGGTCCGTCCAGGCGGTCGCGGCTTCTTCGGCCAGCGCCAGTGCCCCGGCGTGATCACCGGAGAAGTACAGGAACTTCATCAGGTTGAGCAGCAGTCGCCGGACCCACGGGTCGTCGCAGTCGATCAGGCGGGCGTACCGCAGGTGCGGCAGCACGAGCTGGTAGCGCGGCCACAGCGGGGCGGTCTCGGGGTCGTTCGGATCGAGGTTGGCCAGCAGCAGGGCAGCGCCGTGGCGCATCTCGGCGCGGGTCCGGTCGGACATCCTGGCCCGCAGCGCCTGTTGCGCGAGCCGGTGCAGGAGCAGCGTGCGGCTGCGGTGGTCCAGCTTCGCGAGCTGGCACCGGTTGATGTCCCTGAGCGCCCGGTCCAGCAGGTCGGGGTCCCGCATCGCGGTGTCCAGCTCCGGAGCGATCGACACGCCCCGCACCCCGGCGAACAGGCTGCGGGAGATCGGCTCGGCGGCGAAGAACGCACAGACCTGCAGCAGCTGGTGCGCGGCCGGATTGCGGGTTGCGATGCCGTCGAAGGAGACGTTCCAAGCAGCCGTCGCGGAAATCTCGTCGTCCGACGGTCGCGGAGACGCCGAGAGGATCTCGGCCACCTTTTCGTCCAGCAGCCGGGTGTACTCGGCGACCGGGATGCCGGTTTCGGCGCGCCAGGCCGCCGCCTGCGCCAGCGCGATCGGCAGGTCGCCCAGCTTTCGCGCGAGCGCGTCGGAGTCCGCGTCCGCGACCGCGGGGTCCCGGTGGCGCAGGAGTTCGATGCTCTCCGCCCGGGCGAACCGGCCCACCGCGATCGACTCCGCGGGAAAGCCGTCGGGAGCGCTGTCCCGCGCGGTGACCAGCGTCCGGCCCGGCCCGTCGGCCGGCAGGAAGGGCAGAAGGGACTCGGGGTGGTCGGCCGCGTCGAAGACGAGCAGCCAGCGGCGGTAGGGCTTGCCCGCACGAAGCGCGGCCAAGGCGGCCGGCACCGCGGTGAGCGCCTCTTCGGCGCCCGGCAACCGCAGCTGCCGGGCGAGTTCCGTCAGGGAGGCGCGGATCTGGGACTCCTGGGGCGCGCTGACCCACCAGACGAGATCGTGGTCGCGCAACTGCCGGTAGATGTACTCGACGGCGATCTGGGTCTTGCCGAGGCCACCCGGCCCGTGGAGGATCGCGCAGCCCGCCGACCGCAGGCTCGCCGCGAGGCGGTCGAGCAGTTCTCGACGGCCGACGAACTCCGGGTTGCGCGCCGGAACCGCGCCCCAGACGACCGGCGCGTCGGTGGTGATCCGCCGGACCCGGCGCAGGGAGGTGGCCGCTTCTTCGCGGACGTCGGCGACCAGCCGCTCCGCCGCGAGGCCCGGGTCGGCCGTCGCGGGCGGGGCTGTGCCGTCCTCCGCGACGACGTCCCGTCCCTCCTCCGTGGCGGCGAGCTCGTGTTCCCGCTCCTGCAAGCGTTCTGCTCGCCAGGCGTACGGGCCCGAGAGCGCGCGCATGACGACCCGCTCGAGCGAGACGTCCGCCGCGTCGTCGGGCAGGGCGGCGCGGTCGGGGTCGGCGAGCGCGTCGGCGATCTTCAGCAACACCGGGTGCCGCTCGCCGAAGCGCTGTCCGGTCGCGGCGACCACTCGCACGGTTTCCGCCCGTCGTCCGGCCGCCAGCAGGGCCTCGCGGACCGGGATCGGGAACTCGAACACGGCGTCGTCCTCGACGGTGTTCCCCTTCTCCGGCGGGGAAAGGAGGCCGCTGGTGAACACCTCGGCGAGGTGGGCCGTCCCCGCTTCGGGGACGAGTTCCGCCCGGACGAACCGGGCGATCGGCAGGCTGACCGGGACAGCGGCCAGCAGCGTCGCGAGGCGGAACGCGGGCGGTGTGGCCGCACCGACGAACCGCCGGACCCGCTCCTCGGCCGACAGGGGCACGGCGGCCTCGTCGTCCACCGGCTCGGGCAGCGGCTGGTCGCGGGCCAGCAGCACCGTGCCCGGCACCGCCTCGGTGACCGTGCGCGAAACGAAGCGCACCCACCAGCTGAACCACCGGCCCTCCAGCTCGAGCACCGGGACGGGCACCGCGCCGGAGACCGCCTTTTCCGGATCCGCCATGGTCATCCAGGCGTCCGGCAGCTCGAACCCGTAACGGCGGTTCGGCCGGAACGCGCCGGGCGAAGCCAGCAAGGCCCGGTGCAGCAGCAGACCGCCCTTCTTCCACATGTACTGGGGCAGCAGGTGCACCAACGCGACCGGCATGCCCCGGCTCCACTGCGCGAGCAGCGGCGACACGAGATCGCGCCGCCACGCTTCGCCGACGCCGTCGGTGAGGACCAGCATGAGCCGGTCGCCGTACCAGCCGAGGAGTTCGGCCGCGCTGTGCTGCGGCGCGTCCGGCGTGCCGCCGCGCAGCACCGGTGAGAGGGAGCCGTCCGTCGCGCGGGCTTCCGTTTCGAGGTACCGGATCCGGACCGTCCGGAACGCTCCGAGCTGTTGCACCAGTTTCAGGAACGCCGTGACTTCGGACTGCCACAGGGCCATCGACGCGCCCGCGTCGACCACCACCGTCAGGTCGAGGACCCGGGTCGTCGGGGCGGGCTTCAGCACGGGCAGCCAGAGGCCGTCCTGCGCGGCCTGCTCGGCGGTCGATTCTTCGTCCAGCTGGAGGTCGTCTTCCCGCGTGGAGGGGCGCAGTTGCTTCAACGGCCGGAGGGACCGCAGGATGTCCGGGCCACCCGGCATGGTCCCCGGTTTCGGGGTCCGGCCGTTGGACGGCGTCCCCTGGCGGCCACCCTCGTGGACGTCCCGCGTGAACCCGCCGACCACGTGATGCCGTTGCCGCCTGGCCACCGGTTCCGGCCCCGCGACCGGCCGCCGGCCCTCCCCGGGGTCCGGCTCACCGACCGGGGGTGGCGGCAGCTCGGGTGCCGGATCCGGCGCCGGGGGTTCCGGTTGCGGCTCATCGTCCGGTTGCGCCGACGGCCGGCGGAGTGCCGCCGCCAGCCAGACCGCGTCGGCGACCTCGCTCCACGACAACGGCTCGCTCCCGACCCGGATCTCCCGCGGCTTCTCGGCCATCTCACGGCACCACGGAATTCAGCTGCCGCCACAGCGCGTCCACCAGCCGCGGCCAGGAATCGCCTTCGTCGTGGTACGCCCCCGAAGTCGCCAGGTAGACCGCCTCGAGGAGTTTGTCGACCGGCAGCCCTCCGAACGCCTCGCTCCGGCTGACGAACTCCTCGATGATGCGGGACCGGTGGACGTCACCCGGATCGAGGGCGTGTGCCGCCACCATGGCCGCCAGCTGCTCGATGTCGGGGTCCTGGATTTCGAGCCGCAGGCACCGGCGGAGGAAGGCCGGCGGGAAGTCGCGGTCGCCGTTGCTGGTGATCACCACGAACGGGAAGGCCACGCACCGGACCCGGCCGTCCACGACCGTCGCCGTCAGGTCGGGGTCGGCCGTGAAGACCTCGACCTCACGGCTGCGGCTGCGCATCCGCACCAGTTCGGGGATCGCGAACTCGCCGTCCTCGAACAGGCTGAGCAGGTCGTTCGGCAGATCGGCTTCGCTCTTGTCGAGCTCGTCGATGAGCAGGACGCGGGGCAGCCGGCGGGGCAGGAAGACCGTGCCGAGTTCGCCGAGCCGGAGGTACTCGCCGATCGGCGGCTCGTGGTCGCCGTCCCGAACGGCCGAACGAGTGCCGGCCGCCTGGGCCCGGCCGATCGCGTCGTAGGTGTACAGACCGGCTCTCAGCGTGGTGTGGGACGTGATCGGCCACCGGAGCACCCGGCCCAGCCCGAGCTCGCGGGCGACCCGGTACGCGAGGCTCGACTTGCCGCTGCCGGGTCTGCCGGTCACCAGCAACGGCCGCCGCAGGTACAGCGCCGCGTTGACCATGTCGATCTCGTGCGTGTCGACGTGCCGGGCGATCAGCCGGTGTTCCGACCCCAGCCGCCGGGCCGCCTCACCCTCGTCGGGCGGCACGACGTCCTCGTCCGGCAACGGTCCGCCGTCGAACGCGCGCCAGGGTGGCGCGGGTGGGAGCAGATCGGCGAGCGTGGCACCGTCGAGCGGCCGGCCGGTCCCGCGGTAGATCCACCAGTCCGGCCGTTCAGGACGCTTTTCCCCGTTCATCCGCATTCTCCCGAGTCACATCCGACAGGTAAGGGCCATCGTCGAGAAAGATCAGCCTGCTCGGGTCGTCCCACAGGATCACCAGGTCGCCGGCCACCCGCAGGTCGACGGGAATCGTCACCTCGCGGAACGCCGCCCGCCGGGAATCCTGGGTGCGCACGGGAAGATCGCCGAGCCCGCCGCCGTCGACGAGCCAGGCGACGAGTTCACGCACCACTTCGGCAGGCGCGTGGGGGTGCCACAGCAGCGCCGGGATCCCCGTCCGCAACCCCGTCGCCAGCTCGTCCTCCCCGGGACGCGGCCGCACCGGCGGCGGTTCGGCGAGCACCATCACCAGCCACCGCCCGTCGCTGAGGGTGGCGTCGAGCCGATGGCGCTTCGCGGTGTCCTGTGGCCGGCAGTAGTACACCCGTTCGGCGGAGGGGTCGCCGAGCATCGCTTCCCACCGGATCCGCCACGCGCGGTGCCACTGCCGGGAGAACATCCGCTCCAGCGAGCGGATGACGATCGGGTAATCGAGGGAAAGCGGCCGGGGATCACCGGTTTCGTGTTCCTTGCACCACCGGTGCACCGGGAGGTTGACCAGCGCCCGCGGCAGGATGAATTCGAGCGCCACTTCCTCGCGGTATTCGGCCCAGGCACGCTCGGCGTCGACGACCAGCCGGTCGACGTGGTGCTCGAGGTCCACCCCCTGGACCGTGGCCATCCCGCCGCGGGCGGGCGGCCACTCCCGCGGATCTTCCTGCCGCCAATGGGAAACGACGTGCCGGTCGGGGTCGATGCCGTCCACTTCCACCATGATCACCAGGTGCAGGCGCAGCCCGTCGGCGGCGCCGGGCTTGTGTTCGGCGCGCAGTTCGTGCAGCCGGGCCTCCCCCTGGACCCGCCGGGCCTGCCAGGTGTTCCACTCCCGCAGTGCGTCGCCGAGCGCCCGCGGGCATTCGGCGGCGACGAGTTCGACGAAGGTCAGCGCGGGCGGCAGTCCGTGCGCGGGCGTGTTGAGCTCGGTCAGCAGGCAGAACGCCTCCCAGGCGTCCCCCGGTTCGCCGGCCGGGCAGACCGCGGGGCTCGCGGACCGGCGGAGGAGCGCGCCCAGCCTCGGCGGGGCGACCCCGGCCAGCGTCGAACGCAGCCACAGCAGTTCGGAATCCGGCAGCAGGTCGTGCATCCGCGGTTCGTGCACGAGCCGGTGCAGGAGCTCCGCTTCCGGAGAGCCCGGCCGCAGCATGCGGACGGCCTGGTCGAGCGCGTGCATCCCGCCTTCCGCGCGGGCGCAGGCGTTGACGACGTCGATCAGCTGGTCCCGTCCGGTCGCGTGTTCGGAGAGGGCCAGCGGGAAACCGAGGTTGTCGTGGATCAGATCCACCAGCAGTGACCGGCTCGGCCGGTCCGCGGCCAGCCCGGCTTTGGCGAGGAGATTGACGATCGCCTCCCGGACCGCGACGCGAACCGTCGACGGGGTGTGCAGCTCACGGCTCGGTCCGTAAGTTCGTTCTCCGGCCGACACTGGACGAACCACCTCCCGCCCGGCAGCCCGGGAACGGTGATTTTACCCATCGACCGGAGGCATAGGAGTGGGCAAAAGATGGACAGCTGAGTCGATTCTTCCGCGTGCGGTACGCGCGGCGAAGGCCGGTTTCTTCGGCGAAATCCGGTGCATCTTCGCGTGCAGCCGACCGGGTTCATGATCCCTTGTGCCTCCCGGCCCGCGGTGGCAAGCGGTCCGGTTCACGTCACCTGAACGGCGCACTGCGTCCGTCCCTGTCGCAACCGCCCGCCATGCGGAATAATGCAAAGCGGGCCGACGGGGTCCGTTCTCCCTGCGAGAAGGGAAAGCGTGATGCAGGCAGCTCGTTCCGGCGCAGAAGACGGAATCGAATCGGAACTCGTGGACCTCGGAGGCGTTTCGCTCAGCAGGCTGCGCACACTGGAGGGCGGCGAAATGCGCAGGGCGGTACGACATGCGGTGGAACGCGTCGCCCACATCCAGGTGACCGCGAGTGGAAGCGGCAGCGCGAAACGGGTCGATTGATCGTGGAGTCGGCGGAATCCCCGCACCTCACCACGGAACTGAGCCGACACCAGTTGCTGTGGACGGATTTCGACGCGGTCGCACGGAGTGACAGCACGCCGGGGGTGCTGCGCAGGCTGCGAGCGGCGGAGCGAAGCCGTCGACTGCTGCTGCTGCGCGGCCTCGTCGAAGTGGCCACGAAATCGGAAGACCTGTACCGCCCGCTGCCCTCACCGGAAACGGCATGGGAACTGCTGGCCAGGGTGGAACGGGCGGCGCCGAACGAGCTCGAGGCGATTCTTTCCCACCCGTACACCGGAACCTGGGCCGGCTACACGACCCGGCTCTACCGGCACGACGTGACCGGTACCTGTCCGTTCTGGGTTCACCTCGGGTACGTGCACTGCCTCGCCGCAGCTGCCGCCATTCGCGCCGGCATCCCCTTCGAGGCGGAACTGCCGGTGTGGCGCGGGGCCGCCGTCCTGCCGACGCTCGGGCTGGCACACCTGCAGGCCGAGGCTCCGTTTTCCGTCGCCACCATCCGGAGCGCACACGGCGTCGTGGCAGTTCGCGGCCGGCACTCGGTGGTCCACCTGCCCGCACGCCCGTCCGCCGACGCACCGGGATGGTCCGGGATCCGGGAAACGGTTCTGTGGGCCGGTGACCGGCGGCTCGCGGTCCGGCTCGACGACGTGGATCCGTACCGCGGGCTGTACGAGCCGATTCCGCCGGAGCGGTTGCGCCCGGTCGAAGTCGAATCGTGGCGAACGGTGCTCGACGGCGCTTGGCGGCTGCTCGGCCGGCACCTGCCCGCCATCGCGGAGGTTCTCCCGGTCGGCCTGGATTCGATCGTGCCGGCGCCGGCGGTTCCGTTCCGGCTGCCCAGTGCGTCGACCGGAGAAGCCTTCGGCAGCGCGATCGTCGCCTACGGCGACGATCCGGCCACGCTCGCGGCCGCACTCGTGCACGAATTCCAGCACATCCAGCTCGGCGGTCTGCTCCACCTCGCGGGGATCAGCGAGGATGATCCGCGGGAAAGACTGTACGCACCGTGGCGCCCCGACCCACGTCCGATCGGCGGTGTGCTTCATGGCATCTACGCCTTCTTCGGCGTGGCATCGTTCTGGCGGGCGCTGGCCGCGGCGGAACCGGACCACGACCTCGCCGCTTTCGAATTCGCCCTCTGGCGCGAACAGGTCTGGCGCACGCTCGCCACGGTGCGCACCGACGAGAGCGTTACCCCGGCAGGCCGCCGGTTCCTGGACGGTATCGCCGCAAGACTCCGGCCGTGGCAGACCGAACCGGTCACCGCGGGCCCCCGCAGGTGGGCGCGCTTTGCGACCGAAGACCACTATGCGGCCTGGCGGACCCGGCATTTGCGTCCCGACCCCGGCGTGGTTGCCGAACTCGCAGCGGACTGGCGGGAAGGGCTCTCCCGGCCCCGCTGTGCCGTGACCGGCCTGCCGGATCCCCGGGTGCCGACCCCGGTTCCGGACGGGGATTGGCAGGACGCTCGGACAGACCTGATCCGGCTTCGCCTGGGCCCTGACGGCACCACCCGGTTCGCCGAGCACGCCTCTTCAGTGCCGGGCGCGACGCAAGCAGACCTGCACTTCGTCGCCGGACGGCCGGTGGAAGCGGCGGCCGGGTACCGGCACCTGCTGGCAGTGGACCCGGATGACCCGTCGGCACTGGTCGGCCTGGGCCTCGCCCTCTCGGCGTGGAGCACCGGACCGGCGTCACGAGCACTGCTGCACCGCCCGGAACTCGTCCGGGCGGTGCATCGCCTGCTGCGCGACGAGCCGGGAACGGCACCGTCCGTGGAAGCGATCGCCGGCTGGCTGGGCCGGTTCACCCACTGAGCCACCCGGCCCGAGGCGGCTCTACAGCGGCATCGGGTCGATGTCGCAGTCCGCACGGACACCACGCGACGCCGACTCCGCACCCGGGTGGGCTTCACCTAGTATCAGCCGGTACCGCGTCAGCACGTCTTCGTACAGCGCATCCGCCTCCGCGGTTTGCCCCATGGCCCGCAAGTCCAGCGACCGGTTGAGTTGCACCGCCAGGGTCGTCGGGTGGTCTTCGCCCAGGACACGGCGGGCGCGGTCGAAGAGGTCGGCGTCGAGGGCCACCGCCTCGTCCACCCGGTCGAGCGCAAAGAGGTCGCTGGCCAGGTTGATTCCACAGACGATCGTGTGCGGGTGGTCCTCGCCGACCTTCTCGCTCAATCCGGCCAGCGCCTTCTCGTCGACCACGCGCGCACTGGCGGGATCGCCGCCGAGCCGCAGTGTCACCCCGAGGTCGAGCTGTGCCGACAGTGTGTGCGGATGGCTTTCCCCCAGGTTCTCCCGGTAGAGGTTGTACACCTCTTCGCCGAGCGCACGAGCTTCGGCGAACTCGCGCGCGTGCCGGAGGTCGATGGAGTGCCCGAGCGCGCAAGCCATCGCGTTCGGGTGGCTGTTGCCGTAGCGGATGCGGAACCTGCGCAGCGCCTCTCTCGACAGCTCGAGCGCGGTGTCGTGATCGCCGTCCTTGCGGCACGACACCGACTGGTAGTAGCGACGACGAAGGGTACCGACGCTGTCACTACCGTAGAGCTGCTCGGCACGCTCCGCGATGCGCTCCATCTCGATCTTGGCCCACGGGTAGTTCCCGAGTTCGCGGCGCGTGAGTACGAGCAGTACCTGCGTGGCGATCGTGTCGACGTTGTCGAAGCCGAAGATTTCGACTCGGCGGCTGTAGGTCTTCTCCGCCAGCTCGCGGGCTTCTTCGTACTCCCCGGTCAGCAGTAGCGCCACGACGAAATCGTGCGCCGTGGAGAGGGTGACCGGGTCGTCCTCGCCGTACAGACCACGTGCGTTGACGTAGATTTCCCCGTTGCGTCGCCTGGCTTCCGCGAAATCTCCCCGTGCCTTGAGGATCATCGCGTAGGTGAGCTGCGCGTTCAGCGTCTCTTCACGAGTCTTGCCGATCGCGTCGGTGTAGCGATCCAGTGTTTGCTTGGCGACCTTGGCTGCTTCGTCGTACCGGCCCACCACCCAGTAGAAGAATGCTACTCGCTCCGACGCACTCAGTTCCAGCAGCGGCGGGTCTTCGACCAGTTCCTCTCCCCGGACCAGTCGTTGCTCCCGATCGGACGTCCACGCCCTGACCGCCCGCTCGGCCAGCGAAAGTGCGCCCTCGTGATCACCCCAGCTGTAAAGGAACTTGCACAGGTTGATCACCAGCTGGCGCGCCCACGGATCGGTGCAGTCGGTCAGCTCGGCGTCGTAGATGTGCGGCAGGATCTCCTGGTAGCGCGTCCAGGTCGCCGGTGACGCAGGGTCACCCGGATCCATTTTCGCCAACAGCAGGTGCGCCCCGTGGCGCATTTCCGTCCGGTGCTGCTCGCTCATCCTCTCGCGCAAGACCAACTGGACCAATCGGTGCAGCAACAGGGTGTTGCTGCGATGGTCTATTTTCGCCAGGCTGTACCGGTTGATGTCGCGGATCGCGCGCCCCAGTCGCATGGGGTCGCGCAGGGCTGCGTCGAGCTCCGGAGCGATGGAAGCGTCGCGCACCCCGGTGAACAGGCTGCGCGAAATCGGCTCCGGCGCGAAGAAGGCGCAAACCTGGAGCAGCTGGTGAGCTGCCGGGCTGCGGGAGCTCAGCTCGTCGAACGAGACGTTCCACGCCGCGGCGACGGACACCTCGTAGTCGTTGGGCGCGGCCGTATCGAGGATTTCGGTGACCTTCTCTTCGAACAGGTCGAGATAGTCCCGCGCCGGCATCCCGGTCTCGGCCAGCCATGCCGCCGCTTGTTCGATGGCCAGCGGCAGGTCGCCGAGCTTCTCGGCGATGAGGTCCGCGTCGGCGTCGACGAGTTCGGAGCGGCGCAGGGCGAGCAGGTTCTTGCTCTCTTCACGCTGGAAGACGGCGACTTCCAACGGCCGCGCGATACCGGCCCAGGTCGGGTTGCGCGAGGTCACCAGGATCTGGCCCGGCCCGTCCACCGGGAAGAACTGCCGCACCATGGCCGGGTCCTCGGCCGAATCGAAGACGAGCAGCCAGCGCCGATAAGGGCGGCCCAGCCGAAGCGCCTCCTTGACCGCCGGAACAGCCGTGATGGCTTCGTCGCTGCCGGGCAATCGCAAATGCTGGGCGAGTTCGGTGAGGGACTTGCGGATCTGGGTCGGCTGGGTGGCTTGAATCCACCAGACTATGTCATAGTCCTTCAGGTGCCGGTAGACATATTCCACCGCCATCTGCGTCTTGCCGATACCTCCCATTCCGTGCAATGCCGCAGGCAGGACGGCTGTGGTACCGGCTCCGAGCCGCTCGGTCAATTGATCGAGCAGTTCACGCCTTCCGGTGAAATTGGGGTTCTTGGGCGGTACCGCACCCCAGACGGGTGGTGCTTCGTCACCGGAACGGCGTTCGCTTCGGCTGGCCACGTCGGCGATCTCCCGGACGATCTTCGTCCGCACAACCGGTGACACTTCGCCCACCGGTGGAGGTATATCGACATTCCTGGTGTCAGGCTGGACGACGGCTGCAGGTTCGCTCGAGGAACCCGTCGGCTTGAGTTCCTGCGACATCGTGTCACTCACCGCCGGGATCGTAGTGGGTGGATCACCGAGTTGACCAATGCTCGCTATTTTAGCCTCCAACCGGTCCGCCCGGGACAAATACGGACCGGATAGCGCACGCATAAGGTCACGTTCCAGGGCGATCTCCGCCGCCGTCGCCGCCGGCAACGCCGGATCGAGCGTGGCGTCGGGTGCCGCCAGGGCCGCCTGGAGCCGCGCCAGCACCGGATTCCGATCCCCGAACCGCCGCGACGCGCTGATCACGGCGTGGGCGGTGTCCGAGCGCCGCGCGCCCCGCAGCAGCAACTGGCGGACGTGGTCGGCGAACTCCCAGTTCGCGCGGTCCCACGGCGTCCCGTCCAGGGATCGCTTCAACAGCCCGCTGGTGAAGACCTCGGCGAGGTGTCCAGGACCGGAACCGGGGACCAGCTCCGCCTGCAACGTGCGGGCGACGCCGACGTCCACCGGCACCGCCGCCAGCAGCGTGGCCAGCCGGAACGCCGGCGGCGAAGCAGAACTATGAAAATGCCTCACTTTTTCGCGTGCGGACCGTTCCGGAGGCTGAGCCGCACCGGGGTCACCGAGCCGTGGCTGATCGCGCGCGAGCACCACCGCGGCTTTGCGGGCGACACCACCCACTCCGGTGACCATCGACGCCCACCAGCCGAGCCACCGGTCCTGCAGTTCCAGCACCGGCACCGGGACCGCCCCGGCGGTGAGTTCGGCCGCCTCGGCGGGATCCAGGAGGACGTCGGCCGACCGCACGCCGTAGCTGCCGTTGGGCCGCAACGGGCCGGGCGGGGTGAGCACCACCTGGTGGACTCCCAGCCCGCCGCGGGACCAGAGCCGCTGCGGCAGCAGGTGCACGATCGCGACCGGCATGGCCCGTCCCCAGCGGGCGAGCATCGGCGCCACCAGGTCACGGTGCCACGCGTCGCTGACGCCGTCGGTCAGGACGAGCAGGAGGCTCCGGTCGGAGGAGCCGATGACCTCGCCCGCCCCGCGCGCCGGGGCGTCGGCCGTGCCACCGCGCAGGGTGGGGCCGAGGACCTCGCCCCCCTCCGCGGCGCCGGTCTTGCCGGTTTCCAGCAGCCGGACCCGGACCGACCGGAACGCTCCCAGCCGTTCCAGCAGCCGGGCGAACGCGTTCACGGTCGGCGTCCACAGCGCCATCGACGGGGACGAATCGACGACGAGCGTCAGGTCGAGCCACCGGCCGCGGCGCCGCCTGGTGACCGGCAGCCACAGTCCGGTCTGCGCCGCTTCCTCCGCGGTGCGGTCTTCGTCGAGCTCGACGTCGTCCGCCTGCTTCGAGAAGACTTTCTTCTTGAACGGGCGGAGTGCGCGGACGAGCTCGGGCGCGCCGGGCAGCACCGGGGCCGTCGGCGCGCTCGTGAGGTCCGCGTCCCCAGGCGGCTCTCCGGCCCGCGGTGCGAGCGGACCGCCGTTGTCCGCCAGCTCGGCGAACGAAGGGCGGTCGGCCACCGGGGGTTCACGATCGGGTTCGCTCCCGCCCTCGGTCGAGGGAAAGGGGCGATCACGCGCAGAGGGCTCTCGCCGGTGCTCGGGAAGCGGGGCGGCCGGTCGTTCCGGAGGCCTCGGTGGCGGGGCGGGCGGGGTCGTGCCGATGGCCGCCATGAGCCACAGGCCGTCGCCGAGTTCGGTCCACGTCAGGTCGTGGTCGCCCGCAGTGGGGTCCGGCCGCTCCGGCATCTCACGGCACCTGCTGGCTGAGCTGC
>NZ_MUMI01000193.1 GCF_002155975.1 Amycolatopsis kentuckyensis
CTTCCCGCCGCTCGCCGCGAGCAGCGCGAACGGCGCCAGCATCGCGGCGAGCGGCGGGAAGCGGAGGGCGGCGAGCACGACCGCGGCGACGGCGAGGGTGTCGACCCCGACGAGGTACCAGACCTGGCCGCGGCGCGGCAACCGCCAGAGTGCCCACCGCCACGGGGCCCAGTGCTGCGGGACGAGGGCGGGCAGCAACCGGCCCGGGCGGCGTTCCCCGCCGGCGGCGACCGTGGAATCCCCCACCATTTCGGCAAAGTAGCCGGATTGCGGGCTCATGTCACTCCGCCTTCAGGGGAATTTAACATCGTCGGCAGCTCCGGGCACCGTGGGTCATTTTCCGACCGACGGAGGGTTGACACGCAACATTGGTCTAGTCCACTGTGTGGTGGCACACAAGCACTCCTCCCGGGTTGATCCCGCCGCCTCAAACCGGAGGTGCTCCACCTGCGTTCGGAGGACCCCCATGAAATCAGTGCGCCGTCTCCTCACCCTCGCGGCCGCGGCTTCGGCCGCGCTGGCCACGACGGTCGGGCTCGCCCCGCAGGCCATGGCCGCGGTCGACCCGGTGCTCGCCTCCCCGTACCTGTACCAGTGGGGCGGCCAGACCAGCCCGTCCGCCGCGATGTCCGCGACCGGCGTGAAAGCGTTTACGCTCGCGTTCGTGCTGTCCGACGGCACCTGCAACCCCAAGTGGGACGGCAGCCGGTCGCTGACCGGCTCGGACAAGACGATGATCCAGAACATCCGCAACGCGGGCGGGGACGTGATCCCCTCCTTCGGCGGCTGGTCCGGCACGAAACTGGGCTCGAAGTGCACGTCGGCCTCCGCCCTGGCGGGCGCCTACCAGAAGGTGATCGACGCCTACGCGCTCAAGGCGATCGACCTCGACATCGAGAACACCGACGAGTTCCAGAACAACACGGTCCAGGACCGCATCCTCAACGCGGTCAAGCTGACCAAGCAGAAGAACCCGAACCTGAAGGTCGTCATCACCATCGGCACCACCACGACCGGCCCCGACTCCTGGGGCAAGCGCCTGATCAACCAGGCCAAGGCGATCGGTGCCCCGGTCGACGTCTGGTCGGTCATGCCGTTCGACTTCTCCAGCGGCGGCGACATGGCCGCGCTGACGAAGTCGGCGGTCGACGGGCTGAAGAACCAGCTCAAGACCACGTTCGGCTGGAGCGACGACACCGCCTACCGGCACAGCGGCCTCTCCTCGATGAACGGCAAGACCGACAACGCGGGCGAGACGGTCACGGTCGCCAACTTCACCTCCATCCGCAGCTACGCGACCAGCCACCACCTGGCCCGCTTCACGTTCTGGGCCACCAACCGCGACTGCAGCGGCGGCGGCGAGTGCAGCGGCATCAGCCAGGACAAGTACGCGTTCACCAAGATCGTCGCCGGCTACACCGGCTGACGCTCCGGACCCGTAGTGGGGCTGTCGGGGGCCCTCTCACCGGCATCGGGGTCGGTGAGGGGGCCTTCGCGGGTCAGCGCCGCCAGCCGCCGCAGTACGGGTAGCAGCCGTAGTAGTTCCACCGCGGGTCCCATGTGGACGGCGGCGCGCTCGGCTTCGCCGTGGACGGCGGCGGCAGATCGATCGTCACCGTCGGGGTCGGCGCCGGGGTCGGCGTCCGGCGCGCCTGCATGACCACCGGCGACGGCGTGGTCGTCTCGGTCGGGACGGCCAGCGCGGTCGACGTCGGCGCGGCGGTGGCCGGCTGCAGCTGCGGGAACTGCGTGGAGCCGGGGACCGAGTCCGGCCGCGTCGCCAGCACGATCACCAGTCCGCCCAGCACGACGACCACCGCCGACACGAGCGCCATCCGCGCCGCCCCCCGGGGCCCGGCTGCGGGCTCCGTGCCCCGGCGCGCCGCCAGTTCGGCCGCCCGCGAGCCGGGTTTGCGCGGCCGCGCCCCCGTCTGCCGCAGCAGTTCGTCGACCGTGACCCGGTCCCGTCGTCTGCGCGCGCTGCGCGTCATGCACGGCCTCCACCTGATACCCCCGCCGCCGCGCTCGCCCGCGCCGGCCTGATCCCCGGTGGATAGTAGAAACCCTTGCGGCAATTGTAAACGCGCTGATCGCCGCGCTCTCGTTACCGTTTCGAGACATCCGGATCGCGTTCCCGGCCGTAGTCGTCAACGAGCCGCGAACCGCCGCCGCAGCCCGGCCACCCGCCGGGTCACCGGGGTGAACTCCGGCAGCTTCAGCAACGCGAGCAACCCGAAGGGCACGGCCATCCCCAGCACCCCCTGCACCGGCAGCTTCACCCACGCCCCCGGGATCACCCCCAGCGACTCGGGCACCGCGTGCCCGGCCAGCACCGCGGCCACCACGCCCAGCCCGCTCACCGAAAGCGTGATCAGCCCGACCCGCAGCGACCGCTTGCTGCGCAGATGCCCGAGCCGGACCCACAGCCAGACCTGGCCGAGGACGGCCCCGACCACGAACCCGGCGCCGTTGACGAGCATGACGCCGTAGACCACGTGCTCGCCGTCGAGCAGACCGCGGCAAAGCAGCAGCAGCGGGATCTTCACCGCCGTCATCACGAGCATGATCAGCGTCGGCGTGCGGGCGTCCTTCATCGCGTAGAACACCCGCAGCTGCAGCATGACCAGCGCGAACGGCAGCAGCCCGACCGCCGAGACGGCCAGCGTCTGGCCGAGCCGCTCGGCGTCGTCGAGGGTGCCGCGGCCCCACGTGAAGATCGCGATGCCGATCGGCGTTCCGACCACCGCCAGCACCGCCGAGATGGGCACGAACAGCACCGTCGACATGCGCGAGGCGAGCGAGAGGTCGCCGACGAGCGAGACCGTGTCGCCGTCCGCGGCGGCGCGGCTCATCCGCGGCATCAGCGCCGTCAGCAGCGAAACGCCGAGGATGCCGTACGGCAACTGGAAGAGCAGGGACGCGTAGCTGTAGGCCGTGACGCCGCCGCTGTTGCCGCCCGTCAGCACCCGGGTGGTGATGACGAACCCGACGTGGCTGACCACGACGTAACCGAGGATCCACGCGGCGAGCCCGCCGAACTCCTTGATCCGCGGGTCGAAGCCCCAGCGCCAGCGGAAGCGGAACCCGGTGCGCAGCAACGCCGGGATGAGCACGACGGCCTGCGCCACGATGCCGAGCGTGGTGCCGAGGCCGAGCACGAGCAGCTTGGGATCGCTCATGTGGACCGGGTCGAGGGTCAGCTCGCCCGGCACGAAGGCGAACACGACGAGCGTGCCGGTGACGACGACGTTGTTCAGCACCGGCGCCCAGGCCGGCGGGCCGAAGACGTTCTGCGCGTTGAGGATGGCCGAGAGCAGCGCGAAGAGGCCGTAGAAGAGGATCTGCGGCAGCAGCAGGTACGCCAGCGCGGTGGTCAGCGCCGAATTGGCCGTCGGAGACGATTTGTCGACGTAGAGCGCGGTGAACAGCGGGGCGATCGCCACCGCGACGGCCGTGCCGACGACGAGCAGCACGAACGCCATCGTGATGAGCCGCTGCGTGTAGGCGCGGCCGCCGTCGGGGTCGTCGTGCGAGCGGACCAGCAGCGGCACCACGACGCTGGCGAGGACGCCGCCGAAGAGCAGTTCGAAGACGATGTTGGGCAGGGTGTTCGCGACGGTGAAGGAGTCGTTGACGACCCCGGCCCCGACCACGGCGGCGAGCAGCAGCTTCGCGACGAACCCGGTGACCCGGCTGACGGCGGAGGCGACCGCCATCCGGCCGCTGGAGCGGGCCAGCGACGAACCGGCGCCCTCCCCGCGCCCGGCGCTGACCGGCGACGCGGGCGGCCGCGCGACGATCTGGCCGGCGAACTCGTCGTAGGCGCGCCGCGAGACGTCGGGGTCACGGGTCGGCCAGTGCGGGCCCCGCAGCTCGCTCGGGAGGAAGACCGTCGCCTCGTCGTCCGCCGGTCGTGGGTGCTCCGCCATGGGGACAAGCCTGCCAGGTCAGGGGCACGGAGGGGAGTCCGAACACCTGTTCGGGCAGGCGACGCTCCGTGACCCTCAGGCGGCGACGGTGATCGCCAGCACGGCCTTCCCGGCGTCGGTCAGCTCGGCGGCCACGCGCCCGGTGCCGCCTTC
Source organism: Amycolatopsis kentuckyensis (assembly GCF_002155975.1). Classification (GTDB taxonomy): domain Bacteria; phylum Actinomycetota; class Actinomycetes; order Mycobacteriales; family Pseudonocardiaceae; genus Amycolatopsis; species Amycolatopsis kentuckyensis. Next base: position 4,083 of record NZ_MUMI01000193.1, read on the forward strand.
GACGGCGGGGCGCAGGTAGCCGCCGTGGGCGAGGGCGTGCGCGGTGATCTGATCGCAACAGGCGAATCCGTCGATGAAGAGATCGGGCTCGCAGCTGCACGACATCTGTGCACGACCCGCGGCCACCGCCTTCAGCATCGCCATCGCGCGGTGGGTGAGCTCGACTTCTGAACCGGACACCGGACTGCCTTTCGTTTTCGTCACTACAACGGGTCATTCGCCCGTTGGGCCGATTGTGTTACTTACGGCACTATGACGTTCGGGGTGGGGGTGAGGTTCCACGTGTCAGCGGTCGGTGGATCCGGCCCGACCCGATCGGCCACCGCATCCGCCGAAGTCCGGGCAAACCGGCCGACCTCGCGGCCTGCTTTCGGGTGAGACCAGTTCGCAGGCGACAACCTGGCCGACGGGGTGGGCGTGTCAGGCAGCGGACCCGGAACTTCCGGGCGCCGAAGTGACCACGAGGGGATCCTTGCTCACCATGCCGAAGTCACATCCCGCACCGACGACCGCGCGCCGCACCCGCCGCCGCACGGTTGCGGCCGGCGCAGCCGCCGTCGGACTCGTCCTCGTAACCGCGCCCGCCGCGACGGCCGGGCAGGTGTCCGTGGTCCGGAATTTCCACGTCGCTTACGGAGCCAGCTACGCCACCGGCACCGCCACCTTCACCAACCGGTGGGTGACCCTCGATGGCACGCTGCACGCCGTCGGATGTGGCCGAGTTGTCTACGGAGACTCCTACGCGGCGGGGAAGGGCATCGATGGTGGCAGCGCGAGTTCGACTCCGCGCTGTGACGGGAACTGGCCGATTCACGTTCCGGTCCCGGCCGACGTGGTGGGCGGTGCCGACAGTGTTTTGATCACTCTGGCTGCGCCGGACGGCACCGCCGCGAGGTGGGCTTACCGCGATATCAGCCTCTCGCGGTAGCGAGTGCGGTCGTGCGGGAGAGCCCGGACCGGCCGGTCCTCCCGCGCGATCGCGCTTCTGCACCATCGCGTCGGTCACGCCGAATCCGGCAGGTCCGCCACCGCCGGTGGCGGCGTCGCATCCGGGCCTTCGCCGCCGCCGGACACCACGGCCCGGAAATGTCTGTCCCAAGGCAGACGCGCGCGGCGCCGCCGGCTGCTCGAATCGAGGCATGAAAGCACTGCTCAAGCGGGTGACGGCGGTCGCCGCGCTGCTCGTGACCGGAGCCGGAACCGCCACGGCCGCCGCCGGACCGGCGTGGCGGGACTGTTACGACGGCTTGTCCTGCACCGAGATCGAGGTGCCCGCTGACTGGGACCACCCGGCCGGCGGCGCCACCGTCACCGTCCCGCTGCTCCGGATCCCCGCGCGCGACCGGAAACTCGGCACCCTGCTGGTCAACCCGGGTGGGCCCGCGCAGTCGATCCCGCTGTTCGCCGTGCCGGGGTACCGCGACCAGTTCACCGACCTCGCGGCGCGGTTCGACGTGGTGGTGTTCGACCCGCGCGGCCTCGACGTCACGTGCCCGGCGCCGGTGCCCGCGCCCCTGCCGGGCCCGCTGACCAGGAGTGCGTACGACGCCTTCGCGGCCGCGAACGCGAAGTTCGCGGCGGACTGCCCGGCGGCCCGCGGCCGGCTCGGCGCCGACCAGGTCGCCCGCGACCTGGACGCGATCCGGGCCCGGCTGGGCGAGTCCCGGCTGAACTACTTCGGCAGTTCGTACGGCACGGTGTACGGGCAGGAGTACGCGGCGCGGTTCGGCTCGCGCGTCGGGCGCATGTACCTCGACAGCGTGCTGGACCACACCCGCGCCGACCCGGCGGCGTGGGCCCGGGACGGCGCGGTGACGGCCGAGCGCAACCTGGTCCGGATGGCCCGCTGGTGCGCGGCGGACGCGGCCTGCGCCTTGCACGGCCGCGACGTGCTCGCGGTGTGGGACGAGCTGGCGACACCGGAGGTCGCCGCCTGGGCGGCGGCCCGGATCGGCGACGACCGCAGCTGGC
>NZ_MUMI01000194.1 GCF_002155975.1 Amycolatopsis kentuckyensis
CGTCGGGTTCACCGCGACCCAGCCGTGGCTGAACGTCCGGCTCCAGACGCCGTTGGGCAGCCGGCTCGCCGCGTCGACCGCCTCGCCCAGCCCGGAATCCTGCAGCGTCGACCACTCCGGGTCGCGGTAGTCGTCCGTCGTCGCGCGGGTCCAGCACGTGCGCGGGCCCGCCAGCAACGCCGCGCTCGCGTAGCCGGAACGCTCCTCGCGCGCGTTGTGCGTCCGCGTCACCAGCAACAGCAAGGACTCGCCGAGGGCGGCCTGCGCGCGCAGCTCCTGGAACTCGTTGCCGCGGAAGGTCAGCAGGCCGCCGGTGCCGCCGTTCTCGCGGAACCCGAAGTTCTCCTCCATCGCGCCGCCGAAGCGGGAGTGCGCGGTCCAGCGGCCCGGCACCAGGTGCGTCTCGGACACGTTGGGCACCAGGAGCTTGTTCGCGTTCGTCAGGGCGTCGCCGGCCTTGGCCAGGAACGCGTCCAGGCCGTCGCGGAGCTTGCGGTCGGTCTCCGCGACGTTCGCCGTGCCCGCCAGCACCGCGGACGAGTAGTGGCTCAGGGAGTTGAAGTCGTTGTCCGCGAGCACGCCGTCCCAGCCCTCGCGCTTCACTTCCGCGACGACGGCGTCCGTCCAGGCCTGCTGGTAGTCCGGGTTCCACACCGTCATCTGCCAGTGCTTCGGGTAGCCCTGCCACTCGATCCGCCGGCCCTGGACGTCCTGGGCGAACCAGTCCGGGTGGTGCTCCTGCGCGGCGACGTAGCCGATGCCGCTCGGCAGGAACACCGCGTCCTGGCCGCCGTCGACCGCGCCCTGGTAGTTGCGCGTGCTCGAGAGGTCCTTGTACACCAGCACCTTCACCCGCGGGTTGAGCTGGTGCAGGCGCCGCATGGCCGCGCCCTGGTCGGCGTTGAGCACGACGACCTGGTAGCGCTTGGCCGCGAGCTCGATCTCCTGTGACGTCGGCGGCTGGCCGATCCCGTACCACCACGCGCAGGGCGCGAGGGGTTTCGGCGGCGGCGCCGCGAGCTCCTGCGCCGAGCTGGCGACGCAGCCGGTCAGGCAGGTCGCCAGCAGCACCGCCGCGGCCGTCCAGGACGCCGTCGGGTGACGGCGGATCAGCGTTGCCTTCGGCACAGCAGTTCTCCCACCGTGAGGATGATGATCTTGACGTCGAGCCACAACGACCAGTTCGCGATGTAGTAGTTGTCGTAGCGCGCCCGGTCCGCGATCGAGGTGTCCCCGCGCAGGCCGTGCACCTGCGCCAGCCCGGTCAGCCCGGTCGGCACCCGGTGCCGGGCCCAGTACAGGTCGTGCACGGCGGAGAACTCGTGCACGAAGACCGGGCGCTCCGGACGCGGGCCGACCAGCGACATGTCCCCGCGCACCACGTTCCACAGCTGCGGCAGCTCGTCCAAAGAGGACCGGCGCAGGAACCGGCCGACCGGGCCGACCCGGTGGTCCCCCACGACCGACCAGCGCGTCTGCGAATCGTCGACGGCGGCCTGCCGCACGCTCCGGAGCTTGAAGAGCACGAACGTGCCGCCGTCCATGCCGACCCGCACCTGCCGGAAGAAGACCGGGAACCCGCTCTCCACCGCGACCGCGAGCGCGCAGACCGCGATGACCGGGGCGAGGACGACGAGCGCGGCCGCGGCCAGCGTCGTCTCGACCGCGCGCTTGACCCACCAGCTCGGCCGCCGGGTCGGCGCGCCGCCCAGCCACACCAGCGGGTAGCTGCGCAGGCGGTCGACGCCCGGGCCGTCCGGGCAGAGCTCGAACAGGTGCGGCAGCACCAGGGTGACGCACCCGAGGCGGTGCGCGGTGATGGCGGCGTCGACGATCGCGCGGTCCCGGTCGTCGGCCGGGGCGAGGATCACCGTGCCGGCGCGCAGCCGGGCGACGGCGCCGGCGAGGTCGCCGTCGATCCGCTCGACCGGCAGCCCGGACGGCACCGGCTCCCGGCCGGACGCCGCGATGCCGACCGGCAGCAGCCCGAACTCGGGGTGCTCCAGCATGGTGCGGACCAGTTCCCCGCCGATCCGGCCGGCCCCCACGACGACGGCCCGGTCGCAGCGCCGCAGCCGCCGGCGCCCCCACCGGCCGAACGCGAAGACGGCCGGGCGGACGGCTTCGCTGAGGACGGCGAAGCACAGCACGACTTCCTGCATCCGCGCCGTGTCGTCGCCGTCCATCCCGGCCAGCAGCCCGAACCCGGTGACGAGCGCGAACGCCAGCGCGGTGGCGGTGACCGAGCGCGGGAGGTCCTGCAGCCAGGACAGCCAGAGCCGGCGGCGGTGGACGCGGCCGGCCACGCGCGCCCCCGCGAGGGCCACGGCGGTCACCGCCGCGCACGCCGGGCCGGGGCCGGTCCGCAGCACCGCGGTCAGCCAGGCGGCGCCGTCGACGGCGCCG
>NZ_MUMI01000195.1 GCF_002155975.1 Amycolatopsis kentuckyensis
CGTGCGTTCCGCCGGCCGCCGCGCTGTCGCGCCGGTGCTCGCCGGTCATGTCGCGTCCCCCGGTGTGGCGTCCGTGCGTTCCGTCAGCCGCTCCGCCACGTCCGCCGCGACCTGGGCGTCCAGGCCGCGGAGGCGGACCGCACCTCGAGCCGAAGCCGTCGTCACCGTGACCGTCGCGAGGCCGAACCGCTGCTGGAGCGGGCCGCGCAGCGTGTCGACCGTCTGCACGCGCGACAGCGGCGCCACCCGCCACTCCTGCCACAGGAATCCCGAGCGCACGTAGACCGCCGTGTCGGTCACCTCCCAGCGGTGCAGCCCGAACCACCACCGCGGCAGCACCGCGCACCACACCACGCCCAGCACGGCGACCACCGCCGCCGGGCCCAGCAGCCAGAACGCGGCCGGCGGGATCAGCAGGCCGAGGACCGCGAGCACGAGCACCGCGGGCGCGAACGTCAGCGCTCCCTGCGTGCGCCACCAGGCGATCGCGCGGCGGTCGAGTGCGTGGCGCGGTGGCCGCAGCCGTACTTTTCCGGTCTCCACCGGATACCCCCCGAGGTTGTTTTACAATGCGATCGCATCGTAACGGCGGAGCCCGCGGTTTCGCAATGCGATCGCATGACAACGGGAGCGGACGTGCCGAAACAGGTGGACCACGAGCAGCGCCGGATGCAGATCGCCGAGGCGCTGCAGCGGCTGACCACGCGCTCCGGCCTGGAAGGCGTCAGCCTGCGCCACGTCGCCGCCGAAGCCGGCATGTCCATGGGCTCGGTGCAGCACTACTTCAAGACCAAGGACGAAATGCTGCGCTACGCCCTCGAGCACCGCCACAAGCTCCGCAGCGAGCGGATCACCGCGAAGGTGCTGGCCGAAGGCCCGCCGACGCCGCGGTCGATCCTCCGCGCGTGCCTGGTCGAAATCCTCCCGCGCGACCCCGACAGCGAGGCCGACTTCCTCATCGGCGTCGCCTACTTCATCCGCGCCGTGGCGGACCCGGCGATGGCGAAGGCCTTCGGCGAAGGCATGCCGGAACTCCTCGGGTTCTTCGCGGACCAGGTCCGCCAGGCCCAGCAGGCGGGCGACGTCCCGGCGTGGGTCGACCCCCAGACCGAGGCCTCCCTGCTCTGGGCGATCGCGGACTCCCAGGGCTCGGAAATCCTGATGGGCCACCGCACCCCGGCCGAAGCCATCTCCACAGTGGACTACTACCTCGACCGCCTCTTCACGCCCTGACCGTGTCGTCCCGGCAATCACGCGTGTCGACCCCTCAATCACGCGTGTCGACCCTTCGGGCACGAACGGCGTGTGCGGGAAGGGTCGACGCGCGTGATCCCGGGGTCGACACGCGTGATCGGAGGGACGACACGACATCAGCCGCCGCCTCCGGAGGCGGCCGCGATCGAGGCCGTGCGGGCGGCGTGGAGTTCGCGGATCACCTTGCGCAGGGCCGGGACCGCGGCCCCCGCCTGCTCCTCCAGCCGCGCGAGCCGGTCGCGGTGACGCCGGCGCTCGCCGCGCGGGAGCACCGCGCCCAGCTCGACCGCCGCGGCCAGCGACGTCAGGGCCGCGACGTCCGCGGACACCGGCGCGTCACTCCGCAAGGCCGCCCGCACCGACTCGCGGAGGGCGGCCGCGGAAGCCGGGTCACGGACCTCCGGGCGACGGCGCGGGAACAGCCCCAGCACGCGGGACGTCCGGAGCGCGATCACGCCCGCCGCGTCGAGCTGGGCCTCCAGGGACCGCAACGTCTCGCGCGCCCCGCGGCGGACCCGGGCGCGCCACTTCCGGTGCGGGTCGGCGGCCAGCTCGGCGAGCAGGTCGTCGAGCACCAGGTGGCCCGTGCGGCCGGCACCCGAGACCACCGGACGGCCGCCGTCGTCGGTGATCCGGCCGCGCAGCACCAGATCCGTCAGCGCCGCCGCGCGGACCAGCAGGGCCACGCGCTCGCGGTCCGGCAGCCGGTCGCGCGCGGTGTCGCAGGCCAGCAGGTACGCCCGGGCCGGCAGGGACAGCTCGCTCATCGCACTTCCTCCCTCGTCGTCCCCCACTCCACCGCGAACCGCCACGCGGGCGAAACCGGACGACGAGGGTGATCGCGGCGACGAACGTTGCGCGCCCGCACAACCAGGCACAACCAAAGTTGCACATCCGGGGCGGCCGTCCGGAACAGCGGTTACGGTGACCGCGTGACCACCGCCCGGCGGCCGCTGTGGCCGAGCCGCTCCGACGCCTGCTGGCTGATCTCGGCGGCGCTCGCGTTCGCCGGGATGAACACCTTCTTCTACGTCCTCGGCGACCGGACCTCCGGGGCGTGGGGCCCGGCCGCCGGGCTGGTCCTGCAGATCGCCTGCGACCTCACCCTGGTGCTGCTGTTCCGGTTCCCCGGCCCGGTGTGCGCGTTCGTCACCGCGGGGGCGTTCGCGATGCTCGCGTCCGACACCTTCGCCCCCGGCCTGCTCGTGCCGCTCCACCCGCTCGCGCTGACGACGGTCCCGACGATCACCCCGGTGATCCTCACCCAGGCGGCCCGCGTGCTGGACAAGCGGACCGTGCTGTGGGTGGCCGGCGTCCTGGCCGTGATCGCCGCGCGGCCGTGGACGCCGAGCTGGGCGACGACGCCGTTCGGCCTGCTCAGCACCGCGCTGCCGGCGCTCGCCTCGCTGTACTTCGAAGCCCGCAAGCAGCTCCTCCAGTCCCTGCGCGACCGGGCGGAACGCGCCGAGCGCGAACAGCACCTGCTCGCCGAGCAGGCCCGGGCGGCGGAACGGCGGCGGCTCGCGGGCGAGATGCACGATGTCGTCACCCACCGGCTCAGCCTGATGGTGCTGCACGCCGGCGCGCTCGGCGTGACGTCGGCCGACCCGGCCGCGCGCACGGCGGCCGAGGACATCCGCCGGGAAGGCGCGCTGGCGCTGGACGAACTGCGTGACCTGGTCGGCGTCCTGCGCAACGGCGCGGAGACCGGGCCGCGGACGCTCAGCCCGGAGGAGCCCGGCGACCCGGCGCGGCTGGTCGAGGAGTCCCGGTCGGTCGGGGTGGCGACGGACCTGGTGGTGGACGGCGACCCGGCGCAGGTGTCGCCGACCGTCGCGCGCACCGCGTACCGGCTCGTCCAGGAGGCGCTGACGAACGTCCGCAAGCACGCGCCGGGCGCGTCGGCGGCGGTGTCGCTGCGCTACCACCCGGGCGGCCTGGACGTCTCGGTCGACAGCACGGCGGCGGCGCACCCGCCCGACCCGGCGCTGGCGGACAGCGGGTCCGGCGCCGGGCTGGCCGGCCTCCGGCAGCGCGTCGAACTGGTCGGCGGGCGCTTCGACGCGGGCCCTCGACCCGGCGGCGGGTTCCGGGTCGGTGCGATACTGCCCGCCTACGTCCCGACGTCGGAAGGCACGCACTGTGATCCCGGTGCTCGTGGTCGATGACGAGCCGATGGTGTGCGCGCACCTGCGCACGATCCTGGGTTCGGCGGCCGACATCGAGGTCGTCGCCCAGGCCGCGGACGGCGCCGAAGCCGTCGAGGCCGTGGTCCGGCACCGGCCGCGCGTGGTGCTGATGGACCTGCGGATGCCGGGCGTGGACGGGCTGACGGCGATCGCCCGGATCACGGCGCTGCCGGACCCGCCGGCGGTGGTGGCGCTGACGACGTTCGACGCGGACACGTACGTGATCCGCGCGCTGCGCGCGGGCGCGGCGGGCTTCCTGGTGAAGTCGACACCCCCGGAGGACCTGATCGGCCTGGTCCGCGTGGCGGCGGACGGCCACACGGTGCTCTCACCGTCGGCCGCGCGCCGGCTGGTGGCGTTGTCTTCGGACAGCCGCGAACGCGGCGAAGACGCGCGCCGCCGGACCGCGGGCCTCACCGAGCGGGAGCGGGACGTCCTGGCCTGCCTCGGCTCCGGACTGTCCAATGCGGACATCGCGGCGCGGCTGCACCTCGCCGAGGCGACGGTGAAGAGCTACGTCTCCCGGATGCTGGTGAAGCTGGACTGCGCGAACCGGACGCAGGCCGGGCTGCTGGCACACGAGGCGGGGTTGGTGGCCCGCTAGGGAAACAGCAGCGGTGCGGCGTGCCAGATCGCCCAGCCGTTGAGCAGGAACCACCCGCCGATCCACAGGGGCGACGGCATCTTGGTGCGCCTGGCCAGCGCGGCGGCGTCGTCCTTCTGGGCCTTGTACCCGTTCTGCCTGCGGTTGACGACCAGGATCCGCACGCCGTCGAGCTCGCTGGTCAGCAGCAGCCAGGCTTCGGTGTAGGCGATGGCGACGCGCAGCCAGCCCGGGGCGTAGCGCAGGGCCGAGTACACGACCGCCCCCACCACGACGATCAGCACGAAGGTGAGCAGGTCCCGGGCGAACAGCAGCAGGAACGCCAACGCGGCGAGGGTCAGGACGAGGACGGCCTGGACGTGCCCGCGGTCCAGCAGGACGGCCGCCCCCAGCCCGGCCAGCGGCGGCATCGCGTACCCGGCGGCGGTGGCCAGCACATCGCCGAGCGCCGAGTCGTGCCGCTGCCTGGTGAAGCCGCCGCCCGCGCTGGTGATGGCGACGCGGGCGACGTCACCGCCGGTCAGCAGGCTCACCAGCGCGTGACCGCCTTCGTGGAAGAGGGTGCCGAGGACGTTGGCGTTGCGCAGGAGGCTCCGCCGGCCACTGGGCGGCGTGACGACCGAGGTCAGCGACACCGCGAAGGCGAACAACGCGGTGAGGGCGACGACTCCCCAGCCCGGCGCCGGGACGGTCTCGTTGAGCACGGCGACAGTGTCCCCGCGGGCGGGGCCGCGGGACCCGTCCCGAAGCGGATTGTCCAGGAGCTGTCCACTGGACGGCGGGGCGGCTCGCTTCAGCCGGCCTCGGCCAGGCGGCTCAGGAAGATCGACTGGGCGTCCGGACCGGCCAGCACGGTGCGGAAGTCCGGGCCGAGGACCCGCGAGCAGATCGCCCTCACCAGCCGGTGTTCCCGCTCGGCTTCGGCCCGCCGGTCCAGCTCGAGCAGCAACCCCGCCCGGTTGAGCCGGCAGACCACGGTGTCCCGGCTCGTCGGACCGAGCACCCGCACCCGGGTCTCGAGCGCGGCGCGGAACTCCAGCTCGGCCTCCGCGAGCCGGCCCAGTTCCAGCAGGGTGGCGATGAGCGCGTCCCGGCTCAGCAGGGTGTCGCGATGATCCGGGCCCAAAACGCGCGAACACGCCTCCAGCTCGGCACGGTGTTCCCGCTCGGCTTCCGCGGGCCGGCCCAGCTTGGTGAGCATCTTGGCGAGGTGGAAGCGGCTGGTCAAGGTGCTGCGGTCCGCCGGGCCGAGGGTGCGCTCGCGAAGGGCGAGGACCGTGCGGTGTTCCCGCTCGGCCTCCTCGAGCCGGCCGAGTTCGCCGAGCGCGATCGCCCGGTTGGCCCGGCTGGTCAGGGTGTCGGCGTGGTCCGGCCCGAGGACGCGGGTCCGGGTCTCGACCAGGGTCCGGTACTCCCGCTCGGCCTCCTCCGTCCGGTTCGAGTCCCGGAGGGCGGCGGCGAGCAGGTCGCGCTCGAACAGGGTGTCCGGATGGTCCGGCCCCAGGACGCGGCAGGAAACTTCGAGCACGGCCCGGTGCCCGTCCGCGGCCTCCTCCCACCGCCCGAGCCCCTGGAGGACCGCCGCGTGGTGGCTGCGGCTGCTCCGGGTGTACGGGTGCTCGGCACCGAGAAGCCGGGTTCGCGCTTCGAGAACCGTGCGGTGTTCGCGCTCGGCCTCCGCCAACCGGAGCAGCTCGCCCAGGACGACCGCCAGGTTGCTCCGGCTCGTCAGCGTGTCCGGGTGTTCCGCCCCGAGTACCCGGGTCCGCGCTTCGAGCGTGGTCCGGCCTTCCCGCTCGGCCTCCTCCAGCCGCCCCAGGTGGTAGCGCTCGAGCGCGAGGTTGCTGCGGCTGTACAGGGTGTCGGGGTGCTCCGCCCCGAGGATCCGGACGCGTGCCTCGAGGACGGCGAGGTGGTCGCATTCGGCTTCCTCGTGCCGGCCGAGGCCGCTCAGCACGGCCGCGAGATTGTTGCGGCTGGTCAACGTATCGGGATGTTCGGGACCGAGCACCTTGCGACGCGCTTCGAGGGTGACGCGGTCTTCGCGCTCGGCCTCCGCCAGCCGGCCCAACCGGCCCAGCGTGAGCCCGAAGTTGCTGCGGCTGGTCAAGGTCTGGGGATGCTCCGCGCCCAGCGTCCGGACGCGGGCTTCGAGGACCGCGCGGTGTTCCCGCTCCGCTTCTTCCCAGCGGCCCAAGCTGCAGAACACGCGCGCAAGATCGTGGCGGTAGGTGAGTGTTTCCGGGCTTTCCGCGCCGAACAGGAGGCTCATTCCGTCGAGCGTGGCGCGGTGTTCGCGCTCGGCCTCCACCCATCGGCCCTGCAGTTCGCTGATGACGGCGAGATTGCTGCGGACGGTCAACGTGTACCAGCTCTCGGCACCGACCAGACGCAGCAGCACCTCGAGCGTGGCCCGGTGCTCGCGCTCGGCTTCGGCCAACCGGCCCAGGTCGCCGAGCACACTGGCGAGGTTGTTGCGGCAGGCCAGCGTGTCGAGGTGTTCCGGCCCCAGCAACCGGGTGCGGATCTCCAGTACCGCACGGGTTTCCCGCTCGGCCTCCGCGAAGCGCCCCATCTCGTGGAACGCACTCGCCAGCCTGGCCCGGCCGGTCAGGGCATCGGGGTGCTCGGGCCCGAGTTCGCTCGTCAGCCGCCGCGCGGCCCGGGAGAAAGCCTCCAGCGCCAGCACGTAGTGCCCCTGCTTGGTGCACGTCACCCCGATGGCCATCGCCTCGGAGCCGTCGGCGATGTCGAGCGCCGCACGCAGCGTCGGCTCCGGCACGTACCCTTCGGGACCGCCGACGCGCTGGGCCTCGTCGACGAGGTAGTCGAACACGTCGTAGCCGGTCTTGGCGGACCCCGTCATCAGTGACGTCGTCGCCCGCCGGGCGCGCAACGCCCAGTCCCAGGCTGCCGCCGTCGATTCGGGACGCAGCCGGTCACCGCCGCGCCGGCGCAGGTAGTCGTCGGCCAGTTCTTCCAGCAGCCGGCCGGAAAGCGGCGGCTCGAGACCGGCCCGGCGCACGTCCACCGCGGCGGTCACGAACGCCGCGCCCCTGGGGTTCGCGCCGACGTCCCGGCCGTCGTGCCAGGCGCGCAGCAGCTCGGGGCCGGCGGCGAGGTATTCGGCCAGCCCGTATTCCCCGCGGTGGTCCATCGCGTCGGCGATCCGCGGGTCCCACGCCCGGTCGGCGGCGCGCTCGGCTTCCGCGCCGCTCAGCAGCCGCTCGACGCGGACCTCGTCGTCGACCAGGGCCAGCGTCTCGCGCGCCGCGCGGTACATCTCCCGGGTCGCTTCGTCCAGGCTGCCGGAATCGGCGAACCGGGCGCGCTCCAGCGCCCGGATCGTGCCCACGACCACGGTGTGCCGCGATCCCGCCAGCAGGCGGCCCAGCATCTCGCGGGTGAGGCCCGCGGGTCCCAGGTAGTGCTCCACGTCGTCCAGCCAGACCACGCGGTTCCCGGCCCGCATCGCGCGCTCCAGTGCGGGTTTCACCGCGGCGCGGTCCTTCGGGGCCACCAGCACGTGATCCGGGACGGTCGCCAGGATCGCCTCGAACGCGGTGCGCGACTTCCCGGCGGTGGAGTCACCGACGAGCAGCACGAACCCCCCGCGCGCGATCCGCGCCCGCACCCGCTCGTCGACGTCGCGCGGGACGTACGCCGGCATCGTCTCCGCGGCGCCTTCGGGCCCGGCGGGATCGAGCTGGGCGGCGGGGTGCACCCCCAGCCGCCGCGGATCGGCGACCTGCCGCACCTTCGGGAAGGTCCCACGGGCGGTCACCAGGCAGCCGCGAACAACCGACAGATCGCCGTCGTCACGGCGGGAAACCCGGCTGCGTACCCGGTCGGCGGCCACCTTGACGAACGGCGTCACGAGCACCGCGGCCCCGGCGGCGGCACCGGCCCACCACGAGTTCCCGGCTCCCGCCGCCTTCAGCGCGGCCGGAACCGCGAGCACAGCCGTCCCGGCGAGCAGCGCGAACGCCACCCAGCCCCACCTCTGCACCGGCACCACCACTCACGGCTTCGACGAACCGCACAGTGTTCCGATCCGCGCACCGGCGGACCCGAGGACGCGCCGACCGGTCACCCGGATGGACCATCCCCTACGCGGACGCCGGCGTGTGCTCCGCGTCGTAGGCGTCCCGGGCCTCCTGGACCGAGGACATGTGCTGCCGAGCCCAGCGGTCCAGCACGTCCAGCGGCTCGGACAGGTTGCGCCCCAGGCCGGTCAGCTCGTACTCGACCTTCGGCGGGATCGTCGGGTACGCCGTGCGGGCGAGGATGCCGTCGCGGACCAGGCTGCGCAGGGTCTGCGTCAGCACCTTCTGGGAGATCCCGTCCACGCGGCGGCCGATCTCGGTGAACCGCAGCGGGCCGCCGGAGAGGGCGCCGACGATCAGGACCGTCCACTGGTCACCGATGCGGTCGAGCAGCTGGCGGGTCGGGCAGTTGCGGTCGTACGGATCGGGACCCACGGCACGCCTCCTCACTCTCCCGGGGAGAGTAACACGCCGTTCAGGCGGTGGCCCGAGCCAGACCGGCGGCCACCCGCCTGATGAAGGACCCGAGGAACCACCGGTAGAACCAGCCGGTGCCGGGGACCTTCGGCGTGAACGTCGAGTGCCAGTGGATGTCGGTGCCGCCGTCACGCGGGGCGAGGTCGACGTAGGCGACGTAGTCCCGCAGCGGCAAGCCGCGTTCCAGCGCGTAGCCGAACCGGCGGCCGGGCTCCAGCGCGACGATCTTCTCGTACGAGCTGACGCCGTTGGTCTTGAACAACCGGACCGCGCCGAGCCCCTCGGGCTCCCCCTCTCCCTCGCGGACCAGCTCGAACGACCCCAGCGGCGACCACTTCGGCCAGCTCGCGCCGTCCCTGAGCAAGGCGTACACGGTGTCGGCCGGCGCGGACGTCCGGGTGCGCACCGAAATGCGTTGTACCATTTGGTACGTGTACCATCTGGTACATGATCGACGCAAGCCCGCGGGCGAAGCTCCTCGCCGCGGCGATCGACCACATCGCCCACCACGGCGGCGCCGACCGGAGCCTGCGGGCACTGGCCGCGGACCTCGGCACCAGCCACCGCATGCTCATCTACCACTTCGGCTCGAAGGAAGGCCTGCTGACGGCGGTGGCCCGGGAGGTCGAGGCCCGCCAGCGCGCCGCGCTCGCCGGTCTCGACCCGGCGGAGTTCTGGCGCCGGCTCACCGACGACGACCTGCGCGCCAACGAAAAGCTGTTCTTCCAGCTCTACGGTCAGGCCCTCGGCGGCACCCCGGGCACGGCGGAGTTCCTCGACGGCGTGGTCGAAGACTGGCTCGGGCCCATCGAAGCCCGGCTCGCCGAGCTCGGCGTCCCGGAGGCCGACCGGGCCGCCCACGCCCGCCTCGGGCTCGCCGTGACCCGCGGGCTGCTGCTCGACCTCGTCACGACCGGCGACCGCGAAGCCGTCGACGCCGCCATGGCCAAGTTCCTGGTGCTGTACGAAAAACCGTGATCCCCTGGTCCGATGCGACTGATCCTGGGGTTCTTGGCCGCGTTGCTCGCGACATCGGGACTCGCGGCCCCGGCCGCCGCCGCGGAAAGCCGGCCGGTCCACTCGTACGCGGACGCGATCCGCCAGACGGCGTGGGTGGAGACCGGCACCGACAACGACCGCGACGGCAAGCCCGACCGCATCGCCGCCGACGTCATCCGGCCGGACACGCGCGGGCGTGTCCCGGTGATCCTCGACGTCAGCCCGTACTACGCGTGCTGCGGCCGTGGCAACGAAATGCAGAAGAAGACGTACGCGCCGGACGGCACGCCGCAGCAGTTCCCGCTGTTCCTGGACAACTACTTCGTGCCGCGCGGGTACGCCGTCGTGCTGGCCGACGTCGGCGGGACGAACCGGTCGTCCGGCTGCTTCGACGACGTCGGGTCCGGCAACGCGGTCGTGAACTGGCTGGGCGGCCGGGCGAAGGCCTTCGACGCCCCCGACGGCGGCCGTCCGGTGACCGCGGACTGGGCCACCGGGGACGTCGGCGCGATCGGCAAGTCGCAGGACGGCGCGACCGCGATCGGGATGGCCGCGTCGGGCGTCGCCGGGCTGAAGACGATCGTGCCGATCGAGGGCGTCGCGGACAACTACGCCCAGCTCATCGGCAACGGCGCGCCCTTCGCCACGCCGGAGAACACCGGGTCGCCTTTCACCTACAACGAGCGCGCGGCGGAGCTGTGCAAGCCGTTCGAAGCGGATCTGAAGGCGCGCGCCGGGCAGGCGAGCGTGCTCATCGCACAGGGCTTCGGGGACTGGGTCGTGACGCCGAACCAGTTCGCCCGCTACTGGGACGCGCTCGGCCGGGCCGGCGTCCCGCGCAAGGCGTGGCTGAGCCAGGCCGGCCACACCGACCCCTTCGACCTGCAGCGGGCGCCGTGGGTCGAGACGCTGCACCGCTGGTTCGACCGCTGGCTGCTCGGGCGGCACAACGGCGTCGAGCGCGAGCCCGCCGTGCACCTCGAAACGGCGCCGGACCAGTGGACCGACGTCCGGAGCTGGCCGCCCGCGACGCGCCCCGCGACGTTCCGGCCGTCGGCCGACGGGACGCTGGGGCTGGCCGGCTCCGGCACGGCGAGCGTCGTCGACGACCCCGCCATCACCCGTGAGCAGTGGGCGGCCGGGGTGTCGGCCGCGCGGTTCACCGGGGCTCCGCTGCCCGCGCCGGTGCGGCTCGCCGGGTCGCCGTCGGTGACGATCACGGCGTCGTCGGACCAGACCGCCGCCCGGCTCGGCGTCGCGCTCGTCGACTACGGCCCGGCCGAGACGCGCAACACCGCGTTCTACGGCAGCGGGGTCGAGAACCTGGCCACGCGGTCGTGCTGGGGTTCGAGTACCGACGCCGACAGCGCGTGCTTCCTCGACACCGTCGCCGACGTCGTCAGCGTCGACCACCGGATCGTCGCCGCCGGCTGGGCCGACCTCGGGCACCACGCGTCGCTGCGGCACGGCGAACCGCTCGTCCCCGGGCGGCCCTACACGATGACGTTCGACCTCACCGCGCTCGACCACGTCGTTCCCGCGGGGCACCGGCTCGGGCTGCTCCTCGGCGGCACGGACGGGCTCCTGTTCGACCCGGCGCTGCCGCACTTCGGCGACACGCTGACGTTCGACCTCGCGCGGACGTCGGTCACCGTCGGCCTTACAAAGCCCGAACACTAGGCGGACGCCCTCCGAACACCGCCCCGCCAGAGTTCTCCTCGTAACCCGAACCCCGGATGAGGAGAGACGATGCGAGGAACGACCTGGACGCGGCTGGCGCTGGCGGGCTGCGGGAGCGCGGTCGGCCTGCTGGTGGCGGCGCCGCTGGCCTCGGCCCAGACGCCGACGCCGGTGGCGCCGATCACGCTCAGCCCCGAAGAGTCGCAGCAGGTCTGCTCGGACTGGGTGCCGAAGCTGCAGAAGCGGGCCGACAACCTGAAGAAGCGGATCAACGGCGGCGCCGAGGTCAAGGGCTCGGTCGCCAACCTCAAGGCGCGGGCGGCCGACCAGCGGGCCGCCGGGCACACCGCCCGCGCCGACCAGCTCGACCAGCGCGCCACCAAGCGGCAGGGCCGCGTCGGCGAGCTGGACGCGGCCAAGCAGAAGCTCGACGCCTTCGCGTCCGCGCACTGCAAGCCGGCCAAGTGAGGGGCGCGAGGGTCGCGGCGGCGGTCGGGGCCGCCGCGCTCATCGCGCTCGGCTGCTCGGCCTGCCGGGACAACCTGATGGGCTCGCCGGACCCGGGGAGCGCGCCGACGTCGTCGTCCTCGTCCGCCGAGCTGAGCGGAATCGAGTCGACCCTGAACGGCATCGAATCCGACATGAACAGCGATGGCTCGCCCTGACCGGCTAGCGTCTCCCCTCTGAACCACGGCGGAGACGGGAGCAGGTATGGGGTCACCGGGACGCGGCCTCGTCCTCGTGGTCGAGGACGAGGCCGCGATCGCCGAGCTGGCGGCGCTCTACCTCAAGCGCGACGGCTTCGGCGTGCACGTCGAGGCCGACGGCGGCCGGGCCCTCGAAGCCGTCCGGCGGCTCAAGCCGGTGGCGATCGTGCTCGACATCGGACTGTCCGGAATGGACGGTATCGAGATCTGCAAGGCGTTGCGCGCGGCCGGGGACTGGACGCCGGTGCTGTTCGTCACCGCCCGCGACGACGAGCTCGACCGGCTGCTCGGCCTGGAGATCGGCGCCGACGACTACCTCACCAAGCCGTTCAGCCCGCGCGAGCTGGCGGCCCGGGTCCGGACGGTGCTGCGCCGCGCCTCGGGGGTGGCGCCGCCCGCATCGGTGTTGACCGTCGGCGGCGCGCGGGTGGATCTCACCAGCCGCCGCGCCTGGGCCGGCGACGTCGAGGTTTCCCTGACGTCGACCGAGTTCGACCTCCTGGCGCACCTGCTCCGGCACCCGGGGCAGGTGCTTTCGCGCGACCAGCTGCTGAGTGCGGTCTGGGGGTACGCCGCGGCCGCGGGGACGCGCACGGTGGACGTCCACGTGGCTCAGCTGCGGGCGAAACTCGGCGCGTCGAGTCCGATCCGGACGGTCCGGGGCATCGGCTACGCGGCGGACCCGGCATGAAGTTCCGGGGGACGCTGGCCGGGCGGATCACGCTGGTGTGCCTGGCCGTCGCGGGTGTCGCGGTGATCGTGGCGGGGCTGGTGGCGTCCCGGCTGATCCGGACCACGGCGGACAACGTGCTGCAGTCGACGCTGGCCGCGCAGGCCGACGTCGTCGCGTCGCAACTGGACGAAACGGGCATCGGCAACCGGCTGGGTGTCGGCAAGGTGGCCGACGTCGTGCGCGGGCAGGGCATTTCGGTGGTGGTCCGCCGGGCGGGCGGGCAGGCGCTCGGGGACGCCGTCGCGGTCCAGGCCGCCGTCAAGGCCGGTCTCGGTTCGGACGCGTCGCAGCGCGTCACCGTGGCCGGGGCGCAGTACCTGGTCGAGACGCGGGTGGTCGGCACGCGTGGGGCGGCGTTCGCGCTGGTCCTGCCCACCCGGAACGCCCAAGCGACGCAACGGGCGCTGGTGCGCAACATCCTGCTGGCGCTGGGGATCGGGCTGCTCGTGGCCGCGCTCGCGGGGTTCGTCTCGGGCCGACTGCTGGGCCGTCCGCTGCGCCGGGCCGCTCTCGCCGCGGGCTCGCTGCGGGCGGGCCGGCGCGACGTGCGGGTCCCGGTGCAGGGGCCGCGCGAGGTGGCGGAGGTGGCGGGGTCGCTGAATTCGCTGGCCGACGCGCTGGCCGTCAGCGAGGCGCGGCAGCGGGAGTTCCTGCTGTCGGTGTCGCACGAGCTGCGGACGCCGTTGACGGCGGTGACGGGCTTCGCCGAGGCGATCGCGGACGGCGTCGCTGCCGGAGACGACGCCGTGCGCGCCGGTCAGACGATCCAGCGCGAGGCGGCGCGGCTTTCGCGGTTGGTCGAAGACCTGCTGGAGCTGGCGCGGCTGGGGGCGGACGAGTTCCGGCTGGACATGGCTTCGGTGGATCTGGCCGCTCTGGTGCGCGACTGCGCGGAGGTGTGGCAGCTGCGGTGCTTGCGCGAGGACGTCCGGCTGGCCGTTTCGGCGCCGGCCGCGCCGGTGCCGGTGCTGGCGGACGCCCGGCGGCTGCGTCAGGTGGTCGACGGCTTGGCGGAGAACGCCCTGCGCGTCACGCCCGCCGGCGCCCCGATGGTGTTTTCGCTTTCGGTGTCCGGTTCTTCGGCATCGCTGTCGGTCCGGGACGGCGGCCCTGGCCTGGCGCCGGAGGACTACCCGGTGGCGTTCGAGCGCGGCGTCCTGAACGCGCGCTACCGCGACCGCCGTCCGGTCGGCTCCGGCATCGGCCTGGCCCTGGTCCACGCCCTGGTCACCCGCATGGGCGGAACCCTGACGGCCGGGCCCGCCCCGGAAGGCGGCGCGGCCTTCACCCTGGCGTTCCCGGTGCACCCAGCTGCGCGGCACGCGCGGTGACGTCCATCAGCGCCCAGTGCTCGACGACCCGGCCGTCGCGGACCCGGATCATGTCCATGCTGGTCACGGCGTAGCCGGGGCCGGAACTGGTGTAGCGGTTCACCGAGAACTCGCCTTCGCTGACGTTCTGCTCGATCCGCACGGCGACGTCGGCCTTCCGGTCCCACTTCGCCCGCCAGGCGTCGATGCCGTGGTGGTCGCCGGCGGTGCCGCCGCGGTGATCGACGACGTCGGGATCGATGAGACGCAGGCCTTCCTCGAAGCGTCCGGCCGTCCAGAGCTCGACCAGCCGCGCGTGGACTTCGGACGGGGTCATCGTCGCCTCCGTTAAGTGGGGAGTTCCCCGGTTAGGTGGCGCTAGGCTAACCGGGGAGTTCCCCACTTGGCAAGGAGCACCGATGCCCGCACGAGCCCGCCGGTCCGACGCCCGGGACAACCACGCGCTTCTGCTGGCGGCCGCTCGTGCGGTGTTCGCCGAAGACGGCCCCGACGCCCCGCTCGACCGGATCGCCCGGCGCGCGGGCATCGGCAACGCGACGATGTACCGCCACTTCCCCAGCCGTCGCGAACTGGTCATCGCGGTGTACGCCGACGAAGTCGCGTCGCTGACTTCGCACGCGCGTCTCGACGCGGCCGACCCGGGGGCGGCGTTGTTCGCGTGGCTGGCGTTGTTCGTCGAGCACGTCCGGGACAAACGCGACCTCGCGTTGTCCCTGACCACCCCGGCCGGCGACCACGAAACCCTGTTCGCCCGCTGGCACGAGACGATGAACGAGACGGCGGCGGCCCTCGTCGCCCGCGCCAAGTCGGCGAACGCGGTCACCCCGGACACCGACCCCCTCGACCTCCTCCTGCTGGCCACCGGCATCGCTCTCACCGACGTCCCGGCCCACACCCCCCGCCTGCTGGCCCTGGTCCGCCGAGCCGTGTCGACCCCCTGATCACGAGTGCCGACCCCCCAATCACGCGAGATCGCTCCCCAATCACGCGAGTTCCGTCCCCAATCACGCGAGATCGGGTTCCGGTCACGCGAGATCGGGTTCCGGTCACGGAGCCGGCCCACCGGACGCGGGAGTTCGCCGGTCCGGTACGCGGGATCCGCGTGATCGAGGCCGGGATTCGCGTGATTGAGGGCGGAACTCACGTGATTGAGGGCGGGACTC
>NZ_MUMI01000196.1 GCF_002155975.1 Amycolatopsis kentuckyensis
GCGTCCGGACCGGCGGTGTACACCAGCCACGAAGCCCTGCTGCTGGACTACGAACACGCGTTGCGCCGGACGGACCCGGTTCGGGACGAGGTGTTCGCGTCGTCGGCGCACACGGTGTGGATCGGCGAACGCACCCGCGCGGTGGCCGGGCCGCACATCGCCTTCGCCGGCGAGATCGCCAACCCCGTCGGGGTGAAGGTCGGCCCGGACGCCGATCCGGCCGAGGTGCTGGCGCTGGTCGAACGGCTGACGTGGCACCGCCGGCCGGGCCGGCTGAGCCTGATCGTCCGGATGGGCGCCGACCGGATCGGCGAGCGGCTGCCGCCGATCGTCCGGGCGCTCGGCGACCACGCGGCGGACGTCGTCTGGCTCAGCGATCCCATGCACGGCAACACGGTCCGCTCGGCCCGCGGGCTCAAGACCCGGGTGGTGCGCCGGCTGGCCGACGAGGTCGAGCAGTTCTGCGCGGTGCTCCACCGGCACGGACGGCACCCGGGCGGCCTGCACCTGGAGATCACCCCCGACGACGTCGGCGAATGCGTGGACGACGCCGCGGAGCTGGCGACCGGGCCGCAGCCCGCCCGGTACCGCTCGGCCTGCGACCCCCGGCTCAACCCCGCCCAGGCCGGCGCGCTCGTCGAACTGTTCACCGACGTCCTCACCACCCCCTAGGAGGTCGAGCCATGGCTCCTTCGACAACCACTTCGGTGCCGGTCCGGTTCTCCGGCCTGGCCGGCGCCGTCGCGCCGATGACCTGGTCCCAGTTCGGGATCTGGGGCGCGGTCAAGATGTTCCACCCGCACGACGCCTACCTGAACGTCAGCTGCCGGGTCGAAATCCCGGACGGCCGGACGCTCGACGACGTCCTCGCCGTTCTCCATGACGTCGTCGTGCGGCACGAATCGCTGCGGACGCGGTACTTCGACGCGGCCGACGGGTCGGGCCGGCAGGAGGTGCTCCGCTCCGGCGAGTACGACGTCCGGCTGGAGCACGACCCGGAGGAGCCGCTCGACGACCTGCTCGCCCGGTTCGCCGACCGCTCGTTCGACGTCGACCGCGGGCTGCCCGCCCGGTTCGCCGTCGTCTGCTTCGGGCAGCGGCCGGCCTGGCTGCTGGTCGTCGTGTCGCACCTGTCCATCGACGGCCTCGCGCGCAACCGGCTCCACGAGGAGCTCACCGCGCGGCTGGCGGGCGACCGCCACCACGGCGAAGACCGGCCGCTGCTGACCCCGGTGGCGCAGGCCCGGGCGGAGAACAGCCCGGCCGGGATCCGGCTCAACGAGCGCACGATCGAGCGGTGGCGGCGGTTCGGGGACCGGGTCGACGTGACGAACTTCCCGGGGCCGTCCGCCGTCCGCGAGCCGCGCTGGGTGCGCGTCGCCATGTGCTCGCCCGCGCTCGGCGCCGCGTTCGACCGGATCGCCGACCGGGCCAAGGTCACTTCGCCTGCCGTGTTCGCGGCCATGTCGGCGACGGTGGTGTCGATGCTGTCCGGCCGGTCCGGCAGCGCGCTCCGCTGCATGATCTCCAACCGGTTCACCGAGGCCGAGAAGTACTACATCGGCAACATGGCGCAGTCGGGTGCCTTCGACGTCGAGGTCGGCGACGCGGTGTTCGACGAAGTCGTCCGGCGCACCATGGCCGCGAGCATCCGCGGGTACTCGATGGGCCGGTACCGGATGGAGCAGCTGGCGGAGATCATCCCGCCGGGCCGGTTCGACGCCATGCACAACGACTTCCGCGACACCGCGGTCGCCAGGAAGGCACCGCTGTCGGACGCCGAGATCCACGCGCTGCGGCCGCGGACCGTGGTCGGGCCACCGCAGGTCCTGCACTACTACGACGACAAGTTCCACGTCGAGATCCGCAACGGCGCGGACGGCCCCGCTCCCCAGCTGATGCTCGACCGCCACTGCGTGCCCGCCGCCGAGCCGCGGGACGTCCTCGTCGCGATGGAGGTCTTCGCGCTGGCGCAGCTTTCCGGGCACCGGGACGTCCCCGCCGTCGAAGCGTTCAAGCTCGCCCTCGCCCAAGCCACCGAAGCCGACTGAGAGAGGCACCCCGATGAGCAACGAGACGGAAACCCCCGAGCGCGCCGAGGTGGCGCGGCGGCTGACCGCGTGGGTCGTGGAGCTGGTGCCCGGGTGCGAGGAGTCCGCGCTGGCGGAGGCCACCTCGCTCACGGACTTCGCCGGGTTCGACTCGATCGCCATCGTCCAGCTGCTCGCCAAGGCCGAGGCGGAGTTCGGCGTCGACCTCGCCGACCAGGACCAGGCGATCGCCAGCGCGAGCACGATCGGCTCGCTGGCGGACACCATTCTCCGGCTGCGCTGAGCCACCGTGGAGATCCGCCTCGCTCTGATCGGCCTCGGCTGGGCCGTCCGCGAGCTCTGGGCGCCGAGGATCCTGGCGCACCCGGGGTTCAGGGTCGTCGCCGTGCACGACCCGGACCCGGCCGCCACCGCCTGGGCCGCCGCCCGGTTCCCGGCCGCGCGGTCCCTCGGCGACCCCGGCGGCCTGCGTAGCGGCGATGTCGACTTGGCCGTGGTCGCGACGCCCAACCACCTGCACGCCACCACCGCGATCCCGCTGCTGGCCCGGGGCATCGCCACGTTCGTCGAGAAGCCGGTCTGCCTGAGCGCGGCAGAGGCGGCGGCGCTGGCGGCCGCGGAGCGCGCGGGCGGGGCGCGGCTGCTGTCGGGCACCGCGGCCTGGTACCGCGCGGACGTCACGGCCGTGCGCGAGCTCCTCCCGGAACTCGGCCCGCTCCGGTCGATGGAGCTGTCGTGGATCCGGGCCGCCGGCGTCCCCGCGCCCGGCGGCTGGTTCACCGAACGCCGCCGGGCGGGCGGCGGAGCCCTCGTCGACCTGGGCTGGCACCTGATCACCGTCGGCATGCGGCTGGTGTCGTGGCCGCCGGTGGCGCAGGTGATCGGCGCGGTGTCGGCGGACTTCCTCGCCCGCTCGGGCGCCGAAGCGACCTGGCGGGGGTCACCCGGCGGTCCGGAGCGCGAACTCGCGCCGAAGGACGTCGAAGACACGGTTCGCGGCGTCCTGGCCCTCGACGGCGGGCCGCTGGTGGGCCTCACCGCGGCTTGGGCGTCGCACGCGGTCCGCGACGTGACCCGCGTGGTGCTCGAAGGCGCCGACGCCCGTGCCGAACTGACGTGCACGTTCGGTCTCAGCCCGAACGGCGTCGGCAGTTCGCTGGTCTTGCACCGCAACGGCCGCGCCGAGCCGATCGAGCCGCCGCCCGAGACCCGGGGGGCGGAGTACCGGCGCCAGCTCGACCACCTCCCGGCGCTGCTGACCGACCCGGCCCAGCGGGGTGTGGCCTCGGCCGAGGTGATCCGGACGATCGACGTGATCGAACGGCTCTACCGGTCGGCCGGGGCTCCCCGGCCGACCGCGTGAAGCCGGGCTCAGGCGTCGGTCCCGAGCAGGTCCACCACGTCGAACCGATGGTCGCGCCACACCGCCGCCGATCGCTCCTCCGGGTAGCGCTCCACTGTGGACACCACGTCGTAGACCCGGGTGGCGCGCCCCAGCGGTTCGAACGCGGCCCAGCCGGGGTCACCGGTTGCGGCGAAGGCCAGGTACTCGCGGCGCATCAGCTCCGAAAGCGCGCCGTGCTGCTCGACCGCCTCGGGGCCGGCGCTCGTGACGGCACCCGCCAGGTCCGTGGTGCCGAAGACCAGCGACGCGTCCAGCATGTGGCAGGCACCCTCCGGCCCGTATTCCCAGCACAGCTCGGACATCCACACCGGCGAACCACCCGCCTGCGCGGCTTCGGCGAGGCGCAACGTCGGCATCCGCAGCAGCCAGTCCCCCAGGGCGATCTCGCGCAACGCCGTCGCGCTCGATCCGGGGAACCGGACGCGGTAGCGGGCCGCGTCCACGGTCGGTGCGAGGCCGGTGATCAGCGTCGCCACCTCGGCGTCTTCGGCCGGTCCGAGCCGGGCGGCGAGCAGCCGGGCGTCGTCGCGGGTGTGCCCGA
Organism: Amycolatopsis kentuckyensis; assembly: GCF_002155975.1. Lineage (GTDB taxonomy): Bacteria > Actinomycetota > Actinomycetes > Mycobacteriales > Pseudonocardiaceae > Amycolatopsis > Amycolatopsis kentuckyensis. The sequence continues at coordinate 3,998 of NZ_MUMI01000196.1, forward strand.
GCAGGAGGGGCACGCCGTTCGCGGCGCCCGCGGCCAGGCCCGCCCAAGGGGCGACGGGCAGGATCTCGCCGTCGACCACCGGGGAGAACGGAGTCGGCGTGTGGACGACCGGGCCCCACCTCGGGTCCATGCGTTCGCTCACCGCCATCACGGCCGCCAGCAGCCGCGCCGGGGAGACGTCGGTCAGGTCGGGTGTGCCCGCCTCGGCGCGGATGTGCCCGGTCACCTCGGCGGCCAGCGCGGGCGTGAAGTACGTGCCCGGCAGGCTCTGCAGGACGGCGCGGTCGATCAGCCCGGCCGCCCGCGGCATCACCAGCAGGGCGGCGCACGAACCGGCGCCCGCCGACTGGCCGTACACCGTGACGTTGCCGGGGTCGCCCCCGAACGCGGCGATGTTGTCCTTCACCCAGCGCAGCGCGGCGATCTGGTCGAGGAGCCCGCGGTTGTCCGGGTGGCCGTCGAGGTGGGCCCACCCTTCGGCGCCGACGCGGTAGTTGACGCTGACCACCACCGCGCCGCCGGCCGCGAGCCGCGCCCCGTCGAAATGCGGGTTCGCGGTGCTGCACTGCAGGTACGCCCCGCCGGTGATCCAGACGAGCACCGGCAGCCGGGCCGCGCCGGGGTCCGGCGTCCAGACCGCCAGGGTCAGCCAGTCGTCGCCGGTCGTCGGGGCCTGGGGGCCGGGCGGCGCGGTGCCGAACGCGGAAACGTCGCGAACGCCGTCCCACGGCGCCGCCGGGCGGGGTTCGCCGAACCGGTTCGCGCCGATCGGCGGAGCGGCGAACGGGATCCCCCGGAACGCGAAGACCTCGTCCTGGGCTTCGCCCTCGACCAGTCCGGTGGCGGTCCGGGCTCGTGGCCGGCCGATCATGCGCTTCCCCTCCTCGGGTCCTGCCAGGTGCGTTCGTCGAGCGGGACCGCGGCGATCGCCGCCATCAGCGCGTCTTCGACCACCACGTCGCTCAACGCCAGCGTCCGCTCGTAGCTGTCCGCACTGGCCGCGCCGACGATCGTCGAGGTGATCCTCGGATCGCGAAGCGACCAGTGCAGCGCCGCCGCGGCGAGCGGTACTCCCGCGGAGGCGCACAGCCGCCCGATCTCGTCGGCAGCCGCGAGCAGCGCCGGCGGGGCCGCCCGGTAGGCGTAGTGGGTGTGCTTCGACGGCCAGGCAGTCAACAGGCCCCCGCCGTAGGGCGCGGCGTTGAACACCCCCAGACCGCGCTCGGCGGCCAGGTCGAGCAGTTCGTCCGCGGACCGGTCCACCAGCGTCCAGCGGTTGTGGGTGATCAGGGTGGCGAAGTGGCCGGTGCGCACCAGCTCGCACAGCAGCGGGACCGGGCCGCCGGCGACGCCGAGGTGCTCGATGAGGCCTTCGTCGCGGGCCTCGAGCAGAGCCTCGACCGCCCCGCCGCGCCCGAGGAGGTCCTCGGGCGCGGCGTGTTCCGGGTCGTGCAGGTAGCACACCGGCAGCCGGTCCACGCCCAGCCGGTCCCGGCTCTCCCGGAGCGACTCCCGCATCCGGGCCCCGGAGAAGTCCCCGGTGAAGTGCCGGTCCGCCTTGGTCTGCACCAGGAAACCCGGTGGCGGGCCGCCCAGTTCGGCCAGCACGCCGCCGATCCGCCGTTCGCTTTCCCCCTCGCCGTAGTTGTTCGACGTGTCCACCACGGTGATCCGGCCGTCGCGCACCACGCGCCGCAGCAGTTCCGCGGTCTGCGCGCGAGTGGGCCCGGAGCCGTCCGCCCAGTGCCGCCAGCCCGCCGCGCCCACCGTCACCGGCGACACGGACAGCCCGGTCCGGCCGAGCGCCCGCCGCTCGGT
>NZ_MUMI01000197.1 GCF_002155975.1 Amycolatopsis kentuckyensis
CACCACCGACAAAAACCGGCCCTTGACCGCCGAAGCTACGCTCATTAGCTTTAAAGCTATGCCAAGTAGCCACCATGTCGCCTAGAGCCGGCCTGACCACCGACGCCGTGGTCGATCTGGCCGTTGCCCTCGTTGACGAGTCCGGGGCCGGCGAGCTCACCCTCGCCAAGATCGCCGAGCGCGCCGGGGTTGCCGCGCCCTCCCTTTACAAGCACGTCAAGAACCTCGCCGATCTACGGCGGCTCGTCGACCTCCGGGTCGTCAAGGAAATGGCCGACACCCTCCGCGCCGCCGCCACCGGGCGCGAAGGCGGGGATGCCGTGGCCGCCCTTGCCGATGCCTACCGCCGCTACCTGCAAGCCCACCCGCACCGGACCCACGCCCTGACCGCCGCCCCGGACCGCGGGGACGTCGAACTCAGCACCGCCACCCATGCCGTTGCCGAAGTCGTCTTCGCCGTCCTGCGGCCCTTCGGCTTCGACCACGCCCAGTCCGTTCACGCCACGCGCTGCATCCGCGCCGCCGTCCACGGCTTTGCCGGGCTCGAAGCCTCCGGTGGCTTCGGGCGCCCCGAAGACGTCGGCGAGAGCTTCGAAGTGCTCAAGAAGATGCTCGTCCAAGGCCTCGAGAACTACGCGGAGAAACGATGACCTTCCTCCTCGCCGTCCTGCTCTTCACCGTCGGGCTCGGTGTGCTCGACGCCCGCTTCCCCTGGACGGAGACCCCCAGATGATCGCCGGGCACTTCGGGCTGGCCGCCGCCGTCAAGGCGGGGCGGCCCGCGATCCCCGTCTGGACGCTCATGCTCGCCACCGCCTGGCTCGACGTCGTCTTCGTCCCGCTCTACCTGAGCGGCGTCGAGACCATCGACGGCGAAGGCTACGGCGGCGGCGTCATCCACGCCGACTACACGCACTCCCTCGTCGGCGCGCTCGTGCTCGCCGCGCTGTTCGGCGCCGTCGCCGCCAAGTGGCTCGGCCGGGAAGCCGGGCTCGTCCTCGGCGGTGTCGTGTTCTCGCACTGGCTGCTCGACCTCGTCGTGCACCGCGCCGACCTGCCGATCCTGCCCGGCAACGCCGGCGATCTGCCCGTGTTCGGCTTCGGGCTCTGGCGGCTGCCCGCCGTCTCGGCCGTCGTGGAACTGCTGATGCTCGCGATCGGTGTCGGCCTCTACTGGCGCGCCGCCGCGAAACGGGACCCGAAGCGCGCCAGGACGCTCGGGCTGTCGGCCGCGGCCTTCGGCGTCGTCACGCTCGCGGCCGACCTGATCGGCCTGTAGGAACTCAGCAGGCGGAGCCGGCGACGGGCTGGGTGAACTCGGCCGCCACCCACTTGTCGTCGGCCACCTTGCGGAAGCCGTTCTGCACGCCCGGCAGGGCGTCGAACTGGGCGTCACGCAGGTACTTCCCGACGATCTTCGCGTTGCCGTCGGCCGCCTCGCGGGCGTTCAGGACGTCCGCGGTCACGGTCACCTTGCAGCCGGTGGCCGACGCCCCCGACGCCTGCTTGCCCGTGTTCATGGCGTACACGATGACGACCAGGACGAGCGCGCCCAAGATGAGCAGAGTCTTCTTCGACATGCCTTCCTCCAACCCGCGAGCCCGTCCCCACGCCAAGGGTAGGCAATCCTTTACCCGGACGGCAGCGCCGGACGTCGCAACCACCCGGAGGCGCCAGCGACGTCACCCCGTGTGATCAAGCGAAAGCCCCCTCCCCGGCGAACCGGGAAGGGGGCCCTCAACGCGGAAGAACTCAGCCCTGGGCGATCTTCTTCGCCAGGTTGTCGTCCAGCGTCGCGAGGAACTCCTCGGTCGTCTGCCACGGCTGGTCCTTGCTGATGAGCAGCGCGAGGTCCTTCGTCATCTGGCCGCTCTCGACGGTCTCGACGACGACCTGCTCCAGCTTGTTCGCGAAGCCGATCAGCTCCTGGTTGCCGTCCAGCTTGCCGCGGTGCTCGAGGCCGCGGGTCCAGGCGTAGATCGACGCGATCGGGTTCGTCGACGTCGGCTTGCCCTGCTGGTGCTGGCGGTAGTGCCGGGTGACCGTGCCGTGCGCGGCCTCGGCCTCGACGGTCCGGCCGTCCGGCGTGCGCAGCACCGACGTCATCAGGCCGAGCGAGCCGAAGCCCTGCGCGACCGTGTCGGACTGGACGTCACCGTCGTAGTTCTTGCACGCCCAGACGTAGCCGCCCTCCCACTTCATCGCCGCGGCGACCATGTCGTCGATCAGGCGGTGCTCGTAGGAGATGCCCTTGGCGTCGAAGTCGGCCTTGAACTCGTTCTGGAAGATCTCCTCGAACACGTCCTTGAACTGGCCGTCGTAGGCCTTGAGGATCGTGTTCTTGGTGGAGAGGTACACCGGAAGGCCGCGGTCGAGGCCGTACTGCAGCGACGCGCGCGCGAAGTCCTCGATGGACTTCTTGAAGTTGTACATCCCCATGGCGACACCGCCGCCCTCGGGGAACTGCGCGACCTGGAACTCCATCGGCTCGGAGCCGTCGTCCGGGGTGTAGCTGATGGTCAGCTTGCCCGGGCCGGGAACCTTGAAGTTGGTCGCCTTGTACTGGTCGCCGTGGGCGTGGCGGCCGATGATGATCGGCTTCGTCCAGGTCGGCACCAGCCGCGGGATGTTCTGGATGACGATCGGCTCGCGGAAGATCACGCCGCCGAGGATGTTGCGGATCGTCCCGTTCGGGGACAGCCACATCTTCTTGAGGCCGAACTCCTCGACGCGCGCCTCGTCCGGGGTGATCGTCGCGCACTTGACGCCGACGCCGTGCTTCTTGATGGCGTTCGCGGAGTCGATGGTGACCTGGTCGTCGGTGCGGTCCCGCTCCTCGATACCCAGGTCGTAGTAGTCCAGGTTCACGTCCAGGTACGGGTGGATCAGCTTGTCCTTGATGAACTGCCAAATGATGCGGGTCATCTCATCGCCGTCGAGTTCGACGACGGTGCCCTGGACCTTGATCTTGGCCATGAGCAGCGGTGCTCCTTCCGCGGATCTTCGCGTTGCTTCATACGTCTCGCCGGTAGCGGTACAAGCGTACTGCTTGACGGAGCTGGATGGTTCCAGTAGTGGTCGGCATCAAGTCTCCACCCGGCCTTTGTGGCACGGATCACCGGGCGGGAGCGCCGCCGGTCCACCGCGATCCGACCGCTCGCCGAGCGGCCGTCGCGTTCGCGGGTGAACCAGGGCACGATGCCACCCGTGATTCCATGCGAGAGGTGACGCCCATGTCGACCCATCGGTACGCGGACTACGAAGTCGACTACGAGAACGACTACGAGGAGCAGGACGAACCCGCCGACGTGCTCGACGAGCGGCCGCGCCGGGGTGCCGCGCACGTCGTCAGCGCACTCGGCGGACTCGTACTGACGCCCGTCGCCCTCGGCCTGCTGAGCTGGGGCGGCCTGCGCCAGCAGCAGCTGATCCAGGCGACGCTGAGCACCAACCGCGACGCCCTCGGCATCGCGCTGCTGGCCGGCGGGGCGATCGTGCTGCTGGTCGTCGCCGCGCTCGGGGCCCTGTCGGCGGTCGGCCCGATCCTCGGTGGCCTGATCTACGGCGTGCTGCCCGGCGTCGCCGCGATGGCCATGCCCGAATGGGGGTTCCGGCTGGTCAACCTGATGCCGAAGAGCGACATCGCGTACGGCGTCATGGACTTCCTCTTCATCGGCGGCCTGCTCGGCGTCGGCTTCCTGCTGGTCGGCAGCGGGCTGGCCAACGCGCTGGTCCGGCGGCGGCGCGAAGGCTGACCCGCGCCGGTGGCATCATCGGGCGATGGGACTGTTCACCGTCTCCGAAGCCCGCGCCGAACTGACGCGCCTGCGGCCGGTCCTCGACGAACTCGTGCGCGTCCGCGCCGACGCCGCCGAGCTCGCGGCGTCGCTGCGACCGGGCGGCCGGGCCACCGAGCTGGGCGGCCTGCCCGAGTGGAAAGCCGCGCAGGCCCGCCTCGACGACCTGATGACGACGGTCCAGCGCACCGGCGCCGAGCTCAAGGGGTTCGCGCCGCTGCTGGTCGACTTCCCGGCCGAGCTCGACGGCACCGACGTCCTGCTGTGCTGGCTCGAGGGTGACCGGGACCTGGGCTGGTACCACCGCGCCGACCTCGGGTTCGCCGGCCGTCGTCCCCTGAAAACCCCTGGCAGCCCCGGCTAGGTTGGGTCCGTGGACCACGACGTGAGGGCCGCCGTCTTCGACGGCACGGCCGAGCACTACGACGACGACACCTTCCACGCCCGGGTGGCGGAAGCACTGGTCGACCCGCTGCCCTCCGAGCCGGAATTCGTGGTGGACGTCGCCACCGGGACGGGCTTCGCGGCGTACGCGGCGTTGCGGCTGAAGCCGGCTCGCGTGCTGGCCGTCGACCTGTCGCCGGCGATGCTGGCGCGGGCCGAGGCCAAGGCGGACTTCGACCCCGGGCAGCGGATCACCTGGCAGGTCGCGCCCGCTGTGCCGCTGCCGGTCGAGGACCACTCGGCCGACGTCGTGCTGTGCGCGTCCTCGCTGCACTTCCTGGGCGCGGTGGCGTTCCCGGACTGGCTGCGCGTGCTGCGCCCCGGCGGCCGGCTGGCGTTCTCGGTGGTGTCCGGGGCGCGGTTCAAGCCTTCGGGGCCGTTCGCGGACCTGGTGCCGGACGACCTGGCGTTCCCGCACGACGAGGCCGGGGCGGCGGCGCTGGCCTCGTCGGCGGGTTTCGTGGACGCTTCGGCGCGGACCTTCACCGTCGACACCGGCGAGCGGCTGCGCAGCGTGTTCCTGGTGCACGCGACGGCGCCGTGACGTCAGCGGTGCAGTGACGCCCCCTTGAGGATCTTGTCCACGGCGTTCTTCGGCCCGTGCACCGCCAGCCCGGCCAGCGCCAGCTTCTCCCCCGGCACCTCGCGGACCGCCGCGCGGTTGTCGGCGTCGTTGCCCGTGTGGAACAGCTCGTCGGTGAAGATCGAGAACCGCAGGCCGCGGCCCAGTGCCCGGCCGTGGGCCGCGGTCAGGACGGCCGCCGTCCCGGAGAAGACCAGCACCGGCTGGCCGAACATCGGCAGGTACCCGGTGCCGTCGGCGTCGGCGTACGGCTCGCCCATCAGCTCGGGGGTCACGTGGGCGATGCCGCTCACCAGGAACGCGGTGACGTTCAGCCGCTGCCAGGACGCCAGGTCGTCGCGGAGCAGGACGGCGATCTTCGTGTCGAAGGAACTCATGCCCCGAAGACTCGCCCGGGCGCGACACCCGCGTCTTGTACGTTCTTGACATGGCGGACGTCGCGGCTTGGCGGCCGGCGGTCCCGGGGATCGCCGAGGTCTTCCACGCGCGCTTCACCACGCACGCCTACCCGCTGCACACGCACGACACCTGGACGCTGCTGATCGTCGACGACGGCGTCATCCGCTACGACCTCGACCGCCACCACCACGGCGCGCTCGGGCCGGCCGTGACGCTGCTGCCGCCGGACGTCGCCCACGACGGCCGCGCCGCGACCAGCCACGGCTTCCGCAAGCGCGTGCTCTACCTGGACACGCCGGTGCTGGGCGAAGACCTGATCGGCGCGGCGGTCGACCGGCCGAGCCTCGCCGACGGCCTCCTGCGCACCCGCATCCACCAGCTCCACGAGTCCCTCGCCGAGCCCGGCGACGCGCTCGAGGCCGAAAGCAGGCTCGTGCTCGTCGCCGACCGGCTGCGCACCCACCTGGGGAAGCCGGCGTCGCACGAGCCGAAGCGCGGCCTCGCCGACGACCTCCGGGACCTCCTGGACGCGCGCCTGCCGGAAGCGCTGACGCTGGCCGAAGCGGGCGAGACGCTCGGCGCGCACCCGGCGTACCTCGTCCGCTGCTTCGGGGCGCGGTTCGGCCTCCCGCCGCACCGGTACCTGACGGGCCGCCGGGTGGACCGGGCCCGCCGCCTGCTGCTCGACGGCACCCCGGCGGCCGAGGTCGCGACGGCGGCCGGGTTCACCGACCAGGCCCACCTGACCCGGCACTTCAAGCGGTACCTGGGCACGACGCCGTCGCGCTACGCGAAAACCCGGTGACGACGTCGTTACGATCCGGACATGGGGTTCCTCGCCAGGATCGGCGGCCTGCGGTTCGCGGTCGTCGTCCTCACCGCCATGACCGCGCTCCAGATGGCCCTCATCGCGTTCGGCAACATCACCGACTTCGGCACGAACCAGGCGTTCGTCCAGCACGTCCTCGCGATGGACACGACGTTCCGCTCCCCGGACACGATGTGGCGCGCGATCACCAGTCCCGGCCTGCAGAACACCGCCTACGTCGTGATCATCGCGTGGGAGGTGCTGACCGCGCTGGTCCTGGTCACCGCCCTGGTCCAGTGGATCCGGGCGAAGGACGGCCCGGCCCGGCGGCTGTCGACCCTCGGCTGGGTGATGTGGGTGCTGCTGTTCGGCGTCGGCTTCCTCGCCATCGGCGGCGAGTGGTTCCAGATGTGGCAGTCGGAGAAGTGGAACGGGCTGCAGCCGGCGCTGCAGAACTTCCTCATCGCGACGGTGGCGCTGGTCGTCGCCCACCTGCCGGAGAAGCAGGCTGTGTCAAGATGACGGCATGCTGCGCGAACTGCACCTGACCGGCGACCCGGCGGCCGACAAGCTGCTGAACGACGACCCGTTCGCCCTGCTCGTCGGCATGCTCCTGGACCAGCAGTTCCCCATGGAGCACGCCTTCGCCGGCCCGCGGAAGATCGCCGACCGGATGGACGGCTTCTCCCTGGCGAAGATCGCCGCGACCGACGTCGAGACGTTCGTCGAGCTCTGCGTGGTCCCGCCGGCCATCCACCGCTACGGCGGCTCGATGGCCCGCCGCGTGCACGCGCTCGCCCAGCACATCATCGAGAACTACGACGGCCGCACCGAAGGCATCTGGCTCGACGGGCGCCCGAAGCCCGACGGTCCCGAGGTCCTGAAGCGGCTGCGGGCCCTGCCCGGGTTCGGCGAGCAGAAGGCCAAGATCTTCCTGGCCCTGCTCGGAAAGCAGCGTGGCATCCAGCCGAAGGGCTGGCGCGAAGCGGCCGGCGCGTACGGCGACCGCGGGTCGCGCCGGTCGATCGCCGACGTCACGAGCGCCGAAACCCTCGCCGAGGTGCGCGCGTTCAAGAAGGCCGCCAAGGCCGCGGCCAAAGCGGGCTAACGCACCAGAAGTTGGCTTTACCGTCCCGGCAATAGCGTCCTATCAATCATGCTGCCCATACAAGTACTCCGCCTTTGATGCAGACCCGTCGGGTCGTGCATGTCAGGTTCACAACGTCGCCCTGACACCTCCCCTACGCACCCATTGGCATACTCATTGCTGTAGGCACACGTTCAACAACGATTTGTCAATACTTGGAATACTCAATCGAACGCGATAAGCTGCGACCTCGATCACGTCGACGCGAGGGGTTCGCAGGTGAAGTCGATAGCGCTATTCAACAATAAAGGTGGCGTCAGCAAGACGACTACAACATTCAACCTTGGTTGGATTCTCGCCGAACGAGGCCATCGCGTTATCGTTGTAGACGCCGACCCTCAATGCAACCTCACCGGAATGGTAATGGGCTTCAGTGGAATGGAAGCACTTGAGGACTTCTATTCCAGGGACGACAGTCGCAATATCAAAAGCGCACTTCAGCCCGTATTCGAGTCCCGCCCAAAGGAATTATCGCCAGTTGATTGCGTTGAAGTCGCCGCACGGCCGGGCCTCTTCCTCATGCCGGGACACATTCAGCTGGCCGAATACGAGGTACAACTCGGAATATCACAAGAGCTCAGCGGAAGCATCCAGGCACTACAGAATATTCCAGGCAGCTTTACCCACCTGTTTCGCATCACCGCACAGAAATTGAATGCTGAGTACGTCATTGTTGACCTCAGCCCCGGACTAGGCTCCATCAACCAGAATCTGGTCACGACCGCCGACTACCTCATCGTCCCAACCTCCCCGGACGTATTCTCAGTGATGGCCGTCGAGTCGCTCGCACGCGTATTACCGCGCTGGCTTCGATGGGCCCAACGTGCCGCGGAGACGGAGATGTTTCGCGAAGCTGATTACCCTTTTCCGAAGCCAAATCTCAAACTACTCGGCGCGCTCATTCAAAGATACAACCTCAAGGCAAGGAAACCCACTCGAGCTTTCCAAGAATACTTCGACGAGCTCAGCACTGTGCTCGCCCATAAACTTAAGCCTGCGCTTGCCACCTGCGGCATGCTGCTCCCCGATGCAAAATACAGGGAAGCCGACTTGGAATCCGATCTACGGCTTTCGTCAATTTCCGACTTCAATTCCTTGATTGCCGTTTCTCAGAAACAACAGAAGCCAGTCTTTTCTCTCGATCACCATGACGTCAGACGAGGCGGAAATCTGTGGGAGAATACGAAGCGTAGCATAGATTCCTTTCATGAGACATTCAATGAGATGGCCCACAAGATCGAAATACTGACGGCGTGAACCATCGACCATACCAAAATTTCGCCAGAGAGATTTCCCGATCAAGGGACCTCGTGGGACTCGGCGAGACACTTCGCAGAATGGTCGGCCCTTCCCTTGGATGCGACGACTTACTTCGATCTGCAATCGTGTTTGCCGTCAGCGCCCTGGACTACTACATTCACGACCTTATATTAGAATGCCTTGTCGAGGTATTCAGAGGAAATAGGAAGCGCGCCAAAGGGTTCGAGTTGCTGCAGTTACCCGCAACATTCTCGTACGACATCTCCGCCACTTCCTCCTCCTACGAAAAGGAGTTGCTGTACCGCCAGACGATCAGCGAGTCGCTTTCCCGAAAGACTTACCAACGCGCAGACGACATAGCCAGCGGGCTGAAGCTAATATGCAACGCGCCGTTCTGGTCAGCGACATACGGCAAAGGTACCGCCTGCGAGTCCACGAAGAAGGAGTTGAACCTAATAGCGACCAGAAGGAATAAAATCGTCCACGAAGCCGACCTGGCGGATTCAACATTGGGCGAGAAGTGGCCGATAGACAGCGTAATGGTCACAGATGCAATGAATCATATTGAACGCATTTCTTCTGACGTCAATCAGTTTGCCGTACACGTTTGACCGCTCGCCAGATATGCAAGATCGTTTGCGACTGATTGTTAAGCTCAGCAACGCCAGACGCGCAGCGGGCCGAGCGGCTCGGCGCCGTGGCCGAGGGCGACCTGCAGGTCCTCGCCGTGTTCGTAGCCGACCACCGGGCGGCCCGGGAACGCCGCGGCCACCGCCGCCACCGCGCCGGGCCATGCCTGGGGCGGCCCCGAGAAGTTGGACAACCCCACCACGCCGTCGCCGCGGTGGGCGACGACCGCCGCGGTGCCGCGGGACAGCACCGCCACCGAGTCGTCGACCGGGAAGCCGCGCTCGGTCACCCGCCGCCAGCCCGGCTCGGGGACGCCCGGCCCGCACGCGATCCACGTGGCTTCGAACAGCACCGAGAACCCCGGCAGGTCCAGGGTCGCGAAGCTGTCCTTCACCGAGCAGCCCGGCGAGCCGTCGACGAACGGGAGGACGTCGGCGGCGGTCGCGTCCGGGGTCAGCGTCACCGCGTCCGGGTAGTACTCCGGGGTGCGCGTGCGGCTGGTCCACGCGCGCGGGCGGAACTGCCCGGGCGAGACCAGATCGCACCAGGCGGCGTTTTCCGCGACCGTCCACTCCAGACTCGTCACAGCAGGCCCGCCAGCTTGTACAGCACGAGACTGCCGGCCACCGCGACGTTCAGGCTGGCGCCGGTGCCGACCATCGGGATCTCGACCACGCTGTCGAGCAGGTCGAGCGCCTCGGGCGGGATCCCCGTCTGCTCGTGGCCGAGCACGGCGATCGTGCGGCCGCGGGCGGCGGGCAGGTCGGCCAGCCGGACGGCTTCCTCGGCCAGTTCGACGCCGACCACCCGCGTGCCCGCCGCCCGTTCGCGCGCCAGCCAGCCCGGTGGGTCGTGCACCCAATGCACGCAGGCCGGCCGCCGCAACGTGTTCCCCCTCCGCAACGCCTCGGGCACCCACGGGTACCGCGGCACGGCGAGGCACGCTCCGACGGCGTCGCAGGTGCGCAGGAGCGTGCCGAGGTTCGCGCCGTGCAACGGCCACAGCGGGGCGGCCACCAGGTGGCCCCAACAGGAATGGGCTTTGCTCCGCCGGGACTTCCGCAGCTCTCGAGGCGTGCGGACCCGGACCGACGGGCTCACCGGCGCCGAGGCGCGGCGCCTCCGGATTCGCTGATCATGCCCCGGATTCTAACCCGTTCGCGGGGTCCACGGGCGGAGTTTCCGCTCCTACCCTGGACACGGAGGTGAAGCCCATGCACGCAGGAGTAGGAGACGAAATCCAGGTGCACGGCCGGACGGTGGGGTCGGCCGAGCAGCGCGGCGAGATCCTCGAAGTCCGTGGCCCCGACGGCGCCCCGCCCTATCTGGTGCGGTTCGCCGACGGGCACGAAGGGCTCGTGTACCCCGGGCCCGACTGCGAGGTTCAGGCGCACGCCGACTAGACGGCGACCTGTTCCCGAGGCTCGCGGACCCGCCCCCACGCCGAGCCCACCAGCAGCAGGGCGACGAGGGTCAGCGCGGCCGCGACCTCGGGCAGCAGCAGCGGCCCGCCGCTCGACAGCACCGCGCCGCCGACCACGCCGGACAGGCCGACGCCGAGGTAGATCGCGGACGCGTTGAGCGAGAGCACCAGCCCGGCGTGGCCCGGCGACAGCTCGATCAGGCGGTGCTGCACCGGCGGGTTGAACGACCACGTCGCCAGCCCCCAGACGAACAGCGAGATCCCGGCCGCGACCGGCGTCACCGTCGTCAGCGGCAGCAACGCCATCACGGCGGTGATGACCACCGTGACCACGAGCAGCGGCTTCCGGGAGCCCCAGCGGTCGGTCACCCGGCCGCCCGCGAAGTTGCCGATCGCGCCGCCGACGCCGTAGCAGAAGAGCAGCACCGTCACGGTCGTGCCGTGCACGCCCGCGGTCGCGGCCAGCAGCGGCGAGACGAACGTGTAGACCATGAAGGCGGCCAGGCACGCGAGCACCGTCGTGGCCAGCATGACGAGCACGCGTGGGTCGCGGCCCGCGGCGAACCGCTCGGCCAGGCCCACTCGCGGCGGCGCGGCGACCGTGGGCAGCGCGAGCCGCACGGCCAGCGCGCTCGCCAGCGAGAACACGGCGACCAGCGCGAACGCCGTCCGGTAGCCGAGGTGCTGGGAGATGAGGCTGCCGAGCGGGACACCGAAGATGAGCGCGACCGTCAGGCCGCCGAACACGAGCGCGACGGCGCGGCCCCGGCGTTCCGGCACGGTCAGCTCGGCCGCCACGGCGCTCGCCGCCGGCGTGAACACCGCGGCGCCGACCGCGGTCACCACCCGGGCGACGAGCAGGGAGCCGTAGCCGGGCGCGAGCGCGGCGAACAGGTTGCCGGCGCCGGTGACGGCGAGCGCGGCGACCAGCAGCGTGCGGCGTTCCCAGGTGCCGGTGGCGGCGGCGAACAGCGGCGAGCCGATCGCGTACGCGATGGCGAAAGCGGTCACGAGCTGCGCCGCGGCCGTGGCCGAGACGTGCAGCTCGCCGGTCAGCGCGGGCAGCAGCCCGGCGACGATGTAACCGCTGGTCCCGACGCCGAAGGCGCCGAAGGCGAGGACCGAGATCCTCGACGGAGCAGGTGCGGACATGGGCTGAGCCCCCAAGCGAAGCAGGGATTGGTTCGACGAACGTCGTAGTTCGACAGCTACCGTACTACGACTCGTCCACCAATTTCGACCGGCGTCGTACAATGGGCAGATGGCCAAGCACGGGACCCTGCCGCCGCTCTACTACCCGGCCCAGGACGAGATCACCGTCGAAGGCGTGCTGCGCGCCCTCGCCGACCCGGTGCGGCTGGCCATCGTCCGCCAGCTCGCGGCGACCGATGCGGAGATCTCCTGCAGCGGGCTGACCGTCCCGGTGACGAAGTCCACAATCACCCACCACCTGAGCATCCTGCGCCAGGCCGGCGTCGTGGCCGGCCGCCAGGAAGGCACCACGCGGTTCAACTCGTTGCGCCGCAACGATCTTGACGCCCTGTTCCCGGGCCTGCTGGACGGCGTCCTGGCGGCTCCGCGCTGATCACCGCGTTACGGTGTGGATCGTCACCCGATATCGGGATGACAACCGCCCCCCTCACTTGTTGGACTAGGGCGTAGGCAGCTCACGGCGCTGGGGCCGATCGGCTGCCTTTCTTTATGCCCCCTTACTGAACCGATCCAGAGATCGGCTGAGTAATCGTTTACCCACCCTGGAAGGAGTGCCGTGCCCGTCGCGCTGCTCGCGCTCGCCATCGGAGCTTTCGGCATCGGGACCACCGAGTTCGTCATGATGGGCGTGCTGCCCCAGGCGGCCGCCGACTTCGGCGTCGACATCCCGACCGCCGGTCACCTCATCTCCGCTTACGCCCTCGGCGTCGTCGTCGGCGCCCCGCTGCTCACCGCGGTCGCCGTCCGGCTGCCGCGCAAGACCATGCTGCTGGCCATGATGGGCCTGTTCACGCTGGGCAACGCCCTCTTCGCGCTCTCGCCGAACCAGGAGTTCGGCGTCGCGTTCCGGTTCCTGGCCGGCCTGCCCCACGGCGCGTTCTTCGGCGCCGGGGCGGTCGTCGCCTCCAGCCTCGTCGGCCAGGGCGAGCGCGCCAAGGCCGTGTCGCTGATGTTCCTCGGCCTGACCCTGGCGAACGTCATCGGCGTGCCGCTGGGCACGCTGCTCGGCCAGCAGGTCGGCTGGCGCGCGACCTTCGGCGTCGTCGCCGTGATCGGGCTGGTCGCCGTCGCGGCCATCGCCAAGCTCGTCCCGCACCAGGGCCGGCCCCCGGCCGAAGCGTCGCTGCGCAACGAGATCGGCGCGTTCAAGCGCCCGCAGGTGCACCTGGCGCTGGCGATCGTCACGTTCGGTCTCGGCGGCGTGTTCGCGTGCCTGTCGTACATCACGCCGATGCTGACCGACGTCGCCGGCTACTCGCCGTCGAACGTCACCCTGCTGCTGTCGCTGGCCGGCGTCGGCATGACGATCGGCAACCTGCTCGGCGGCCGGCTGGCCGACCGCGCGCTGATGCCGAGCCTGTACATCGCGCTGCTGGCGCTGGCGTCGGTGCTGGGCATCTTCACCATCACCGCGCAGGGCAAGGTCGGCGCGGCGATCACGATCTTCTTCGTCGGCGTCGCCGGGTTCATGATCGGCCCGATGATGCAGGCGCGGATCATGGAGAAGGCGGGCGGCACTCCGTCCCTGGTGTCGGCCGCCGTCCAGTCCGCGTTCAACATCGCCAACTCGATCGGGGCCTACCTCGGCGGGCTGGTGATCGCGGGCGGGCTCGGCCTGGTCGCCCCGAACTGGGTCGGCGCCCTGCTCGCCGTCTTCGGGCTCACGCTGGCCGTCGTGTCGGGCACTTTGGACCGGCGTGAGGCCCGTGCCGAACGGCGGGAACTCGCCCTGGCGTCCTAAGAGGAGCCGAGCGGGCCGCCGATGATCGTCAGGGCGACGTACAGGACCGCCGCCGCCAGCGACGTGAACGTCACGACGTCCACCAGCTTGCCGCGGATGGCCAGCAGGCCCGCCCTGGCCGTCGGGAGCACGGCCCGCAGGACCGCGGCGAGGAGGAGCGCGGCGCCGATCAGCGCCGCGCCCTCCCGCCAGTGGTACTGGAAGATCCGCAGCGCCGCGACGGCCACCACCAGCAGCACCGCCGCGAACGGCAGCTGGGCGAACCGGGACGGGCCGCTCCGGCGGTCGTGGACGTCCCGCCGGTCCTCGGTCATCGTCATCGGCCCTGTACCGAGCGTTCCGCCGCTTCGACCACGTTGCTGACGAGCATCGCCCTGGTCATCGGGCCGACCCCACCGGGGTTCGGCGAAATCCAGCCGGCGACCTCGGCGACTCCCGGGTGGACGTCGCCGGTGAGCTTGCCGTCCACATGGGACACGCCGACGTCGAGCACCGCGGCGCCCGGGGCCACCATGTCCGGCGTGATGATCCCCGGCACGCCGGCCGCGGCGACCACGATGTCGGCGCGGCGAACCTCGGCGGCGAGGTCGCGGGTGCCGGTGTGGCACAGGGTGACGGTGGCGTTCTCGCTGCGGCGGGTCAGCAGCAGGCCCAGCGTGCGCCCGACGGTGATGCCGCGGCCGACGACGGTGACGCGCGCGCCGTTCAGCTCGACGCCGTGGCGCTTGAGCAGCTCGATGATCCCGTACGGCGTGCACGGCAGCGCGCCCTGCTGGCCCAGCACGAGCCGGCCGAGGCTGAGCTGACCCGCCGCAGCGAGAACGCCACCGTCACCCTGTGCCACACCGGCACCCGCGAACCTCGGCGGCGAGGTCGCGGCTGCCG
>NZ_MUMI01000198.1 GCF_002155975.1 Amycolatopsis kentuckyensis
CCCCGACGCCCACCCCGGTGACGCTGCCGAACTTCGCACTCCTGACGCACTGCGGCGTCGACGAAGCGAAGATCGGCGACCGGTTCTACGAGGCCGAGACGCCGCTCGTCGGCCCGGCCCGCAGCGCACCGCCCGGCTGGGACAACCCCTACCAGGAAGGCACGATGACGCTCACCGCACCGGCCTCCGCGGTCTTCCGCGACCGCCTCGGCCACGAGGTCCGGTTCCACCTACGGCCCGGCGCAACGGAGTTCAAGCAACTCTGCGAGTAACCGAAACTGTCGTACCCCCTTCCTATCGTGATCCGGGTGAACCGAACCGATCGTCTCTACGCCCTCGTCGAAGAACTGCGCGCCGTCGCGCCGCGGCCACGCAGCGCGCGCTGGCTGGCCGACCGGTTCGAGGTCAGCGTCCGCACCATCGAGCGGGACATCAGTGCCCTGCAGCAGTCCGGCACGCCGATCTACGCCGAGACCGGCCGCACCGGCGGGTACTGCCTCGACAAGGCGCACACGATGCCCCCGGTCAACCTGACGCCCGGCGAGGCCGTGGCCATGGCGCTCGCGCTGAAACACCTCGAGGGCACCCCTTTCCGGGCCGAAGGCCGCTCGGCCCTGCACAAGCTGGTCGCCGCGATGCGACGGGAGGACACGGATGCGGCGCGGAACCTCGCCGCCTGTGTCCTCCTGCTCGGCGACGGCCCCATCCCGCCGATGCCGCCCGTGCTCAACATCCGCCGCGTCCTGCGCATCCGGTACACCGACCGCGCAGGCGCCGTCACCCGCCGGGTGATCGAGCCGCTCGGCTACGTCGGCAAGCCCGAGCACTGGTACCTCATCGCCTGGTGCCGGCTGCGCCAGGAGATCCGGGCCTTCCGCACCGACCGCATCGTCTCCTTCACTGTGACCGCCGAAGTGCCGCCTCTGCGCCGGCTGCGGCCCGAGGACCTCGACATCCCGTACGGCGACGTCCAGCAGCTCACTTTGGCGGGGTGAACACGGAGAAGTGGTTGCCCGCCGGGTCGAGCACGTGCGCGAACGTCACGCCGACCGGGTTGACGGTCGGTGGCCGCTGCACCCGTCCGCCGGCCTTCTCGACCTGGCGGCAGGTGGCGTCGACGTCCTCGACCAGCACGGTGAAGACCGCGTACTCCTCCGTGCCCGTGGAGAGCCCGCCGCGGGACCCGCCGGTGTCGATCACCCGGTAGGCCGGATCGGTGCTGGCCGAGGTGTCCTGGGCGATCTTCCAGCCGAACACCTCACCGTAGAACCGTTCGGCGGCCGCCGGGTCCGCGGTACCGATCTCGAACCAGGCGACGTCGTTGAATCCGGGCATGTCGTTCCTTCCGCTGCCACACCGGGTCTTTCCCGGTCTGCGCCCAGTTTCGGCGGCGGTGACGACAACCCCCTGTCGGTGTTTACGAAACTTCTCGCAAAGTCGCCAGGAACGCGTCCGTCGTCGCACGGTCGCGGACCGCCAGCCGCAGGTGGTCCGGCCCGAGGCCGGGGAACGTGTCCCCTCGCCGCACCGCGTAACCCGCTTCACGCAGACGCATGCGCAAGGAAGCACCGTCGGGAACGCGCACCAGCACGAACGGGCCGCGCGGCTCGCCCAGCACGTCGAAACCCTGCGCGGCCAGGCCCGACACCAGATATTCACGGTCCGCTTCCGCGGCCACCGCCAGCTTCTCCGCTTCCTCCAAAGCGGACGGACGGCAGCACGCCACCGTCGCCACGGCGGCCAAAGTGGACACCGACCAGGGCACCTGCACCGCCCGAAGCCGCTCGACGACGTCCGCCGGAGCGAGCACGTACCCCGCCCGCAGGCCCGCCAGGCCCCACGTCTTCGTCAGGCTGCGCAGCACGACGACCCCCGGATGACCGGCGGCCAGGCTCTCGACCTCGCCGGGCACCGCGTCCAGGAACGCCTCGTCCACCACGAGCAGCCGGCCGGGGCGCGCCAGGGCAAGCAGGGACTCCGCCGGATGCAGGACCGACGTCGGGTTCGTCGGATTGCCGACGAACACCAGGTCGGCGTCGGCCGGGACCAGCGCCGGGTCGAGGACGAAGCCGTCCGCCTCGGCCAGGATCACCCGCGAGACCGCGTGCCCCGCGGCCCGCAGCGCGGCCTCCGGCTCGGTGAACTGCGGGTGCACGACCACCGCGTGGTGCGGCCGCAAAGCCGAGGCCAGCAAGGTGAAAGCTTCCGCCGCGCCCGCCGTGACCAGTACTTCCGAGGAAGCGCGGCCGTGGCGTGCGGCCACCGCCCGCACAGCATCCACAGTAGACGGATAAGCGGCGAGCGAGTCCAAAGCGGACGCCAGCTCCTGCCGCAGCCATGCGGGCGGCCGGGGCAGCCGGACGTTCACCGCGAGATCGACCAGCCCCGGCCCCACCTCGCGGTCGCCGTGGTGATGCAGGTCGTAGCCCGCCGGCGTGTTCCCGCCCGCGGAGGCGGGAAAAGGCTCAGCCATGGGCTCGGACCCGCGCCGCGAACCGCTGGGCCAGCTCGGGATACCCGGCCCAGTGGACGTGCAGGTAGGACGCGTGCAGCGTCGGCGACGCGAAGCCGTCGAGCTGCCGATCCCAGCCCCACGCCGCCGAGGTGCCGTGCGACGGCGTCACCTCGGTGCGGTGGAATTCGTGCCCGGTAACGCGCTGGCCGGCCGTGGCCAGCAGGTTGTCCTCGACGGCGACCGCGCGCCGGTAGCCGAGCTTGCCGCGGGCGGTCATCTTGGCGTCCGCGGGCACGGCGCCGACCATGGGCACGCCGTCCAAGGACTGGCACAGGTACAACAGCCCCGCGCACTCCGCGCTGACCGGCATCCCGGCCTGGACGGCCGAAGCCACCGCGGAACGCAACGCCGTGTTCGCCGACAGCTCGGCCGCGTGCACCTCGGGGAAACCACCGCCGAAGTACAGGCCGGCGCACCCGTCGGGCAGCGCCTGGTCCCGCAACGGGTCGACGTCCACGACCTCGACGCCGCAAGCCGCCAGCAGCTCGATGTTCTCGGTGTACCGGAAGGTGAACGCCGGACCACCGGCGGCCGCGATCGTCACCGGCGGACCATCCACACCGGACGGCTCCCACGGCGGCGAGGACAGCCGAGGCGCACCGGACGCGATCCGGACGAGCTCTTCCAGGTCGACGCCGTCCCGCACCCACGCGGCCAGCGCAGGCAGCACGTTCTGCGCCTCCGCGGCCCGTTCCGCCGCCGGGACGAGCCCGAGGTGCCGGCTCGGCGCGTGGATTTCTTCGTTGCGGTACAACGCTCCCAGCAGCGGAACGCCGGTGGCTTCGAGTGCGGACGCGATCTCGTCGCGGTGCCGCTGCGAGCCGAGCTTGTTGAGGATGACGCCGGCGAGCCGCACGCGGTGGTCGTAGTGGGCGAAGCCGAGCACGGTCGCGGCGACGCTGCGGGAGGCGGCCGAGGCGTCGACGACCAGCACCACCGGCGCGTCCAGGAGCCGGGCCACGTGGGCGGTCGACGCGTAGCCCTCTGTGCCCAGCGCCCCGTCGAACAGGCCCATCACGCCTTCGATGACGGCGATGTCGGCGCCGTGAGAACCGTGTCGCAGCAAGGGAACCAGCCGGTCCTCGCCCTGCAGGAACGGATCGAGGTTGCGCGCGGGACGTCCGGTCGCGAGGGCGTGGTAGCCCGGATCGATGAAGTCGGGCCCGACCTTGTGCCCGGACACCCGGTGCCCGGCCGCGCGCAGCGCCGCCATCAGCCCGGCGGCGATCGTGGTCTTGCCGTGCCCGGAACCGGGCGCGGCGATGACCACCCGCGCTACCACTCGATCCCCCGCTGGCCCTTCTGACCGGCGTCCATCGGGTGCTTGACCTTGGTCATCTCGGCGACCAGGTCGGCGGCCTCGACGAGCTCCGGCGGCGCGTACCGGCCGGTGATGACGACGTGCTGGTGCCCGGGCCGCGAGACCAGGGTGGACACCACGTCCTCGACGTCGAGCCAGCCCCACTTGAGCAGGTAGGAGAACTCGTCGAGGACGTAGAAGCCGTGCGTCTCGGCGGCGAGCCGGCGCTTGATCTCCGCCCAGCCTTCGCGCGCGTTCTCCGCGTGGTCCTCTTCGGTGCCGGACTTGCGCGCCCAGCTCCAGCCTTCGCCCATCTTGTGCCACTCGACCGGCCCGCCCTGGCCGGTGTCGTCGTGCAGCTTGCCCAGCGCGCGGAACGCGGCTTCCTCGCCGACGCGCCACTTCGCCGACTTCACGAACTGGAACACGCCGATCGACCAGCCCTGGTTCCAGGCGCGCAGCGCCATCCCGAACGCGGCCGTCGACTTGCCCTTCATCTCGCCGGTGTGCACGGCGAGCAGCGGCCGGTTGCGGCGCTGGCGCGTGGTCAGGCCGTCGTTCGGGACGGCGTCCGGTTTGCCCTGCGGCATCAGGCGGCCTTTCCGGTCCGGGCGCGGACGGCGTCCGCCAGCGCTTCGGCGGCGACGCCGGCGAGGGGGACGTGCTCCGCGCCGAGGTGGGCGGCGAGGTCGGCGGCCAGGCCGAGCCGCATCTTGCCGCTCTCGCAGTCCATGACGATCGTCGTGACACCGGTGAGCAATCCGGCCGCGGCCTGGGCGCGCGCGACGGCGTCGGGGCCGCTGGTGGCGCGGCCGTCGGTGACGACGACCAGCAGCGGACGGCGCCGGGGATCGCGGATCTCCTCGACGCGCAGCACGCGCGCCGCCTCCAGGAGTCCCTCGGCCAGCGGCGTCCGGCCGCCGGTCGGGAGGCCTTCGAGACGGGACGCGGCCGCGTCGACACTGATCGTCGGCGGCAGCGCGAGTTCGGCCGCGTTGCCGCGGAACGTGACCAGCCCGACCTTGTCGCGGCGCTGGTAGGCGTCCAGCAGCAGGGACAGGACCGCGGACTTGACCTCGCGCATCCGCGCCTTCGCGCCCATCGAGCCGGACGCGTCCACGCAGAACAGCACGAGGTTGCCTTCGCGGCCCTCACGCAGTGCGTAGCGGACGTCTTCCGGCCGCAGCTTCAACCCGGCGCCGGTGCGGCCGCGGGCTTTCTGGTGCGGTGCCGCGGCTTTCACGGTCGCGACGAGGTGGGGCCGGCCTTCGCGGACGCTGGCCGGCTGGACGCCGATCGTCCGGCCACTATCGGTGATTGCGCGCGAACGGCGTCCGCGCTCACCTTCGCCCATGCCCTTCACGCGGAAGACGCGCGCCTTGAACGTCTCGCCGGCGCCGACGGTCTTCTGCTGGCCACCGCTCTGCGCCGGTTGGCCTTGCGGCGCGTTTTCGCTCCCCTGCGGGGTTTCGTCCCGGGACGGTGCCGAACCGGAGCCGGGGCCGTCGTCCTCGGGTCCCGGATCCGGCTGGGCGTCCTGGAGGGCCTGTTCCAGCTGCTCTTCGGAGATGCCCGGCGCGTCGAAGGGGTTGCGGCGGCGCCGGTGCGGCAGCGCGAGGCGCGCGGCGACGCGGACGTCCTCGGTGGTCACCTCGTCGCGGCCGGCCCAGGCCGCGTGCGCGACCGCGGTGCGGGCGGTGACGATGTCCGCGCGCATGCCGTCGACCTCGAAGGAGGCACAGACTTCGGCGATCTGGCGCAGGGCTTCGTCGGGGAGCTTGACGGCGGGGAGAAGCCGTTGTGCCGCTTCGATGTCCGCGGCGAGCTGGGCGTCTTCGTCCGCGTACTGCGCGGCGAAGGCGTCGGGATCGGCTTCGTAGGCGAGGCGACGGCGGACGACCTCGACGCGCTGCTCGGGATCGCGGCTGGAGGCGACCTCGACGGTCAGCCCGAACCGGTCCAGCAGCTGCGGCCGCAGCTCGCCCTCTTCGGGGTTCATGGTGCCGATCAGGACGAACCGGGCCGCGTGCGAGACCGAAACGCCTTCGCGTTCCACGGTCGCGCGGCCCATCGCGGCAGCGTCCAGGAGGGTGTCGACGAGGTGGTCGTGCAGCAGGTTGACCTCGTCGACGTAGAGCAGCCCGCGGTGGGCGGCGGCGAGCAGGCCGGGCTGGAAGTCCGTGACGCCTTCGGCGAGCGCTCGTTCCAGGTGCAGGCTCCCGATGACGCGGTCTTCGGCCGCGCCGACCGGGAGTTCGACCAGTTTTGCGGGGCGCCGGTGGCTCTTGGCGTCGTCGTGCGGGCCGTCCGGGCAGAGCGGGTCGGGGGCTGTGGGATCGCAGGAGAACCGGCAGCCGTCGACGACGTCGACCCCCGGCAGCAGGCCCGCGAGCGCGCGGACCATGGTCGACTTCGCGGTGCCCTTTTCGCCGCGCACCAGCACCCCGCCGACGGCGGGCGAGATCGAGGAGAGGACCAGCGCCAGGCGCAGGTCCGGCAGCCCGACGACGGCGGTGAACGGGTACGGCTTCAACAGCGCTCCTGAGGTCGGCGACCGGCCGATCATCGCACAGCGCATGCCTCGCTTAGGGTGGGAAATCGTGCGCGAAGAATCACTTCGGTCCGCGGGCTCCGCGAACCGCCTGACCGTGGTCGGGATCGGTGCCGACGGCTGGCCCGGCTTGTCGGAACAGGCGCGAGCCGCGGTGCTTGCCGCCGACATCGTGCTGGGGGCGCCCCGGCAGCTGGACTACCTGCCCGAGGAGGTCCCGGCGCAGGCGTGGCCGACGCCGTTGCTGCCGGGGCTGGACGCGGTGATCGCCGAGCACGAAGGCGCCCGGATCTGCGTC
Source organism: Amycolatopsis kentuckyensis (assembly GCF_002155975.1). Taxonomy (GTDB): domain Bacteria; phylum Actinomycetota; class Actinomycetes; order Mycobacteriales; family Pseudonocardiaceae; genus Amycolatopsis; species Amycolatopsis kentuckyensis. Next base: position 6,665 of record NZ_MUMI01000198.1, read on the forward strand.
CTGGCCAGCGGAGATCCGTTTTTGTCGGGGGTGGGTTCTACATTGGTGGCCCATGGATACGAGGTCGAGGCGCTGCCTGCGGTCTCCTCGGTGACACTGGCCCGGGCACGGCTGGGCTGGTCCGCCGAAGAGACCGAGGTGGTCACCATCGTCGGCCGGTCGTCGGCCCGCGTCGCCCGGGTACTGGCGCCGCGCCGGCGAGTGCTCGTCCTGGGTGCCGACGCGCCCGCTCTGCGCTCCCTGCTCACCGTGCGGGGTTATGGCGAGAGCGAGCTGATCGCGTTGGAGAACCTGGGCGGGCCCGACGAGCGCGTCTCCGACGGCTGGGCCGGCGATCCCGGACCGCTGACGGTGTTCGCGCTGGAGTGCACGGGTCCGGCGTTGCCGCTGATCGGCATCCCGGACGACGTGTACGCCCACGACGGGCAGTTGACCAAGCGCGACCTGCGAGTGTCGGCGCTGGCCCGCCTCGCGCCGAGTCCCGGCGAGCTGTTGTGGGACGTCGGCGCGGGCGCGGGCAGCGTCGGCATCGAGTGGTCCCGGCTGCACGGGCTGAACCGTGCGGTCGCGATCGAGCGCTCCGCGGAGCGGGCCGAGCGGATCGGCCGGAACGCATTGGATCTGGGAGTACCGGAACTGGAGGTGGTGGCGGGGGAAGCACCGGAAGCGCTGAGCGCGCTGCCCGCACCGGACGCGGTCTTCATCGGAGGCGGCGTGACGGCGCCGGGCGTACTGGACGCGTGCGTGGCCACCGGCGCACGGGTGGTGGCGCACGGGGTGACGCTGGAGGCCGAGCAGGCCCTGGCGCGGGCGTACGAGGAGCACGGAGGGGAGCTGCTGCGGATCGGCGTCGAGCGGGCGGCCCCCCTGGGCGGCTTCACGGGCTGGACCCCGGCGCGCGTGGTGACTCAGTGGAGCAGCCGATGATCGGGCCACGGGTCACGGCCGTGCGCTCGCGCATCGCGGGGGCGGCGGCGGATGCGCGGGAGGCCGGACACCCGGCCGCCGGCTGGTCGGCGACGGCCGCGGGGCAGCCGACGACCGGGCCTCGGCTCACGGCCGTGCGCTCGGGCCTCGCCGGGCCGGCGGCGGACCGGCACGAGGCCGGACGCCCGGCCACCCGCTGGGCGCCCATGCCCGCGGGCTTCCCGGCGAACCGGCACCCGGCCGCCCTCGGCGACCGGACCCGGCGGCAGCCGACCGCAGCCGGCCGCAGCCCTGGCGGCCCGGCTCTCCGGAGCGGCCGATGACCGTGCACTTCATCGGCGCCGGGCCCGGCGCCGCCGACCTCATCACCGTGCGGGGGCGGGACCTGCTCGCCCGCTGCGGGGTCTGCCTCTACCCCGGCAGCATGACCCCGCCCGACCTGCTGGCCTACTGCCCTCCCGGAGCCGAGCTCGTCGACACCGCGAACCTCAGCCTCGAGCAGATCGTCGCGAAGCTGGTCGAGGCCCACGGGGCCGGGCACGAGGTCGCGCGGCTGTGCTCGGGTGATCCGTCGCTCTACAGCGCCGTCGCCGAGCAGGTTCGGCGGCTCGATGCCGCCGGGGTTCCCTACGAGGTCGTGCCCGGCGTGCCCGCCTTCGCCGCTTCGGCCGCCGCGCTGAAGCGGGAGCTCACCGTGCCCGAAATCGGGCAGAGCCTGGTGATCACCCGGGTTCAGGCGCGCTCCACCAAGATGCCGCCCGGCGAGACCCTCGGCGCCTTTGCCGCGACCGGGGCCACGCTCGCGCTGCACCTCGCCATCAACCACGTCGAACGGGTGGCCGAGGAACTCCGGCCGCACTACGGCGAAGACTGTCCCGTCGCCGTGGTCGCGCTGGCGAGTCAGCCCGGGGAAACCGTCGTGCGCGGGGTGCTCGGCGAGCTGCCCGCGCTGGTGCGCGAAGCCGGGATGACGCGCGCCGCCACCATCTTCGTCGGGCGGGTGCTCGGCGCCACGAACTTTCCCGACAGCTTCCTCTACTCGAGTGCCCGGGACCGGGCGAACCAACCGGAGTCGTTGTGACGGAACTGCGCTGGGGCCTGCTGGCCGCCGGGACCATCGCCGCCCACTTCGCCGCGGGCGTCGACGAGAGCAAACACGGCGTCCTCGGCGCCGTCGCCGCGCGGGACGCCGATCGTGCGCGGGACTTCGCCACGCGCTTCGACATCCCGAAGGCCTACGGCAGCTACGAAGAACTCCTCGCCGACCCGGACGTCGACGCCGTGTACGTCTCCACCCCGCACGCCATGCACAAGCAGTGGGCCATCGCCGCCGCCGAAGCGGGAAAGCACGTGCTGTGCGAGAAGCCGTTGACGATCACCGCGGCCGATGCCGAGGAGGTGATCGCCGCCGCCCGGGCGCACGACGTCTTCCTGATGGAGGCGTTCATGTACCGGCTGCACCCGCAGACGCGGCGGCTGGCCGAGCTGATCTCGTCCGGTGCCATCGGCGAGGTCCGGGCGGTGGACACCACCTTCTCCTTCGACAGCAACCCGGAGGAGACCGCCCGGCTGAGCGATCCGGCGCTCGGGGGCGGCGGGATCCTGGACGTCGGCTGCTACTGCACGTCGCTGGCGCGGCTGGTCGCGCAGGCCGCGACCGGGCAGGACGTCGTCGAACCGACCGAGGTCAGCGGGATGGCGCACCTGTCCGCCACCGGCGTCGACGAGTGGGCGACCGGCCTGCTGCGCCTGCCCGGCGACATCCTCGCGACGATCTCGTGCGGGATCCGGCTCACCCGCGAGGACGGCATCCGCGTCTTCGGCTCGGACGGGCAGATCCACATCCCGCAGCCGGCGTGGATCCACCCGCTGCGCCACCCCGGCGTCTCGCAGATCATCCTGACGCCGGCCGGCGGCGCGTCCGAGGTCATCGAGGTCGAAGCCACCCAAGGCGTCTTCGCGCGGGAAGCGGACCACGTCGCCGCGCACGTCGAAGACCGGCAGGCACCCGAGCTGACCTGGGCGGAAACCCTCGCCAACCTGCGTACGCTGGACCGCTGGCGCGAGGCCGTCGGCTACGGGCGCTCCTCGTGATCCTCGTCCTCGGCGGGACCGGCGAAGCCCGGCAGCTCGCCGAAGTGCTCGCCGCGCACGGCGTGCACGTTGTCTCTTCGCTGGCGGGACGCGTCGCACGGCCGCGGCTCCCCGTCGGCGAAGTGCGCGTAGGCGGCTTCGGCGGCTCCGAGGGTCTCGCGCGGTACCTGCGCGAGAACCGGGTCACCGCCGTCGTGGATGCGACCCACCCCTTCGCCGAGCGCATCGGCGCGAACGCGGCGGAAGCGGCCGAACTGACGCAAACGCCGCTGCTGAGGCTCGCGCGGCCGGGCTGGCGAGCGGGACCGCAGGACGTCTGGCACTGGGCCGACGATCTCGCCGACGCCGCCCGGCAGCTCCCCCACCTGGGCAACCGGGTGTTCCTCACCAGCGGCCGCCAGGGCCTCCCGGCCTTCGCGCACCTCGACGACCTGTGGTTCCTCATCCGCTGCGTCGATCCGCCCGAGCCGCCGCTGCCACGGCACCACGAACTCCTCCTCGCCCGCGGGCCCTACGAGCTGGCCGCCGAGCGCGCGCTGCTCGGGCGGGTGGACGTCCTGGTCACCAAGGACTCCGGTGGCCCTCAGACCAGCGCGAAGCTGACCGCGGCCCGCGAACTCGGCCTGCCCGTCGTCGTGGTCCGGCGGCCGCCGCGGCCGCGCACGGAGACCGCCGAAACCGTCCCCGAAGCCGTCGAATGGGTCCTGCACCGATGATCGAAGAGTTCTACGAAGTCCTGCGCAAGCGGCGGGACGTCCGCGGCGAGTTCACCGGCGAGCCGATCCCCGGGGCCACCCTGACGCGGATCCTCGAGGCCGCGCACGCCGCGCCGAGCGTCGGGCTCACGCAGCCGTGGGACTTCGTGCTGGTCGACGACGTTGCGACGCGCGAGAAGTTCGCCAAGCACGTCCACGAGGAGCGGGAGGTCTTCGCCGGGCAGCTCGCCGAAGACCGGGCCGGCACCTTCGCGAACATCAAGATCGAAGGCATCCTCCAGGCGAGCCTCGGCATCGTCGTCACCTACGACCCGGCGCGGGGCGCGCCCGACGTGCTCGGCCGGCACGCCATCGCCGACGCCGGCCTCTACTCGGTGTGCCTCGCGATCCAGAACCTCTGGCTGGCCGCGACCGCGGAAGGCCTGGGCGTCGGGTGGGTCAGCTTCTACCGCGAGCCCTTCCTGAGCGAGCTGCTCGGCATCCCGGACGGCGTCCGGCCGGTCGCGTGGCTCTGCGCTGGACCGGTCAGCAAGCTGGAGACCGTTCCGGACCTCGAGCGCCACGGCTGGCGCAGCCGCCGCCCCCTGTCCGCGGCGGTACACCACGGGCGGTTCACCCCGCGTGACCCGGGGGCTGCGTCAACCGCCGAGCTCTGACCCGTTAGCGTTGCGCCGATGCGTCTGATTGCCGTAGCGCTGGGGCTGCTCTCGGCCTTGTGCGCGCTGGCTTTCCCCTTCCTGCCGGTGGTGCAGGACACGGCGGAGGTCGTCTGGCCGACCGGCAGCGACACCCGCTCCGTCAACGCGCCCTTGACCGGGTACTGGGCCCAGGACCTGCGGGCCGAAGTGCCGTGCGCGGTCATCCGTTCGGTCGACGCCCGCACGAACGGCCCCGGCCTGCTGTTCGCCACCGTGCCGGACGGCCGCACCGACCCGAAGGCCGGCAACGGCGTCGGCCTGCAGCTGCGCATCGACAACGGCGTGCTGCTCGCCTCGAGCCAGGGCCAGCAGATCGCCCAGCAGCCGCTGCCCGCCGAGAAGTGCGACATCGAGCTGGACGTCGACGCGACGCAGATGACCCTGGCCGTGGCCGGGACGCCGGTCTTCCACGCGAACGGCGACGTCCGGCCCCGCGTGGTCGGCATCTACTCCTCGATCAACTCGAGCAAGGACCCGATCGCCGGCCTGCACGTTTCGATCGTGCCGGACACGCGGTACCAGACGTCGCCGACCGCGCTGAAGATCGTCGTCGGAGTGCTCGCCGTGCTGTCGCTGATCGGCTCCCTGATCGCGGTCTGGCGCCGCGACTCCGGCTTCGCGAGACGCGCGCCGCGCTGGGCCCCGGTCGGCTGGTGGCGGCTGACGATGCGGGACGTGACGGTGATCGCCGCGCTCGGCGCGTGGGTCTTCATCGGGCCGGTGACCTCGGACGACGGCTACATCCTCACGATGGCCCGGGTCACCGAGGCGACCGGCTACCTGACGAACTACCACCGCTGGTTCGGCGTCGCCGAGGCGCCGTTCGGCTGGTTCTACCACGTCTTCGAGCTGATGACGCACGTCAGCACGGTGCCGCCGTGGATCCGGCTGCCGTCGTTCCTGCTCGGCGTGCTCAGCTGGCTGCTGATCAGCCGCGAAGTGATGCCGCGGCTGGGCACCCAGATCCGCACCAGCCGCCCGGCCAGCTGGGCCGCCGCGACGGTGTTCCTGATCTGGTGGATGCCCTACAACAACGGTGTCCGCCCGGAACCGGTGGCCGCGCTCGGCTCGCTGCTGGCGATCTGCGCCGTGGAGCGCGCGCTGGTGACGCGGCGGCTGCTGCCCCTGTGCCTCGGCCTGACCGCCGCCGGGTTCACCCTGGCCGCGACGCCGACCGGGCTGATCGCGGTGGCGCCGTTCCTGGTCGCCGCGCGGCCCCTGTTCAAGCTGATCCGCCAGCGCGCGACCGAAAACGGCTGGATCCCGGTGCTCGCGCCCATCGCCGCGGCCGGGTTGCTCGTGCTGGTCGTCGTGTTCGCCGACCAGACGTTCGCGACCGTCCAGGAAGCGACCCGGATCCGCACCCAGGTGGGCCCGAACCTCTCGTGGTTCCAGGAGCTCGCGCGCTACCAGCTGCTGTTCGCCGACCTGCCGGACGGCTCGGCGCCGCGCCGGTTCCCGGTGCTGCTGATCGTGTTGTGCACCGCAACCTGCCTGGTGATGCTGCTGCGCCGCAGCCGCATCCCCGGCGCGTCGCTCGGCCCGGCGCGGCGCCTGATCGGCACGACGGCGCTGTTCTTCCTGCTGCTGGCCCTGACGCCGACGAAGTGGACGCACCACTTCGGCGCGTTCGCCGCGGTCGGCGCGTCGATGGCGGCGCTGACCGCGCTCGCGACCAGCTCGACCGTGCTGCGGTCCAAACGCAATCGCGCGGCCTTCCTCGCCGGTCTGCTGGTCGTCGGCGCGCTGGCGGCGACCGGGCCCAACACGTACTGGTTCGTCTCGCGCCTCGGCGTCCAGTGGACGAACGTGGCGCCGTCGATCGGCGGCATCGGCCTGTCCACGATCCTGCTGGTGGCGGCCGCCGTCGCCGGGATCTACGCGTTCGTCGAGAACGTCCGCGCGCACCGGCCGGGCCTGCCGGACCAGCCGCAGGAAGGCCGGCTGCGCGCGCTGCGGCTCGGGTCGCTGTCGCTGGTGGTGGTCTGCGGCCTGGTCGCGGCGGGCGAGTTCGTCACGATGGCGTGGGCGATCCACAACCAGTCCGGCAGCTACAGCCTGGGCGCGGCGAACGTCGGGCACCTGTTCGGCAAGAGCTGCAACCTCTCCGACCACGTGATGGTCGAGCGCGACGCGGCGACCAGCATCCTGCACACCCAGGCCGAGCAGCGGACCGTCGCGGAGAAGCCCAAGGAGCCCGAGTCGCCGCTGCCGAACCCCGACCAGGACAACGGCCGCGTCCAGACCGGTTTCCACACCCGCCCGGTCGACGACAAGGACCCCCTGGCCGAGCCCCCGCACGGGTTCACGCCGGACAAGGTCCCGATGTGGTCGAGCTACCTCGACCCGGAGACGCGCGCCGGGCGGCTGCGCAGCGACTGGTACGCGCTGACGGAGAAGCCGGCCGACGGCCAGATCGTGGTGGCGACGGCCGGGGCGGCCCGCCGTCCGACGTCGGTCAGCCTCGACTACGGCGTCGACACCCCGGACGGCGTGAAGGTCCTGCGCAGCCAGTTCATGCTGCCGCCGGGCTCGGGCACCAACGGCTGGAACGACACGCGCATCAACCTGCGCGACCTCCCGCCGGAGACGAACGCGGTCCGCATCAACATCGTCGACAACGACCTGACGGAGGACGGCTGGATCGCGGCCTCGGCCCCGCGCGTCCCGACGTTCACGACGCTGACGGACCGCATCGGCTCGAAGCCGGTGTACGTGGACTGGCCGGCGTCGTTCGTGTACCCGTGCGTCCAGCCGGTGACGTCCCACGACGGGATCTCCCAGGTCCCCGACTACCGCATCACGGCGGGCGGCCTGGCGGACGAGGCCCAGTGGGCGTCCTCGACGAACGGCGGGCCGATCGGCTGGCTGGAGGAGCTGGCCGAGGAGCCGGAGGTGCCGAGCTACCTGATCGGCCAGCCGAGCCAGTCGTGGGGCCAGCTGCTGCAGATCGAGCCGTTCACCGAGGGCATCGCGCCGACGGTGGTGCACGGGGAGAAGACGGTGCCGGGCTGGTGGTCGCCGGGACCGGGGCCGCGCCAGCCGAACGGCAAGGACCCGACGCGGTAGGCCCGGCCGGTGTCAGACCGGTGTCAGCTGTGTGTCCGGCGGGGCGGCGATGGTGATCCCATCAACCCGCCACGGGCACACAGCAAGGGGAACCACGATGCACACCTTCGTCACGCCGGAGCCGATCACCGCCACGATGACCACCGCGGGCGCCCGCGTCCGCGTCACCGCGAGCGAGCGCACCGACACGGTGGTGCGGGTCGAACCGGTCGACCACGCGAGCAAGTCCGACGTGCAGGTGGCCGAGCGGACCGAGGTCGGGTTCACCGACGGCGCCCTGTCGATCAAGACCACCAGGTCGGGGGCCAAGACCGGTTCGGTTGCCATCACGATCGAGCTGCCCGCCGGGTCCGGCCTGGTCGTGAACACGGCGTGGACCGACGTGCACGCCGACGGCCCGCTCGGCGACTGCGAGCTGAACCTGGCCTCCGGGCAGGTCCGGCTCGACCGCGTCGCCGGGCTGCGGGCGAACCTCGCGGCCGGTGCCGTCGAGATCGGGCACGTCGCCGGGTCCGCCGGCATCGAAGGCGGCGCGGCCGGGCTGCGGATCGGCGAGGTCGAAGGCGCCTTCAAGTACGAGGGTTCGACCGGCCGGGTCCGGATCGGCCACGCCCGGTCCGACGTCGAGTTCGGCACCGCGAGCGGCAGCTTCGACGTCGAGCGCGCGGACGGCGACGTCGTGGCCAGTGCCGGCAACTGTCCCCTCCGGATCGGCCGGCTCACCGGTGGCCGGGCGGAGCTGACCAACGCCTCCGGCGGCATCGACGTCGGTGTCGGCGAGGGCCTCGCCGCCTCGGTGGACGCCGAGAGCACGAAGGGCGCGGTCCGCAACTCCCTGCCGGCCAACCCCGGCGGCCACGTCAAGATCCGCGCCCGCACCCGGCTCGGGGACATCGTCGTCCACCCGGCGGTCTGAGGCCGTCATCGGCCGGGGCGGTTCGGCCGATCGGTGGGCTGCGGTACTCCGGAATTCTACTCTGGGTGTCGCGAATCGCAGCCCACCACTTCCTTTCTTGTTAACACGTTTAAGTCGTGAAGAAAACACCGCCCGAAATATCCATTACCGGCATCTTCTCGATCACGGGACTGGTCAATTCGCTTTTCCGGAACTAGCTTTCGAACCGCCCCTTCACCGCCGCGGGGGCGAGTTCCGCGAGGAGGACCAGCGATGCGCAGACCCGCCTTTCGGCTGATCGCACTGGCCGCCACGGCCGTGACGACCGCCGCGCTCCTGACCGGGACCGCCGAAGCCGGCGGCCGGACCGCGTTGCCGGGCAGCGTCCCAGCCTGGGCGAAATCGTCCGCGCGCACCGGATCGGCGAATTCGGCGGACAATGTGGCGTTCCGGGTCTATCTCGGCTGGACCGGCGACGCGGCCGCCACCGCGAACCGCGTCTCGACTCCCGGCTCCGCCGAATACGGCCGGTTCTTGACGGCCGCGCAGTTCCGGCAGCAGTTCGCGCCGTCGGCGAACGACGTGGGCGCGGTGCAGCAGTGGCTGCGCAAGGCCGGCTTCGACGTCGGCTACACCCCCGGCAACCGCCGGTACGTGCAGGCCGAAGGCACCGTCGCGCAGGCCGCGGCCGCGTTCGGCACGAGCTTCGGCGAGTTCGAGGTCGCCGGGAAGACGCTCCGCGCGCCCGAGCAGGACCTGTCGCTGCCGGCCGGCCTCCCCGCGAGCGTCAGCGCCGTGATCGGGCTCGACGAGTCCTTCGCGCTGCTCCAGCCGTCGGCCGGACCGGCCGCGACGCCGTCGCCCGCCTTCGTCAACGCCCCGCCCTGCTCCGCCTACTACGGCGAGAAGACCACCGCGACCACCCCGACCCCGGACGGCGTCCAGGTTCCGGACGCCTACGGGCACCCGAACCCGTGGGCGCCGTGCGGGTACACGCCTTCGCAGCTGCAGAGCGCGTATGGCGTCCAGCAGGCGATCGCCGGCGGGAACGACGGCAAGGGCCAGACCGTGGCGATCATCGACGCCTACGCGTCGCCGACCATCCTTTCCGACGTCAACACCTACTCGCGGCGGCACGGGCTGCCGCAGCTGGCCGGCAACCAGTTCACCCAGGTCGCGCCGCCGGGGGTGTACCACCGGCCGCAGAACCCGGCCCAGGACCCGCAGGGCTGGTACGGCGAGGAAACCCTCGACGTCGAGGCGGTGCACAGCATCGCCCCGGGCGCGAACATCGTGTACGTCGGTTCGCCGAACAACTACCAGGACCTCGACGCGGCGATGAACCACGTCGTCGACCAGCACCTCGCGTCGATCGTGACGAACTCCTACGGGTTCTCGACCGAGCTGCTGCCGCCCGGCTACGTGAAGCCGTTCAACGACACGCTGATCGAGGCGGCCGCGACCGGCATCGGCGTCTACTTCTCCAGCGGTGACAACGCCGACGAGACCGACGGCATCGCGGCGAACTTCCCGAACGCGACGCCGGACTGGCCCGCCGCGAGCCCGTGGGTGACCGCGGTCGGCGGCACCTCGCTGGGTGTCGGCAAGAACGGCGAGTACCTGTTCGAGACCGGCTGGGAGACCGGGCGGTCGACGCTGACGAACGGCACCTGGGTGCCGACGCCGCCGGGTGAGTTCTTCGGCGGCGCCGGCGGCGGCACGAGCCGGCTGTTCCCCCAGCCCGCCTACCAGGCCGGGGTGGTGCCGAACGCGATCGCGACGGCGAACGGCGCGCGCCCGCAGCCGATGCGCGCGGTGCCGGACGTGGCCGCGCTGGCCGACCCGAACACCGGCTTCCTCGTCGGGCAGACGCAGGCGTTCCCGGACGGCACGGCGAAGTACAGCGAGTACCGCATCGGCGGCACGAGCCTGGCGTCACCGCTGTTCGCCGCGTTCGTCGCGCTGGCGCAGCAGCAGGCGGGCCGCACCTTCGGCTTCGCGAACCCGCTGCTGTACGCGAAGGCGGGCAGCTCGGCCTTCCACGACGTCCGCCAGCCGCCGTCGCCGATGGCCGTCGCCCGGGTCAACTACAACAACTCGGTGGACGCCTCGGCCGGCTACTCGGCGGCGAGCCTGCGTTCACTCGGTGCCGACGCCGTGCTGACGATCCACGTCCGCACCGGCTACGACGACGTCACCGGCATCGGTTCGCCCAACGGCGCGGCGTTCCTGGCCGCGCTCGGCTAGTAGCTGCGTGGGGTCCAGACGACACCGTCTTCCACCCGGGTGCGGCTGGACCCCACGATCAGCAGGCAGCGCATGTCCACCGTGGCCGGATCCAGGTCACCGAGCGTCGTGATCCGGACGTCTTCCTCCGGCCCGCCCACGTCCCGCGCCACCACCACCGGCGTCTCCGGCGAACGGTGGCGGAGCAGCACGGAACGGGCGTCGGCCAGCTGGGTCGTCCGGGACCGGGACGCCGGGTTGTACAGCGCCAGCACCAGGTCCGCCTCGCCCGCCGCGTCGAGGCGCTTTTCGATGATCTCCCACGGCTTCAGCCGGTCCGACAGCGAGAGCACGCAGTAGTCGTGGCCCAGCGGCGCGCCCACCCGGGACGCCGCCGCCTGGGCCGCCGTCACACCCGGGACGATCCGGACCCGGACTCCCGCGCCGTGCCCGGCCGACACCTGCTCCAGCACCGCCGACGCCATCGCGAACACCCCCGGGTCGCCCGAGGAGACGACCGCCACGCGGGCACCGGCAGCGGCCAGGTCCAGGGCCTCGCGAGCCCGGTCCGCCTCGACGCGGTTACCCGACGCGTGCCGCTGCTGGCCCGCCTTCTGCGGCACCCGCGCCACATACGGCCCGTACCCGACGAGGTGCTCCGCCGCGTCGAGTTCCGCGGCCGCTTCGGGGGTCAGCCACTCCGGACCGGCCGGACCGAGACCCACGACGACGACTTCGCCGCCCGAAGAAGGCGAAGGAACCGGAGCCGCGGGAGAAACCCGGGACGCATAAGCCGGCGAAGGCAGCAACGCCAGCGAGAAGTACGGCACCGTCGACGGATCCACCGATGCCAGGGGCTCGATCCGCTGCTGCCCCCACGTCGCACGCTCGACGAACACAGCGTCGTCCAGCTTGCCCGCTTCCGCGAACGCCTCCCGCACCGACGAGAACGTCCGGCCCAGCTTCAGCACCGCCGCCGCGTCGGTGTCCGCGAGACGGCGGGCCAGTTCCGGGGCCGGCAGCGTGCCCGGAAGCACCGTCAGCACCTCGTCGCGCTGCACCAGCGGGCGGCCGATGACCGACGACGCCGCGCTCACCGACGTCACGCCCGGGACGACGACCGCCTCGAACCGGCCGGAGAGCCGCTCGTGCATGTACATGTACGAGCCGTAGAAGAACGGGTCGCCCTCGCAGAGCAGGACCACGTCCCGCCCGGCGTCCAAGTGCTCGGCCAGCCGTTTCGCGCTCAGCTCGTAGAAGTCGGCGATCGCGCCCTCGTAGCCGCCCGGGTGGTCGGTCGTCTCGGTCGTGACCGGGTAGACGAGCTTCTCCTCGAGCTGCCCCTCGCGCAGGTACGGCTCGGCGACCGAGCGCGCGATGCTGCGGCCGTGCCGCGCGCAGTGGTACGCGATCACCGACGCTTCGGAAATCAGGCGCGCCGCCTTGACCGTCATCAGTTCCGGGTCGCCGGGGCCGAGCCCGACGCCGTACAGCGTGCCGGTCATTCTTCCGCGCTCGCGAGTGCGTTGATCGCCGCGACGGCCATCGCGCTGCCACCTCGCCTGCCGTGCACCACCAGGTACGGGGCCGGGGCCCGCTTGGCCAGCTCCACTTTGGACTCGACCGCGCCGACGAACCCGACCGGGACGCCGATGATCGCCGCGGGCGCGCCGACACCTTCGTCGAGGATCTCCAGCAGGCGGAACAGCGCCGTCGGCGCGTTGCCGATCGCCACCACCGAGCCGGGCAGCTTGTCGCGCCATAGTTCCAGGGCCGCGGCCGAGCGCGTGGTGCCCATCCGCTCGGCGAGCGAAGGGACGCTGGGGTCCGACAGCGTGCAGAGCACCTCGTTGGCCGCGGGCAGGCGACGCCGGGTGACGCCGCTGGCGATCATCTGCGCGTCGCACAGGATCGGCGCGCCGGCTTCCAGTGCCGCGCGGCCGGACTCGACGACGTCGAGCGTGTAGCGCAGGTCGTCGACCAGATCGACCATGCCGCAGGCGTGGATCATCCGGACCGCGCACCCGGCCACGTCGTCGGGCAGGATCGCCAGGTCCGCCTCCTCGCGGATCGTGGCGAACGAGTGCCGGTAGATCTCGGCACCGTCCCGCAGGTAGTCGATCACAGGTTCCCTTCCATCTCGTCGAGCGGCACCCAGCGGCCGTCGATGCGGTAGCCCCCCGCTTCGGCGACAACGTCCACATGGGACTGCGACGGCTTGCCGCACCGCCGTTCGCAGCCCGAGAAGTGCGCGCGCAGGCCCGGCCGGAACACCGCGTCGGCCCGGACGTCGGCGCGCGACTTGGCGCAGCCCGGGCGGCCGATGCACGCGGTGGTCCCCAGGGCCTCGCCGCCGAAGCCCAGCCGGTCGAAGACGTCGGCGGGCACGTCCGGCAGCACCACGGACTTCCACGGCGTGACCAGCGCGGGGCCGAACTCCGCCAGCGCACGGGCCTGTGCCGCCGAAAGCTGCCCGAACCGCGGCACGACGGCCGCCGCGAGACCGCTGTCGCGCTCGATGAGTCCGGCCGGGATTTCCGCCGGGGGCCGCGGCACCGGCGTTCCCCGCCAGGCCGGGTCGTCGAGTTCCGCAACCCGCCAAGCCGACCCGCGCACGCGGAGGAAGTCGAGCGCGACCTCGATCAGCGTCGCGACGGCGTCGGCGCGGGCCACCCGCCGTCCCGTGTCACCGCCCGCGAGCAGCAGCGTGCCTTCGGACGGTCCCACCGCGAGCCAGCAGACGTCGGCGCCTTCGCCCGCGACGTCGCCGCGGCCGTCGTCGAACGCGAAGAGGAACCGGCCGGGCAGCGACGCGAGTTCCGGCGTCGAGCACAGCCCCCGGTCCAGCGACGCCGCGAGGCCGCGGACGTCGGCGAGGCCGCCGCGAAGTCCGCTCAACGGCGACGCGAGGACGTTCCGGACCCGCTCGTGCGGCGGGGACGGCAGCAGACCCGCGTCGGCCAGCCGGGCCGCGAGACCGGGCTCGGTGACGCCGCGCAGCTGGACGTTGCCGCGCGAAGTGAGGTGGAGATCGCCGTCGCCGCACGCTTCGGCCGCGTCGGCCAGCGCGTGCAGCTGCACTGCGGAAATCGTGCCGCCCGGCAGGCGCACGCGGGCCAATGGCCCGTCGGCGGCGTCGTGGGGTGCGAAAACACCGGGGCACGCGTCGGCTCGCACACGTGCTGGGGTCGGCATGGGGTCACTGTAGCTGGCGGTTCTGCGGCTCCGGCGGGTCCGAACGGGGGCGGATCCGGGCGACTCCGGCGTCCAGGTCCACGTCACGCCAGGGGGGTGCGCCTTCGGCGTCCTGCTCGACGAGCATCGACATCGTTTCCCGGTGTTCCAGCTCACGCCGCTTGGTCCCGTAGAGGAAGGCGGTGGTCTCTTCGATGTACGTGGCGGACAGCCGCGCCTTGAAGCGCGAGCCGTTCTTGCGCGGCCGCAGCTCGATCGCGGCCATGACCAGCAGGATCACCACGCCGCCCGGGAGGGCGAGGCCCAGCCAAGTTCCCATGCCCGGCGAACCGGATGACCACGGGTCAAGTTCCCGGGACCGCAGAAGTCTGATCAAATGTAGTATGTGTGCTACATTCGATCGCATCAGTCAGATGGGGGGTCATCGCGATGAGAGATCCAGCCGATCCCGTCGTCCGCGTGCGCGGGTTGCGGATGCGGTACGGCACGAACGACGTGCTCCACGGCGTCGAGTTCGAGGCGTACCGGGGCGAGGTCGTCGGCCTGCTCGGGCCGAACGGCGCGGGCAAGACGACGACCATCGAAATCCTCGAGGGCTTCCGCATGCGGTCGGCCGGCGAGGTCAGTGTGCTGGGCGTCGACCCGGCACACGGCGGCGAGGACTGGCGGGCACGGCTGGGGGTCGTGCTCCAATCCTGGCGTGACCACGGGAAGTGGCGGGTCCGCGAGCTGCTCGCACACCTCGGCCGGTATTACGCGCCGTACTCGACAGCGTCGCACCCGCGGCCGTGGGACGCCGACGAGCTGATGGCGGCGGTCGGGCTCACCGAGCACGCGCACAAGAAGCTCAAGCAGCTCTCCGGCGGCCAGCGGCGGCGGCTCGACGTCGCCATCGGCATCGTCGGGCGGCCCGAGCTGCTGTTCCTCGACGAGCCGACCGCGGGCTTCGACCCCGAGGCCCGGCGCGAGTTCCACGACCTGGTGCACCGCCTGACCGACGAGCTCGACACCACGATCCTGCTGACCACGCACGACCTCGACGAGGCCGAGAAGCTGGCCGACCGGATCCTCATCCTCAACGGCGGGCGGATCATCGCCGACGGCTCGGCCGACCAGCTCAGCAGGCAGATCTCCGGGGAGGCCGAGGTCCGCTGGAGCGTCGGCGGGCAGCGCTTCGTCCACTCGACGACCGAAGCGACGAAGTACGTGTACGACCTGTTCAAGCAGCACGGCGAGGCGGTCGCGGACCTCGAGGTCCGGCGGGCGTCGCTGGAGGACACCTACATGACGCTGGTCCACCGCGCGGAGACCGGCGGCGAGACGGAGCTCGGCCTCCAGGAAGCGGGTGCGCGATGAACGCCAGGACCACCGCCCTGCGCACCGGCGTGGCCCGGGGCTGGATCGAGTTCAAGCAGACGTGGACCAACGTCGACGACGTGGTGGGGCAGCTCGTCTTCGTGGTGCTCTTCCTCGGTACGTTGTTCTTCATGCGCAACGCCACGCTGCCCGGCACGTCGTTCTCGCTGGGCGCGGCGACCGTGCCCGGCGTGCTCGGCGCCGGCATCGTGTTCAACGGCCTGACCGCCGCGGCGGGCTACCTGGCCGTCGACCGCGAAGACGGCACGCTGCTGCGGGCGAAGGCGACCCCGAACGGGATGCTCGGCTACCTGGTCGGGAAGACGACGGCGCTGTCGCTGGCTCAGCTCACGTCCATCATCGCGGTCCTGGTCCCGTGCCTGTTCGCGTTCCCCGTGCTGGCGCCCGACGGCGTCTGGTCGTACCTGCACCTGCTCGGAGTGCTGGTGCTCGGCATGGTCGCGACGATGCCGATCGGCGCGGCGCTGGGGGCGCTGACCAGCAGCCCGCGCGCGATCGGGCTGATCACCCTGCCGGTCATGGGCATGGGCGCGATCTCGGGGATCTTCTACCCGATCACCTCGCTGCCGGGCTGGCTGCAGGACGTCGGGCAGGTGTTCCCGATGTACTGGCTCGGCCTCGGGATGCGCTCGGCGCTGCTGCCGGACAGCGCGCTCGCCGTCGAGATCGGCCAGTCGTGGCGGCCGGTGGCGACCCTGGTGGTGCTGCTCGCGTGGGCGGCGGCCGGCTTCGCACTGGCCCCGATCCTGCTCCGCCGCATGGCGCGGCGCGAGGCCGGCTCGTCACTGGCCGAACGGCGGCAGAAGGCCATGCAGCGTGTGGGGTAGTCATGAGTGAAGTCGTCTACAACCGGATCGCGATGCTGCGCGCGGAGCGGTCGATCTCGCGGCGGCAGCTGGCCGAGGCCCTCGGGGTGCACTACCAGACGATCGGCTACCTGGAGCGCGGCGAGTACAGCCCGTCGCTGTACCTGGCGTTGCGGATCGCGGAGTTCTTCGAGGTGTCCGTGGAAGTGCTGTTCTCGACGAAGCCCTTCCCCCGGCTGGGTGAGCGGTCCGCCTAGGGCTTGCGCAGGTCGGCGTCGGCCAGTGCGCGGACGACGTCGTCGCGGCGGGTCTCGCGGGTCGTCCGGTTGAGCTCGACGTGCAGGAACGGGGTGCCGTCGGCGGCCCGGCCCTGGACGTTCGTCGTCCCGGCCAGGCCGCGGCAGGGCTCGGCCCAGGCCCGGCGGACGCGGAACCCGGCGGCGTCCAGGCGGTCCGCCGCCCGGCGGGCCGCGTCGCCGGTCTCCGCGGCACCGGCCGAGAGGACGACGTCGGCTTCGGGCATGGTCCGGTCGTTGAAGCCGTGCAGCTGGACCTGGGGCAGGCCGCGGCGGGCGAGCAGCGTGGTGACGACGTGGAAGACGGTCCGCGTGTCGTGCGCGGGGTCCTCCCGGCGGCGGTGCGCGCCCGCGACGGCCAGTACCGCGCCCGGCACCTGCCGGAAGAGCGCCAGGCCGAGCAGGTCGGTCCGCAAGTCGGACGAGGGGTGCGGCACCTCGACGACCAGCGACGGCGGCGCGGACCGGTCGATCGCGTACAGCCCCCAAGCCCGCTCGGTACCGGGCTCCTGGACGACGAGGGCGCCGCCATCGACGGAAAACCCCAGCTCAGCGAGGTGGTGGGGGCGGCCGTCGAGCAGGGCGGCGAAGCCGGTTCCGGCCGTTTCGAGCTCGGCCGCCGTCGGGTGGCGGTACGGCTGCCGGGTCGACTGCGCGGCGGTGAAGCTCCGGAGAAGGGAATCCAAGCCGCCAGGTTACCCAGTCAACGTCACCTTGACGCGGCTCCACCGGCACCGGAGAGTGGGTGCGTTACCCACGCGTCGGCAGGTGGAGGAACCCGGTGGAAGTCCGGGGCGGTCCCGCCACTGTGACCGGAGAGCTGTATCCGATGGCCCCTCCGCGGGAGGGAGTGCGTCGGGGCTCCGGGAGCCAGGAACTCCGGCCGGCGCGACCGTCGACCCGGGGCGCGGACCCCGAGGAGGAACCTCGTGATCCTGCTTCTGTCCACTTCGGACACCGACCTGCTCAGCGCCCGGTCCAGCGACCGTGAGTACCGGCTCGGCAACCCCGCCCGGC
>NZ_MUMI01000199.1 GCF_002155975.1 Amycolatopsis kentuckyensis
AGGCAACCGCGGGCGCAAGCGCACCGGAGGCCGACACACCAACCCGGCCAGTCCCGGCTGCGGGAGCTTCTGCAGCCACCGCGAGCACGGCCCAGCCCGGCGCCTCGCCGCGGCGCGAGACTGCTCCGGGGGGCTCTGCGCGTGGGGGCATATTGCCCGCGACGCTAGCAAGTTCGGGGCACCCGGGAGCCGTTGGCGGGGCGCGAGTCGTCGAAGGCGCTTCAACCTCTCCTGGCAATCCGTTATTCCGGGCTTCGGCGCCCTCCGGACGGCCCGCTCGCCCCTTGGCGGGTCTTCACCACCCTTTCAGCCTGTAAGGCAAGTCACACCGAACGCCGTAAACCCCCTCTAACTTTGGGTGATTTCCACAGGTGAGCGCCGTGTCGGTTCCACCCGTTCGGCCGACAGAGGGGGCACGTCTTGCCGACAGCGGTACCCCTTCGTTACTGTCCCGGGGTCCCCATTACAGTCAGGTCACGAAGTAGGACACCGAGCAAACCACCCCCGAGGTTGGCTCACCGGGTTCCCCCGCCCGCAGTCCTCGACCCGGCTCCCCGACGATGGAAGGCCCTGTCTTGGCTTCACACCGCTCCCCCGGCGGCCAAGCTCCTTCCCCGGCATTGAAGGACGCACTGGAAGGTGCGGTCGTTCGTGTCCGGGGTGCGCACCGCATCGCCCCGCCCTCTTCGGCCCTCCGCGGCCGTGTCGTGGTTGCCGCCGTTGCGGCTGGTGCGTTCGCCGCCGCTGCTGCGGGCTCGACCCTCAAGACAGTCACCGACTCCAACACCGCCGTCACCCCCCTGGCCAACAGCCAGGACGCCAGCGCTTCGCTGACCGCGGGAGGTGCGGGCACCGGGGGCGCCCCGGAACTCCTGCCGACCGGCCACGCCGTCGACGCCTCCGCCGAGGCCGCCAAGCTCGCCGACAGCGCCTCTGTCACGCAGGCCCGCGAGCAGCGCGAAGCCGACGCCGCCAAGAAGGCCGCCGAAGAAGCCGCTCGGCCCAAGACCTGCCTGCCCGCGCACGGCACCTTCACCTCGGGCTTCGGTGCCCGGTGGGGCACGAGCCACCTCGGCATCGACATCGCCAACTCGATCGGCACCCCGATCTACGCCGCCTCGGACGGCACCGTGATCGAGGCCGGCCCCGCCAGCGGTTTCGGCCTCTGGGTCCGGATCCAGCTCGACGACGGCACGGTCCAGGTCTACGGCCACATGAACAGCTTCTCCGTCAAGGAGGGGCAGAAGGTCAAGTGCGGCCAGCAGATCGCCGAGATCGGCAACCGCGGCCAGAGCACCGGCCCGCACCTGCACTTCGAGGTGTGGCAGAACGGCACCAAGAAGATCGACCCCCGGCCCTGGCTGGCCGCGCGCGGCATCGTTCTCTGATCCGTTCGCTCCCGGCGCGGGAGCAGGCACCACCAGCACGCCCGACCACAGAATCCCGGCCGTAGAGCGACCACTCGCTCCGGCCGGGACCCGGCGGGCATCGACAGCCGTCGAAGAGCGCTGAAGGCACGCGCTCCGCTGAGCCGCTCGTGTGCTGAACCCGGTCACAAGATCAAGGTTCACCACTGAGGGCCGAACGCAAACGCCCGGATCGGGTAAGTCTTCGCCGGCGGGCGAAAGCGGCCGGACGGCGTCGAGCGATTCCGGCGCAAGCACTTCCCCATGCGGGCCGGCCGAGCCGAGGTCGACACTGGTCGCGCGCGTCACCGGAAGCGCCTCAGACCGAGCCGAGACCCCTCGCGCGTCCGGAACCATTCCCCAGCCGGGAAAACCCGCCCACAGGCGCCTCAGCGCCCGCAACCACCTACCGCTGTCCGCCCGGTAACCGCCGGATGAAGTACGCCACCGCGACCTGCCACACCGTGCACAGCTCCGCCGGGCGCCGGACCGGCAGCCAGCCCCAGGGCACAACTCCCCCGGCGCCCCCCGCGGAGCGGACACGCGCGGCACTCCGGGCCCTGGTCGTCCAGCGGCGTCCCCGGCCGCAGGTGACACAACGCCCGTCCGCGCCGAGTTCGTGCTGCCTGAGCAGCGCTCGCCAGGCGGCGGCCAGCCGGCACGCCTCCGCTCCCGCACGCGAAGGATTTCCTGAAGCCCCCGAAGGCTCCCGACCCCGATCCGGAACCGTCGACCCCAGGACTCCTCGCAGGTATTTTTGTACCCCTTCGGCCAGCAGCCCAAACAGCACCGCGTCCACACCACGCCACCCCCTCCGTCGAACCTTTGTTCGATCGCAGGGTCCGTTGTACCGGGTGGGTACGACGATTCCGGCGGCGATCGGGGAGATCGCCGCCGGAATCACTCGGACGAGTGGCGGGACAGCTAGAGCTTCACCATCGGGACGCTGCCGATGAGCATCAGGCGGACCTTGCCCGCCTGGCCGAAGTCGATCGTGGCCGTCGCGCGCGGGCCCACGCCGTCGCAGGAGATCACCGTGCCGAGGCCGTACTTGTCGTGGCTGACGCGGTCGCCGACGTCCAGCTTCAAGGCCACCGTGTCCTTCCAGCCCTTCCCGAACGACGGCGTGCCCGACGAAGACGGCGAAGAAGACCGCCGGCCGCCCCAGGTGGTCGCCGCCCGCGGGGTGCCGCGCGAACCGGAACCGAACGAGCCGAAGCCGCCGCTGGACGGCTCCAGCCGCCGCCAGTCGACCAGGTCCGGCGGCAGCTCGTCGAGGAACCGCGAAGCCGGGTTCATCGACGGCTGGCCCCACGCCGAGCGCGTGATCGCGCGCGAGACGTACAACCGCTTCCGGGCGCGCGTGATCGCGACGTACGCGAGCCGCCGTTCCTCGGCCAGCTCCGTCGGGTCGCCCAGCGCGCGCATGTGCGGGAAGACGCCGTCCTCCCAACCGGTGCAGAACACCACCGGGTACTCCAGGCCCTTCGCGGTGTGCACGGTCATCAGCGTGACCACGCCCGCGCCGCCGTCGCCNNGCGTTCCCAGCTCGTCGAGCAGCGCCACGAAACCGCTGATCGCCTTGACCGAGCGCGGGTTCAGCAGCGGCACCTTGCCCTCGACGGCGTCCCGCAGCGCCTGCGCGAAGGAGATCCGCTCGCGCTCGGCGTGCGTCGCCACGACCGCTTCCGCGCGGTCGCCGATGCCGCGCTTGGGCACGTTCAGCACGCGCCGCAGGCTGACCGTGTCCTCCGGGTTCGCCAGCACCCGCAGGTACGCGATCATGTCGCGGACTTCGCGGCGCTCGTAGAACCGCACGCCGCCGACGACCTTGTACGGCAGGCCGAGCCGGATGAAGATCTCTTCGAAGACGCGGGACTGGTTGTTGGTGCGGTAGAAGACGGCGACGTCGGAGTAGTCGGCTTCGCCCTTCTCCGCCAGCGCGTCGATTTCGCCCGCGACGAACGCGGCTTCGTCGTGGTCGTTGTCCGCGACGTAGCCGACGATCTTCTCGCCGTCGCCCGAGTCCGTCCACAGCCGCTTGGCCCGGCGGTTCGGGTTCCGCTCGATGACGGCGTTGGCCGCGTTCAGGATCGTCTGCGTGGACCGGTAGTTCTGCTCCAGCAGGATGGTGTGCGCGTTCGGGAAGTCCCGCTCGAACTCCTCGATGTTGCGGATCGTCGCGCCGCGGAAGGCGTAGATCGACTGGTCCGCGTCGCCGACGACGACGAGTTCGGCCGGCTCGACGCCCGCCTCGTTCGGCGCCGTCCCGGCCAGCTCGCGGACCAGCGTGTACTGCGCGTGGTTCGTGTCCTGGTACTCGTCGACCAGCACGTGGCGGAAGCGCCGCCGGTAGTACTCGGCGACGTCCGGGAACGCCTGCAGCAGCGACACCGTGCGCATGATCAGGTCGTCGAAGTCGAAGGCGTTGGCCTGGTTGAGCCGCCGCTGGTACTCGACGTAGACCTCGGCGACGCGGCGCTCGAGGTCGTTGGCCGCGTTCGCCGCCGCGGTCTCCGGGTCGGTGAGCTCGTTCTTCAGGTTCGAGATGTGCACGGCGAGCGTGCGGGCGGCGTAGCGCTTCGGGTCGATGTCGAGGTCCCGGGCCACCAGGGTGATCAGCCGCTTGGTGTCGTCGGAGTCGTAGATGGAGAAGCTCGACGACATGTCCAGCGTTTTGGCTTCACGGCGCAGGATCCGCACGCACATCGAGTGGAACGTCGACACCCACATCGCGTTCGCGCGGCGCCCGACGAGCGCGGCGACGCGCTCGCGCATTTCGGCGGCGGCCTTGTTGGTGAACGTGATCGCCATGATTTCGCCGGGGTGCACGCGGCGCTGCCCCAGCAGGTAGGCGATCCGGCGGGTCAGCACCCGGGTCTTGCCCGATCCCGCGCCCGCCACCACCAGCAGCGGGCCACCGGCATGGGTGACGGCTTCGCGCTGGGCGGGGTTGAGGTCGTCGAGCAGCTCGGCCTGCCCGCCGGCGGCGGGCTTGCGCACAGGGGTCGCGGCGGGGAGATCGAAGAGGGTGTCCATCGTGGCGTCCACGCTACCCCGGGTGGGTGGGAGTGCGGCACAGCGTGCCGACGCGGGTTGTCCGGTGGCGGGGTGGATGCGTCGGGTGGGGCCGCGGGTTGTGCGGGCGTGGTTGCCGCGGTGCCTCGCGCTAGCGCGCTAGCGCGCGTGCGTGCGAGGGCGGCCACTTGCGGGGGTTGTAGCGCGGCGGGTGCGACGGGGCGCGTCGCGGCGGTATCCCGCGCGGACGCGCGGACGCGCGTCCAGGCGTCCGCGCGTCCGCGGATTGAGTGCGGCACGTGCCACGCACTTCGCGCGAACGGCTACGGCGGCAGGCGTAGCGCCGGATGTCGCCTGCCGTCCGACGCGGTGGCACCTTCGCGCGCGGAGCATCGGTGGACATGGAAGACACCAGCTCCGCCCGGATCCGGGCCGCCGACGCCGATCGTGAACGCGTCGCCACCACCGTCCAGACCGCCGGTTCCGAAGGCCGGCTCACGCTCGACGAGGTCGAAGAGCGCCTCAGCCGCGTCTACGCCGCGCGGTTCACCGACGAGCTCACCGCGCTCACCGCCGACCTGCCGCGGCCCGCGCCGCCGTCGCCCGGGTTCCCGCTGAGCCGAGCGGCGCTGCGGCGGCACCCCGCGCTGCGCGTCCACCTCGCCGTCGTCTCCGTGGTCGCCGTGCTGGTGATCGTCCGCTGGGTGGTGCTGGGCGCCGGGTTCTTCTGGCCGGCGTTCCCGCTGTTCTGGCTCGGCGTGAGCCTCCTGGTGCACGCCCGGGTGCGTTCGGTCCGGGAGCGGCCCCGCGCCGCTGTGCCATACTGACCGCATGCGGCACCACGCGAAGCGATTTTTCTACGGGAACCGGACTCCGGCTCCCGTGATCGCGTAGTGCCCGAACCGCCATCACGCCAGCCCCGGAGTCCACGGACCCGGGGCTGTCGCCGTACCTGGGGCCGGGCGGGTCCGGGATTCGAGGGAGAGGTCCCGATGAACGCACAAGCGACGAACGCCGACGGCCAGCCCGCCGACCACACGCCCGCCGGGGACGACATCGCGTCGCTCCGGGAGGAGATCGACTGGCTGGACAAGGAGATCCTGCGGCTGGTGAAGCGCCGGGTCGAGGTGTCCAAGACGATCGGGGCCGCGCGGATGGCCGCCGGCGGGACTCGGATCGTCTACAACCGCGAGATGGACGTGCTCGCGCGCTACCGCGAGCTCGGTCCGGAAGGCCGGCAGCTGGCCATGGCGCTGCTGAACCTGGGCCGGGGACGGCTCGGCCGGTAACGGTTGCCCGAATTCGGGGACTTCCCCGAGGCACCGGCGCCCCCGGTACGGGCAGACTGGGGTCATGGACTGGCTCGTGAACCTCATCGCCGTCATCGTCGCGCTCGCGAGCGTGCTGGCCGCGCTGGGCCATGTGGGGTATCTGGCGTTGCTCAACAACGCGGCGGGTAAGCGGGCCGGGGGTGCTCCGGTGGCGCAGTACGTCAAGAGCAGGTGGGCCGTTGCCGGTGGTACCACTGCGGCCTCGCTGTTCGCCTGGTTGCTCACGGCCGGGGGACCGACGCTGGACGTCTTCGCCATCATCGTCGCCGCCGGTAGCGGTGTGGTGGCGACGAAGGCGCTGCAATCCACGCGGGACCGTTACCGCACGGGAGGCTGAAACCCCTGATCAGGGGCGATGGCGCTGCGTGAAACTTCGCAGCGTCACCATCGCCCGTTCGGTCGCGCCCGACCGAGTGAAACCTCTGCAACTTGCAGGTTTGGGGGCGACTTTCTCCGCCGGATGCTCCTAGGGTTGGCGTTGTGAGGACCCTTGCGTCTGGGTCGGGCGATGCCCGGGGGACGCGCGGGGGCACTGGCCCCGCGCGCCTGCAGTCGCGTGCGCGTGCATTTGCGCAGTATTCCGAACGGTATTCCGAACGGGATTCCGCGCGTGAGGGTGCTCCGATCGGGTCGTCCCGCCGCCGGATGGCGTCAGGACCGCACCGCCGGGTGGTCGAGCCCACATGAGCCAAGGCACGGAGTTCCACGGACGCGGTGCGCCGCCCGCGCATCCCGGGCGGCACCGGCGCCGCGGCGCGGAGGGCTGGACGCCGCCGCTGCCACAGCACCGCCCGGTGCGGCACCGCGCGGCCGGTGCGCCGGACGCCGGGCTGCGACCGGGCGAAGCACCCGAAAGTGGCGCCTACGGGTTGCGGCAGCACGCGCCGGAGCCCGGCTTTCAGCCCCATGGGCCGGGCGAGGCGCCGGCCGGTGGGGCCTGGGCCCTGCCTCACCAAGCCCCGGCCGGCGCGCCGGAGGGCTACCACTTCTTCCGACGGCACCCCGGCGAGCCGGGCGCGTCCGGCTTCTCGGGCCGGGCGGCCGATCCGGAGGTGGGCAGCCGCCCTTTTCGGGACCCCACCACCGAGCCCGATCCGCCGGTTTCCGGGCTGCTCCCGCTGCCTCAGCCGCGTGAGCGGCGGGCCGGGGCTCCGCTCTTCCCGGCCTCGCACGGCAGTCTCCCGCTCGACGTCTTCGACGACCTCGAAGACGAAGACCCCGAGCCGGACGAGACGCCGGTTGCCGAATCGCGTGCCGAGCTGGCCGCGCGGCGGACTCGTGTCTCGCTGGCCGCCCCCGCTCCTCGGTGCGTGGACCTCGACGAAGACGATGTGCGCGTCTACTCCGCTCCCCCCATCGACGGCCTCGGCGGGTTCACCATCGGGTCCGTGCCCGCCTCCGTCACACCCCCGAAGACGTGGCGGAAGGCGGCCTGGTTCGCCACCGGCGCCTCCGGTGCCGTGGTCGTCGGGCTGCTGTGCGCCGGCTCCTTCCTCGTCGGGAAGCCGCCGATGGACCAGGCCGTGCAGGGCGCCTGGCCGGGCTACCAGGGCGTCCCGACCATCGCCGATCCCACCGGCGAGCACCGGCCGCCCACGCAGGGTGGTTCCGCGGCAGGCCCGGAGACCGCGGCCCGGCCCGACAGCGGGAAGCCCCAGAGCGGCGGCGGCGCCGGACCGGTCGACGACGCCACCCCGCCCGACGTCGACACCGCCTCCCCCGAGACGGCGACGACCGGCCCCGCCGACTCGAGCGCGACGCCGCGGAAGCCGCCGGTCACGCCCGCTCAGCGCGAGACGCCGGTCAAGCCGCCGTGGTGGTACTCCTTCCCGCCGGACGCCCAGACCATGGGGGACAACTCGGAGAAGTTCTTCAACACCGTCACCACCGACCCCGCCGCGGCGTCGTCGGTGACCACCGGCCGGCTGCACGACCAGGGGCCGCAGGCGCTCGCCGACCGGTACGCCGGCATCGCCTACTTCGAAGTCAAGAAGGTCAGCATCGACCAGCAGCGCGGCGTCACCGTCAACACCGTCGAGGTCACCCACACCGACGGGACCAAGACGGTCGAGGAGCGCACGCTGACCTTCGGCGACGGCGACAAGATCACCGCTGACGGCCAGTAGCCGATCCTGCACGTGCGGTTCGCCCGTTCTGATGCACGTGCGGTGCGCCGAGCGGTTATCCCTGGTCCGGGTGGGTGACATAAGCTGCCGCTCGTCGTATTGCGACGGCATTCCGGCGACAGAGCCTGGTGGTCGCCGTCCGCACAGGGTTACCTGACGACAGCGAATCCGGAAACCGGCCACGAGTCGGCCGACCGGACCAACGGGAACCCGGCCGAACGGCCGAGTGACCGTCCCCGGAACCCAGAGCGAGGACTTTCGTGCTTGATCGGCAGCGCACACGGCGTGAGTCACCCCACGCCGTCCGCGTCGAGGACGTCATCCCGGCCGAGATCCTGGACGGCGTCGCCGACGCCGACCGCGACCATCTCGAGCAGGTCTTCCGCGACCCGCAGCGGTTCCTGCCGACGCGGACCGAGCCGGCCCGCGAGCCCGAGCAGGCCGAAGACGGCGGCGAGCCGGAAAGCCGGTTCGCGCGCCGCGCGAAGCTGACCGGGCTGGTCGCCGCGGGCGCGCTCGTCGCCGGCGCCGTGATCGCCGCGCCGATGCTGACCAGTTCGCACCGCGCCGCCGCCCCGTCCGGCGGCCAGTCCACGCCCGCCGGGTTCACCGGCGCCGCGGAGCTCGGCGGCCTCGCCGTCCCGCAGCACCAGGCCGGCGGCAGCGCACCGGAGCGGCACAGCCCGGCGACGTCGCAGGCCGAGGACACCACGTCCGCCCGGCCGGAGAACGGCACCCCGCGGAGCCAGCCGACGCAGGCCGCCGCCACCCCGGTCCCGGACAAGGCCGCCGACGCCCGCAGCGCGAGCCGCAAGATCCAGGCCGTCAAGGAGTTCTACGCCAAGATCGCCCGTGACTCGGCGGGCGCGCTAGCGCTGCTGAGCCCGGCGCTGGTCGACGGCAGCGCCGGCGAGCTGGTCCGCACCTGGAGCGCGATGGACGCCATCGACGTCCAGGAAGCCGACACGCAGATGCAGCCGGACGGCTCGATCCTCGCGGTCGCGACGCTGCACCGGCCGGACGGCGCCCTGGTGCGCGTCACCCAGCTGTTCCGGGTGGCCGACACCGGCGGGCTGATCACCGAAGCCGAGCTTGTCTCGGCCCAGTACATGTAGCCCACGGCGATCACGCCTTCACCCCTGGTTCAAGTGCCCGTGCCGAATTCGTGTGCGCAGAGTGAGCGCCTAGCCTTGTCACGGGCCGGTCTCGGAAAAGCCGGTCCAGAGCCCACGACATGTGCATACGCTCCAGCGAAGCGGCGTGCTCGTGGCCGCGTCACCAGGCACCGATCAGCACGCCCTGGTGAAGCCGGAGCCCAAAGGGAGGTCGCGTGAGCGACGAGGGTCGTCTGGTCGCCGATCGATACCGCATCGTCGGCCGGATCGGCACGGGCGCGATGGGGGCCGTCTGGCAGGCGCACGACGAGGTCCTGGGCCGCACCGTGGCGATCAAGCAGCTCCTGCTCCAGCCGCACCTGGACCAGCACGACGCCGAGGACGCCCGGCAGCGGACGATGCGCGAGGGCCGGATCGCGGCGCGGCTGCACCACCCCAACGCGATCTCCGTGTTCGACGTCGTCACCGACGACAACGGGCAGCCGTGCCTGATCATGGAGTACCTCAACTCCACCAGCCTGGCCGCCGTGCTGCAGGAACGCCGCACGCTGCCGCCGACCGAGGTGGCGCGGATCGGCGCCCAGGTCGCCGCGGCGCTGCGCGAGGCGCACGCGGTCGGGATCGTGCACCGCGACATCAAGCCGGGCAACATCCTGCTCGGCGGCAACGGCGTCGTGAAGATCACCGACTTCGGCATCTCCCGCGCCAAGGACGACGTCACGGTCACCAAGACCGGGATGATCGCCGGCACCCCCGCCTACCTGGCCCCCGAGGTCGCGATCGGCGGCGACCCCGGGCCGGAGTCCGACGTCTTCTCCCTCGGCTCCACGCTCTACGCGGCCTGCGAGGGCCAGCCGCCGTTCGGGCTGTCCGAGAACACGCTGAGCCTGCTGCACGCGGTCGCGGCCGGGCAGATCAACCCGCCGCGCCAGTCCGGGCCGCTGGCCAGTGTGCTGGCCGTGCTGCTGCACCCGGAGATCGAGCACCGGCCGACCGCCGAGGAGTGCGAGGAGCTGCTCGCGGCCGTCGCCCGCGGCGAGACGCCGCTCGGCGGCCCGGCGGACGAGACCATGATGGCGCCGTCCGCCGGTGTCCTCGGCGCGGCCGCCGTCGCCGACCCGAACGCGACGCAGATGTTCGACGAGATCCCCGCGGGTCACTCGGGCACGCTGCTCGGCGGCGGGGCCCCGACGCAGGCCGTGCCGTACTACGACGAGGACGACTACCCGGAGGGCACCGGCTACCCGGAGGACGACTACGACGGGTACGGCCGCTACGAGGACGACCACCACGCGGCCGGGGGCGTGCCGCCCGGGCTGGCCGCGACCCGCGCCGTCCCGGTCCCGCCGCACGAGCAGGGCGGCTACGAGGACGACTACGACGATTACGACGACGAGCCCGCGCCGCCCCCGGCCCGGTCGCGTCCGCAGATGAGCCCGGTCGACGAGGACGACGGCAAGCCCGGCGCGTGGAAGCGCCCGGCGATCATCGGCGGCATCGTGGTCGTAGGCCTGGTCGCGCTCGTCGTGTGGCTGCTCAGCCCGAACAACCCGGAGGCGCCCGCCGCGCCGATCTCCAGCAGCAAGCCGACGCCCACCCCGACGTCGGAGTCGCTGCCGACCACGACCGACGACCCGGTCAGCACGGCGGATGTGCCGCCTCCGGTGACGGAGACGACCTCGTCGTCGAAGCGCGCGACGACATCCCGGAACACCGAGCAGCCGACGACCACGCCGAGGTCGACAACGCCGAAGACGACAACGCCCACGGAGTCGTCTCCGGAAACGACGCCCAGCACACCGGTGTCGCCGTCCACTCCCCCCACGCCGTGACCCGAGGTATGTCTTGAGTTCTGAAGGCACCATCGTCGGCGGCCGGTTCCGGCTGGACCAGCCGATCGGCCGCGGCCGCGCGGGCATCGTGTGGCTGGCGTTCGACACGCGGCTGTTCCGCACCGTCGCGATGAAGCGGATGTACCTGCCGGTCGGCGCGGGCGAACGCGCCGAGCAGGCGCGCGCCGCCGCCATGCAGGAGGGCAAGGACGCCGCCCGGATCGAGCACCCGTGCGCGATCAAGGTGTTCGACGTGCTGCCGGACGGCCAGGACGTCTGGCTGGTGATGGAGTACATCCCGTCGCGCAGCATGGCGACGTTCCTCGCCGAGCACGGCCGGCTCACCCCCGACCAGGCGGCGCAGCTGGGCATCCAGCTCGGCAACGCGCTGGCGGCCATCCACGGGGCCGGGTTCGTGCACCGCACCCTCGAGCCGGGCACCGTGCTGCTGGCCGACGACGGCGGCGTCAAGCTCACCGACATCGGCATCAGCGGCGGCGGCCCGCACGCGGCGTACGTGGCACCCGAGGTCGCCCGCGGGCTGCCGGGCACGCCGGCGGCGGACGTCTTCTCCCTCGGCGCGACGCTCTACACCGCCGTGGAGGGCGTGCCGCCGTTCGGGGAGGACGGCCAGTCGTCCGAACGCCCGCCGCAGAACTCGGGCGTCCTGACCGAGGCACTGCGCAAGATGCTGCGCGCGGACCCGGACACGCGGCCGACGATGGCCGACACCGTCCACTCGCTGAAGGCCATCACCGAAGGTCGCGAGACGGCGTTCATCCCGCCGACCGCGCCGGCGATGCCGACCATGCCCGTGGGCCGGCCGATGCCGCCCCCGGGTGCGCCGATGCCGTCGGGCCCGCAGTTCCAGCCGCAGTACCCGATGACGCCGCCGCCCGGCTACCCGCAAGGCGCGACGCAGCAGATCCCGCCCGTCCCGCAGGCAGCCCAGGCGACGCAGTACGCGCCGGGGCCCCCTCCCCCGCCCCAGCAGGCGGAGGAGTGGAACCTTCCGGTGTCGAAGAAGACGCTGATCACCGTGGCCGCGATCCTCGCGGCGGTGCTGGTCGGCATCCTCGTCACGGAACTGTTCTTCGTCTAGGCCACCTTGGCGGTCGCCGCGCGCATGGCGGCCAGCAGCGTGTGGACGGCCGGGTGGCCCCAGGCCCGCGACGCGACCGCGGCGTGGATCGCGCGGACCGGCTCGGGGTTGCGGATCCGGCGGACGACCACGCCCGGGTGCTGCGCGCCGAGCCCCAGCTCCGGGATCAGGCCGACCCCGATGCCGGCGGCGACGAACCCCTGCGCCGTCTGGTAGTCCTCGGACTCGACCACGACGTTCGGGGCGAACCCGGCGGACGCGCAGGCGCCCTGCAGGATGTCGCGGCAGATACCGGGCAGGCCGTCGACGCCGACCCAGGGCTCTTCGGCGAACTCCGTGAGATCCAGCACGCGCTTGCGGGCGAGCGGGTGGGCCTTCGGCAGCACGGCCCGGTACGGGTCGTCGAGCAGGTGCACCAGCTCGATGCCCTTGGCCGGCGGGGTCTTGCGCGGGAAGACGGTGATCGCCACGTCCGCGTCGCCCGATTCGACGTCCAGGATCGGGTCGTCGAGTTCGACCAGCTTGAGGTCGAGGCGCACGCCGGGGTGCTCGCGGCGGACGGCGGCGATGGCGGGCGGGACGAGCGACGCACCGGCCGTCGCGAAGTAGCGGATCGCCACGCGGCCGGTGCGGCCCTCCTTGAGCTCGGTCAGCGCCGCTTCGGCCTTGGCGAGCTCGGCGCTGAGCGTCTCGGCGTGCTCGGACAGCAGCGCGCCGGCGGCTGTCGGCCGGACGCCGCGGCCGACGCGTTCGAGCAGTTCGGTGCCGGCTTCGCGTTCCAGCGCGGACAGCTGCTGGCTGATCGCGGACGGCGTGTAGCCGAGGTTCCGGGCCGCGGCCGTGATCGACCCGCTGGTGATGACGGCGCGGAGGACCTGCATGCGGCGGACGTCGAGCATGCCCTGATCGTACAGCTCAGCTTAAGTGTTCCTGCAGTTAATTTCGCTTGTCCTTACGTCTGGCCCGGGCGAAGCTGACGTCGGCTTTCGAAGGAGGACTGGGGTGGGCGAGACGAAGACGCTGCTCAGGATCGGTGCGCTGGCGCTGATGTGGGGCTCGAGCTTCTTCTGGATCAAGCTGGGGCTGGGGATGTTCTCGCCGGTGCAGCTGGTGCTGGCGCGGCTGGTGCTCGGCGCCGCGATGCTGCTGGTGCTGTGCCGCCTGCAGCGGGCGCGGCTGCCGCGCGACCGCCGGACGTGGGGCCACCTGGCGGTCGCGGCGTTCTTCCACAACGCGCTGCCGTTCCTGCTGTTCGCGATCGGCGAGACGACGGTCGATTCGGGCATCACGGGGGTGCTCAACTCGACGACGCCGCTGTGGGTGCTGCTGGCGGCACCGCTGATGGGGACGTCGTCGCGGATGACCGGCACCCGGCTGGCGGGGCTCGTGGTGGGCCTCGGCGGGATCCTGCTGATCTTCGCGCCGTGGCAGGCATCGGGCCTGCTGAGCTGGGGCGCCCTGGCGTGCCTCGCGGCGGCGGCGAGCTACGGCTTCGCGTTCGTCTACGAGGGCAAGTACCTGTCGTCTTCGACGTCTTCGCCGTACGCGATCTCGGCCGGGCAGATGCTCCTGGCCAGCGGGATGCTGGTCCTGGCGCTGCCGGCTGGCGGGTTCGCGCCGGTCCACGTGTCGACCGGGCCGCTGCTGGCGGTGCTGGTGCTGGGCATCGGCTCGACGGGGATCGCGTTCGCGCTGAACTACCAGCTGCTGGCGAGCGAGGGCGCGGTGGCGGCGTCGGTGGTCGGGTACCTGCTGCCGGTGGTGTCGGTGCTGCTGGGGGCGGTGTTCCTCGGCGAGCAGCTGGACCTGCGGGTGATCGCGGGGATGGTGGTCGTGCTCGGCGGGGTGGCGCTGACGCGGCTGCAGAAGCCGGAGCGAGTGGTCGCGGCCGTGCCTGGCGACCAGGCGGACGAGCTTGGTGACGACACCGCCGGGCGCGCGTCGCGGCCGCTCGCTCCCCTGGCGGACTGAGGAATGATCAACCCACCGGAGATCGCCGAGGACCGGTGATGCAAGTGTTCCGGATCAAGGTGGTCAACCTCGGCCGTCGCGCCGCGGTCGACCACCGCGTCGAAGCCCAGCGCGTGACGTCGATCGGGGCGCGGGCCTACCGCCTGCGCATCGACTCGAACGTTCGAGAACTGTGGTCAGCCGGCCCGGACTCGTTCATGAGGCTGCAGATCTTCGCCCGCCACGAAGTGACCGGCATGGGGAAGATGTTCGAGCGGCGCTACCACCACCCGGGCTCCGAGATCGTCACCGGCAGCTTCGTACACGGCCAGGACATGACGGTCACGCGCGAACCGGCTCAGACGAGGCGGCGGTCGGAGGCCCAGCGGGAGAGCTCGTAGCGGTTCGAGAGCTGGGTCTTCCGCAGCACGCTCGAAACGTGCGTCTCGACCGTCTTCACCGAGATGAACAGCTCCGACGCGATCTCCTTGTACGCGTACCCGCGGGCCAGCAGCCGCAGGACGTCGCGCTCGCGGGGGGTCAAGAGGTCCAGCTCGGGGTCGTTGATCGGGGCCGATCCCGGGCGGTCCGCGAACGCGTCCAGGACGAACCCCGCCAGGCGTGGCGAGAACACCGCGTCGCCGTCCGATACCCGGACCACCGCGCGGACCAGTTCCTTCGACGAGATCGTCTTCGTCACGTAGCCGCGGGCGCCCGCTCGGATGACCGCGATGACGTCCTCGGCCGCGTCCGAGACCGACAGCGCCAGGAACACCACGTCCGGCAGCTCGGGACGCACCCGGCGCAGGACCTCGGCGCCGCCGCCGTCGGGCATGTGGACGTCGAGGAGGACCACCTGGGGCTTCGTGCGGGCGATGCCCGCGACCGCCTCCGCCACCGAGCCGGCCTCGCCGACCACGCGGACCTCGTCGGTGATCGAGTCGAGCTCGGTGCGGACCCCCGCGCGGAACAGCGCGTGGTCGTCGACGA
>NZ_MUMI01000002.1 GCF_002155975.1 Amycolatopsis kentuckyensis
CGACCGTGCACACCGCGGCCTGCGAGGTCGGCCAGGGCCTGGTGACGATCCTGCAGCAGATCGTCCGCACCGAACTCGGCGTCGAGCAGGTGACGGTCCTGCCGATGGACACCTCGATCGGCAACGGCGGCTCGACGTCGGCGTCGCGCCAGACCTACGTCACCGGCGGCGCGGTGCAGGCCGCCTGCGTGGCGGTGCGGGCGCGGCTGCTGTCCGGGTTCGACGCCAAGGTGCGCGTCGTGGGCGGCAAGCTCGTCGCGGCCGACGGCCAGGTGGTCGCGGACCTGGTGGACGTCCTCGGCGACGACGTCCACGACGAAACCGTGGAGTGGCGGCACCGGCCGACGGCCGCGCTGGATCCGGAAACCGGCCAGGGCACCGCGCACGTGCAGTACGCGTTCGCCGCGCACCGGGCGGTCGTCGACGTCGACACCGAGCTGGGCCTGGTCAAGGTGGTCGCGCTGGACTGCGCCCAGGACGTCGGCAAGGCGCTGAACCCGCAAGCGGTGCTGGGCCAGATCCAGGGCGGGTCGGCGCAGGGGCTCGGGCTCGCGGTGATGGAGGAGATCCAGACCTCCGGCGGGAAGATCCGGAACCCCTCCTTCACCGACTACCTGATCCCGACCGTGCTGGACATGCCGCCGATGAGCATCGACGTCCTGGAGCGTCCGGACCCGCACGCGCCCTACGGCCTGCGCGGGGTCGGCGAGCCGCCGACGATCTCGTCGACCCCGGCGATCGTGGCGGCGATCCGGGCCGCGACCGGGCTCGCGCTGACCCGCGTCCCGGTGCGGCCGGAGCACCTCACCGGGACCTGAGGGCCCAGTTCTGGTTGGCGTCGTCGTTGCAGCCCCAGAGTTCGAGCTGCGTGCCGTTGACGTTGCCGGCGGGCTTGTCGCCGCCGGTGACGTCGACGCACAGCCCGGCCTGGGTGATCGAGCCGTCGGCCTCCAGCTTGAACTTCTGGTTCGCGCCGCCGTGGCAGGTCCAGGCGAGGAGCTTGGTCCCGGCGGTCGTGGCGCCCTTCTCGGCGTCCAGGCAGAGGCCGTCGGCCGTGAGCTCCCCGGCACTCGTGAACGTCCAGGCCTGGTCGGTGCCGCCGTCGCAGTCCCAGATGTCGGCGACGGTGCCGTCGATGTCGATGCAGCGCGACGACGACGCGCCCTGGATCGGCTGCGTGGTGCCGATGCTGCTGCCGGATCCGGGTGCGACGCGGTAGATCACCGTGCCGTGCGACGGCACGGTGGCGCTGATGGTGCCGTCGCTGGTGGTCAGCTCCTTCGACCACAGGTTGGTCAGCCGGTAGCTCGCCGCGGCGGGCAGCCCGGCCGCGGCGGCCGTCGTCGACACCGTGCGGGGGCCGCCGTTTTCGTTGAACAGCACGACGGCGACATCGCCGTTCTGGAGCGGCCTCGCCAGGACGTCCAGGCCGTCGCCCGACGAGATCCGCGTGGCCTGCTTGCCGAGCGGGTCCTGGTCGACGGCGATGACGTCCGGGTTCAGGTACGTCGAGAAGGTGGCGACGCTCGCGGAGCGCAGGTCGGGCCCGGCGATCAGCGGGGCGGCCATCGCCGCCCAGAGCGTGAAGTGGGCGCGGTCTTCCTGGAAGTCCATGCCGTTGCCGACTTCGAGCATGTCCGGGTCGTTCCAGGCGCCCGGCTTCGCGGCGGAGGCGAGCCCGACGTTCTGGCGGTAGATCGTGTCGATGCTGCTCCAGGTGTTGGTGATGTCCCCGGTGGTGCGCCACAGGTTGCCGACGTCCGCGGCCCAGCTCGCGGGGTCGAAGTAGCCCCATTCGCAGATGCTGTAGGTGATCGGGCGGCCGGTGGCCAGCAGCGCGTCGCGCATCGCCGAGTAGCGGCGGATGTAGTCCTGCTGGGTGGTGCTGTCGTTGTGGCAGTTGTCGTACTTGAGGTAGTCGACGCCCCAGCTCGCGAAGAGGTTCGCGTCGGCCTGTTCGTGCCCGATGCTGCCCGGGTATCCCTGGCAGGTCATCGTGCCCGCGTCCTCGTAGATCCCGAACTTCATCCCGCGGGCGTGGATGTAGTCGCCGAGCGCCTTGAGCCCGCTGGGGAACTTCGCGGGATCGGCGACGAGGTTCCCGGCCGCGTCGCGGGACCGGGTCATCCAGCAGTCGTCGAGGTTGACGTAGGTGTAGCCGCGGTCGCGCATCCCGGAGCTGACCATCAGGTCGGTGGTCTGCTTGACGAGGGTCTCGTTGATGTTGCACTCGAAGGTGTTCCAGGTGTTCCAGCCCATCGGCGGGGTGCGGGCGAGGCCGTTCTCGAGGGCCTCGGCCGGGCTGGGGATCGAGACGGCGGCGGCTATGACGGCGGCGACGGCGAGGACTCGGCGCATGGCGGCTCCAACCGGACGACGGTGTGAGGCAGGAGGACTAGACCACTGCGCAGCATTGGCTGTTGCTTGCTGCGCGGTCAAGCGCCATGTTGGTGATTTGTGTTCGATTACCGACTAAAGTTGCGTGTTCTCCTGGAGGAGCCGCCGGGCGACGTCGACGGTCGCGGCCCCGGCGACGGCCATGGCTTCGGTGTCCCGCAGCGAGCGGCAGAGGACGAAGGCGCCTTCGAGGTTGTTGACGGCGGTGATGGTGAGGGTCCGGGCGGCCTCGCGGCCGAGCCCGAACTTCGCGAACTTCTCGGTCCCGGCGTCGATCCAGGCGGTGAAGACGTCGGCGGTGGCCTGTCGCAGCGGCTCGTTGGTGGAGGCGACCTCGAGGGCGACGGTCGCGATCGGGCAGCCTTCGACGTAGTCGGTGGCTTCCAGGGTCGCGATCCCGGCGGCGAAGAAGGCCTCGATGCCGCTGACGAGGTCTTCGGCCGGGGCGATGAAGAGGTCGAACAGGGCGATGTAGGCGAGCCCGGAGGTGCGGATGACCTCTTGGCCGAGCTGCTCCTTGCCGCCGGGGAAGAAGTGGTAGAGGGACCCGAAGGGCGCGTTGGCCTCGGCGACGATCTGCTTCAGGCCGGTGCCGGCGTAGCCGTTGCGCCGGAAGAGCTCGGCGCCGGCGGCCATGATGCGTTCCTTGGTCCCTGCCACCCCTCGATGATAGAGCGTTCTATCAATTCAGTGGAGGTCCCAGGCCGGGCCCGGGTCCTCGGCGTCGTCGCGCCGGATCGTGCCCTCGATCAGGCCGTACGGCCGGTCCGCCGCGTAGAACACCTCGTTGTCGTTCTTCAGCCCGAACGGGCTCAGGTCCACCAGGAAGTGGTGCTTGTTCGGCAGCGACAGCCGGACCTCGGCGACCTCTTCGCGGGCCTTCAGCACCGCTTCGCCCATCGCGTACAGCGTCTGCTGCAGGGAAAGGCTGTGCTTCGTCGCGAACGTCTCCAGCATCACCCGCCGGATCTCGCGGTGGCTCTCCGCCCAGTCGATGTCGTCGCCCTGGTAGCGCCACTTCGCCGTGACGGCCGTCGCCAGGATCCGGTCGCTCGTCTCGGCGAGGGTCGTGTACTGGTCGCGCGGGAAACCGTGGAACTCCGAGCCCGTCGACTTCAGCAGCGTCAGGCCGTCGATGCCGGACACCACCCACGCGCGGTCGCCCTGGAGCGTCACGGCCGTCGTGCGGCGCTCGTCGCCGGAGCGGCTGAACGCGTGGTCGTGCGGCTCGCCGCCGACGGCGATCCGGTCCCAGCCGTGCTCGTCGATCTTGATGCGCGCGCCGGTGATGTTGTCCTGTGTGCCGACGAAGTGGCGGGCCAGGCGCAGGCCGAAGTCCTCGATCTCGCCGACCGGCGCTTCCTTCGCGAAGGCGTACACGGTGTTCTTCTGCGTGTCGGTCGCCAGCACCCCGGCGTTGTCGCCGGTCAGGTGCGTCGCGGCCAGCTCGCCGCGCAGCGACGTCGACACGGTGAGGTCCTTGAGGTGGTGCACCGGGCCGTCGCGGCGCACCGTGACCAGGCGGACCTCCGCCTTGCCGTACTGGTTGGGGCCCAGGGTGATGGCCACGGTCAGCTCCCTCGGTAGGTCGAATAGGCGAACGGGCTGAGCAGGAGCGGCACGTGGTGGTGCGCGGTGCCGTCGGAGATCCGGAACGTCAGGGTGACCTCCGGGAAGAACGCGTCCGCGCCCAGGTAGGCACCGGTGTCGAAGACCAGCCGGTAGCCGCCCGGCGCCAGGCTTTCCGGGCCGAGGTCGCGGATGCGGCCGTCGTCGTCGGTGCGGCCCTCGGCGATCGGCTTCCCCTCGGCGGTCTCGAAGCGGACGGCGATCCCCTGGGCCGGGCGCCCGGTCGCGGTGTCGAGGACGTGGGTGGTCACGAGGCTCACGCGGTCACCGCTTTCGCGAGTCGGAGTTCGGCGATCTTCAGCAGCTCACGGCCGGCGACGGCGAGCTCGGTGGCCGGGTCGTTGTTCAGGCGTTCCCGCAGGATCTCCAGCAGTTCGCCGCCGCTGCGGCCGCTCGCGCAGACCAGGTAGACGTGCCCGAACTTGGCTTCGTACTCGGCGTTCGCGGCGGCGAAGGCGTCCGGATTGTCCACACCGGACTGTTCCGACCGGGCCCAGCCCGCCGCCGGCTTCTCCCCGATCCGGGGGTGCGCGGCCATCGCCTGCCGGATCTCGTCGCCGCTCAGCGGCAGGTCGGCGGCGGCTTTGAGGCTGTCGAGATCGGCGTACGGGCGCCCGGCGAGCACGGCGTCGACCCAGCGCGGGACGGCGAGGCACGCCGTCAGCAGCGGCCGGACGTCGGTGGTGTTGAACTCGGTGAGCAGCACGAGCTGACCGTACGTCGGTGCCGGAGTTCCGTCAACATTTTGTTGAAAGCGCTGGTCAGTCCGCTTCCCGATTGAGGTAGTTGTAGACGGTGAACCGGGTGACGCCCAGCGCGTCGGCCACCGACGAGACGGATTTCCGCAGGCCGAAGGCGCCGCGTTCGCGCAGCAGCCGCACCGCGCGCTGCTTGCCCGCACGGTCGAGTTCGCCCAGCTTGGCGCCCAGTTCCCGCTCGACGTCGGCGATGAGCCGGGCCAGGGCGTCGTTCAGTTCGACGACGGGGGCACTCCCCGGGTCGTCGGCCCGGCGCAGCTGCAGCGTGACCCGCGTGGCGCCCCCGTCGAGGGCCGCCTTCGCGATCGCCGGGAGGGCTTCGAGCAACTCCTTCGCCTCGCCGCGGGCGAGGGTGCCGAGCGGGCCGAAATCGGTGTCCAGCCCGGCTTCCGCGGCGGCGTCACGGGCGGCGACGGCGTGCTCGGGCGGCGAACCTTCGCCGTGGAACGGTTCGCTGGTGAACTCCGCTTCAAGCCGCACGAGGATGACCGTAACGCGCCGCGGCCGTCGTTGACGAGCGACGCGAGCCGTGGTTACTGTCGTTGTGCGAAACCGTCTTTCCGGTCTGTGAAATCGGCGGTGTCATTCCTCCCGACGAAGGGTTTCGGATGGATCTTGTGGTGCGCGCCGCCCGGGCCGTGACGGCCGAGGGCGAGGTCCCGGCGACCATCGGCGTCGACGGCGGCCGGATCGTCGCGGTGGAACCCGGCGGCGCCTCGGTGTCCGGTGACCGCGTCCTCGACCTCGGCGACGACGTCGTGCTGCTGCCGGGGCTGGTCGACACGCACGTCCACGTCAACGACCCCGGCCGCGCCGAGTGGGAGGGCTTCGAGACGGCGACCCGCGCGGCCGCGGCGGGCGGGGTGACCACGATCGTGGACATGCCGCTGAACAGCCTGCCGCCGACCGTCGACGTCGCGGCCCTGGAGGTCAAGCGCAAGGCGGCGGCCGGCCGGGTGCACGTCGACGTCGGCTTCTGGGGCGGCGCGATCCCCGGCAACGTGGGGGATCTGCGTGGCCTGCACGACGCGGGCGTGTTCGGCTTCAAGTGCTTCCTGCTGCACTCCGGGGTCGACGAGTTCCCGCCGCTCGACCCGGCGGGACTCGACGAAGCGTTGCGGGAGCTGAGTTCCTTCGACGCGCTCATGATCGTCCACGCCGAGGACGCCCACGAGATCGGCGAAGCCCCCGAGCCGCACGGCGGTCGCTATGTCGACTTTCTGCGGTCGCGGCCTCGGCAGGCGGAGAACCTCGCGATCTCGCACGTCATCGAGGCGGCTCGCCGGAACGCCGCCCGGGCGCACATCCTGCACCTGTCCTCTTCGGACGCGCTGCCGCTGATCGCCGCGGCGCGCCGCGACGGCGTGGCCCTGTCGGCGGAGACCTGCCCGCACTACCTCAGCTTCGTCGCCGAGGAGATCCGCGACGGCGCGACGCAGTTCAAGTGCTGCCCGCCGATCCGGGAGGCGGCCAACCGCGAGCTGCTCTGGCAGGGGCTCGCCGACGGCGTCATCGACACGATCGTCAGCGACCATTCGCCGTGCACGCCGGAGCTGAAACGCTTCGACAGCGGCGACTTCGGCCAGGCCTGGGGTGGCATTTCCAGCCTGCAGCTGGGCCTGCCGGCGATCTGGACGCAGGCGCGGCAGCGCGGGTACGCGCTCACCGACGTCGTCCGCTGGATGGCCGAGCGCCCGGCCGCGCAGGCCGGGATGCGCCGCAAGGGGCACCTGGCGGTGGGCCACGACGCCGACTTCTGCGTGTTCGCGCCGGACGAAGCGTTCGTCGTCGACGTCGCGAAACTGAAGCACCGCAACCCGGTCAGCGCGTACGACCGGCGTCCGCTCGCCGGCGTCGTGCGCTCGACCTGGCTGCGGGGCACCGAAATCACCGGCGACGAGCCGCGCGGCGCGCTGCTGACCCGGGGGAACTGCTGAAATGGAGGCCGCCTTGTCCGACCGTCCGGAGTGGACAGAACTGCCCGACCTCGCGTCCCGCCGCTTCGGCGGCACGGTGATGTGGGCGACCGACGAGCTGTTCGCCGAGAAGGAGAACCTGGTCAACCCGTGGGTGCCGGCGCACCGCGCGGAGACGTTCGGCCCGAAGGGCCAGGTCTACGACGGCTGGGAGACCCGCCGCCACCGCGAACCGGGCGACGACCAGGCGATCGTCCGGCTCGGCCTGGCCGGCACGGTCACCGGCGTCATCGTCGACACGGCGTTCTTCAAGGGCAACTACCCGCCGTTCGTTTCGGTCGAAGCGGCGTCGCTCCCGGGCTACCCGTCGGCGGCGGAGGTGGCCGCGGCCGAGTGGGACGTCCTGGTCGACCGCGCCCCGGCTGCGGGCCACACGGAGAACTTCTACGCGGTCAACGGTTCCCGGCGGTACACGCACGTCCGGCTGACGCAGCACCCGGACGGGGGAGTGGCGCGCCTGCGCGTGCACGGCGCGCCGATCCCGGATCCGGCGTTGCTGGACCTGGACGCGCTCGACCTGGCGGCGCTGGAGAACGGGGCGATCGTCACCGGCTGCAGCAACCGGTTCTATTCGTCGCCGAACAACATCCTGTCGCCGGGACTGGCGGCCCACCAGGCGGAGGGCTGGGAAACGGCCCGCCGCCGCGACGACGGCAACGACTGGGTGACGCTGCGGCTGGCCGGCGCCGGAATCGTCCGGTTCGTGGAGCTGGACACGAGCAACCTGAAGGGCAACGCGCCGGGCTGGGCTTCGGTGAGCGGCCGTGAGACGTACGGCGAGTGGGTTCCGCTGCTGCCGAAGACGCGGCTGCAGCCGGACACGCGGCACCGCTTCGCGCTCCCGGACGGCCCGGAGGTCTCGGAAGCTCGCCTCGACATCTACCCGGACGGCGGCCTGGCCCGGCTGCGGCTGTTCGGGCGGCTCACGGAGGCGGGCCGGACGAACCTGAAGGCGAGGTTCGCGAAGACGCGCTAGTGGAGTCCAACGGCCCCGACCGGGACGCGAAGCCGGCCCGGATCGAGCACGTCACCAGCAGGTTCGGCGTGCAACCGGCTATTCCGGACGCCGGCTCAGCTGCTCCCGGCGCCGGAGGAGCGCTGCACGATTGCGGCGAGCGGCGCGCAGCCCCACCACCGCGACGCCGCCGAGCACGAGCACCACCAGAAGAAGTTCAGGCTCGACGCGGTGCCGCAAGGTCGTGATGACCAGGACGCCGACGGTGAACAACAGCCAGGCCACGATCCCCAGCCAAGCGGCGACCACGCGGTCGCGGGCGAACAGCGGGGCCCGGCGCGTCACCGCCCAAGTGCCGAACGTCGCCCAGCCCACCCCGATCGCCACGAGCACGGCGAACGCGACCTTGGTGCGCGGGGGAAGCCCCGGCTCGGTGGCCCACAACAGCCCGACCACGCCGCTGCCCAGCAGCCCCGCCAGTGCCACGATCACGTAACCTACCCGTCGCCGCAGCGACAGCGGCTGCTCGAGCTGCTTGACCACCTCTTCCGGCGTCATGCCTCGTACTCCTTCCGAGTCAATTCGTCCCGCAGCAGCCTCCGGGCCCGGTTGAGCCGCGACTTCACCGTGCCGACCGGCACACTGCAGATCTGGGCACACACCTCCAGGGGGAGGTCCTCGAGGTAGAACAGCAGCAACACCTCGCGTTCCCGGACCGGCAGCGCGCCCAAAGCGTCGGCGAGCACCTCCCGGTCAGCGAGCGCGTCGACCTCGCCCGGGCCGGACGGCTCCTCCGACGCGTCGGGCTCGGATGCGGGTTGGCCGTAGGCGTCACGCAACCTGTTCGTCACGGCGCGGCGGGCGATGGTGAACAACCACGGCGGGAACCGTTCGGGCTGCCGCAGTCCGGGGAGACCCTTGAACACCGCCAGCCACACTTCCTGCACGACGTCGTCGTCCGGGCCGGCGAGCATCCGCCGGACGTAGCGTTCGACTGTCCCGTGCCAGCGGTGCACCAGCTCGGAGAACGCGTCGCGCTCGCCCAGCTGGCACCGCACGATCAGCAGTTCATCGCTCATCTGCCCTCCTTCTCATGTTCAGTCGGCGAGGACACGCGAAAGGTTCACGGCGGTGCATGACAAGTCGCAGGAGCCACCTCGCGGTACCCACCGGGTGTGGCGCTGCACCGAACCGGTGATCGCGGGCTGCGCGTCCATCAGGATGCCGGTCGGCTGGCACGACTGGTCCGACCCTGCCTCACCGCAGGACCGCGAGGCCGAGCAGGCGGCGATGCGCGAGCCGGCCGAGCAACTGCCGCTGGTCTGCCAATACGGCGACTACTCCACCCGCAACTGGCTGTGGGACACCGAGAACGATCAACAGGGCGTCATCGGCTTCGCGATGGCCCACCACGGCACTACCGTCGAGGAGTTCGTGTGGCTGTGCGGCGCGGGCTGGGCGATCCGGATCGGTCGGGAGGCATCCCCCAAGCGGCCTGACGCCCGGCGAACGTATCCGGTCACCGCACTAGCTCACGGTCCGGTCGACGACGTAGACCGGCCGCAGCGGAAGAAGCCGCTTGTACTCGAGGCTGAACTTGTCGTAGTGCTCGAAGATCAGCTTGACCAGCTGCCTGCCGTCCGGGGAACGCCGGTCCGCAGCCACTCGACCGGTCGACGGCTCGCGTGGAGGGAGGCGCCGGCCTGGAAGTGGTAGTCACCCGTGATGCGGCCGAAGTTGACGGTGCTGTCCGACTGGCAGGGGTGGATCACCAGGTCGTCGACCTGCATCCGGAAGCCCGCGGGCGACACGGTCCTTGGCTTCTTCGCGGTCGTCCTTCAGATTCGAGAGGTCACCGAAGACGCGCTAGTTCGCGCCGGGGCGGTTGAGGTAGGCGGAGGCCAGCGACAGGACGCAGGCGCAGCCGATGATCGCGCTCACCCACCACTGCATGCCGACCACGACGCTCCAGACGAAGCCCGCTGCCGCCAGGGCGGCGACGAGGAGGTTGCGGAACTGCAGCGGGGTGGGCTTGGCCATGCCGCCAGCCTCTCACGCGCCGTTCAGACCTCCGCGCGCTCCCCGGGTGCCAGCAGCACGAGCCGGTCCGCCAGCCCGGCCGCCGCGAACGCCTCCCGCAGCGTGTCCGGCCCCTCGCTGAAGTGCTGCCAGCCCCGGAAGTGCAGCGGAACCACCGTCCCCGCGCCGAGCACCTTCGCCGCCTCGACCGCGTCCACACTGGTCAGCGTCAGCGGCGCCCCGTCGAACAGCGGCGTCCGGGCGGCCCCGGCGAACAGGACCGCGACGTCCACCCGGAACCGCGCCGCGATCTCCCGCACCAGGTCCACCGACGCGTTGTCCCCGCTCACGTACACCGTCGGCAGCCCGTCGCCGGTCAGCACGAACCCGGTCACGTCTCCGGTGACCGCCGAAGCCCCTTCGGGTCCGTGCAGCGCCGGCACCGCCGTCACCGTCAGCGGGCCCACCTGCGTCGACTCCCACGGCTCCAGACCCCGCGCCGTCCCGCCGAGCCGCGCGGCCCCGCTGGGCGTGATCAGCGTCAACGGCACCGTCGCCAGGTACGCGCGGCCGCGGTCGTCCAGGTTGTCGGGGTGCTGGTCG
Source organism: Amycolatopsis kentuckyensis (assembly GCF_002155975.1). Classification (GTDB taxonomy): domain Bacteria; phylum Actinomycetota; class Actinomycetes; order Mycobacteriales; family Pseudonocardiaceae; genus Amycolatopsis; species Amycolatopsis kentuckyensis. Next base: position 10,338 of record NZ_MUMI01000002.1, read on the forward strand.
TGCGACAGCAGGACGGCGTCCACCACCCCGATCGCGTCTTCGGTCAGCACCGAATCCTCGGTCTTGACCAGCACGCGCGCACCGCTCGGGTGGTCGCCGGGCGGGTCGAAGGTCGGGTCGGTGAGCAGCCGGACGCCGCCCAGCTCCAGGAGGGCGGTCGGGCCGCCGGAGAACGTGATCCCCAAAGTCATACCCTGGCCAACCGCGGGAACGCCCGTTCTCTTCCCTCAGGGTGCCGACTGCCGCCGCGAGCTGATCACGCCGGTGTTGAACCCGGCCAGGTGCAGCCCGCCGGCGAAGCGCGCGTGCTCGATCTTCACGCACCGGTTCATCACGACGTCCAGTCCTGCTTCGCGCGCCCGGTCGGCCACCGGTTCGTGCCACAACCCGAGTTGCAGCCACAGCGTCCGCGCGCCGGCGTCGATGACCTCCTCGGCGACCTGGGGCAGGTCGTCGTGCCTGCGGAACACGCTGACCAGGTCCGGTTCGCCCGGAACTTCCTTCAGCGACGCGTACACCGGCTTCCCGAACAGCGTGTCCAGGCGCGGGTTGACGAAATTGACCTCGTAGCGCGTCGACGAAAGCAGGTAGGTCGCGACGAAGTAGCTGGGCCGCGCCGGGTTGGCCGACGCGCCGACGAGCGTCACCGACTTCGTCCGCTGCAGGATGGCGCGCCGCTCGACGGCGCCGACGTGGTGGACGCTGCGGGTCATCCGGTCACCGCCTTGTCCAGCGCCTGGTCGAGGTCCCAGAGGATGTCCTCGACGTCCTCCAGCCCGACCGACAGCCGGATCAGGTCGGGCCCGACGCCCGCCGCCGCGAGCTGCTCTTCCGACAGTTGCGCGTGCGTGGTCGACGCCGGGTGGATGACGAGCGTCCGGGCGTCCCCGACGTTGGCCAGGTGCGACAGCAGCTCCACCGATTCGACGAACTTCTCGCCGGCCGCGCGGCCG
>NZ_MUMI01000020.1 GCF_002155975.1 Amycolatopsis kentuckyensis
CGCGCCTGCGGGAGGAAGTTGTCGTACGGGAAGTCGGTGCCCAGCAGCACGATCCGGTCGGCCTCGTGCATCGCGTCGTAGCAGGCGCCGTAGCCGAGCAGGCCGCTCATGCCGACGTCGAACGGGTTGTCGTACTGGATCCATTCCTTGCCGCCGAGCGAATGCCCGACCGGCGCGGCGAGCTTCTCGGCCAGCGCCATGACTTCGTCGTGCGCGCCGCGGACACCCGCACCGGCGAAGAGCATCACCTTCTCGCCGGAGTTCAGCAGGCCGGCGAGTTCCCGGACGGTCTCCGGAGCGGGCACCGCGGGCGACGGCGTCACCAGCGGGAGCCGCTCGGTCAGCGGGCCGGTCGCCTTGCGGTCGGCCAGGTCGCCCGGGATGGTCAGCACCGCAACCCCGCCCTTGCCCACGGCGGCCTGCGTGGCGATCCGCAGCAGGCGCGGCAGCTGCGCCGGGTCCGCGACGACCTCGCTGAAGTGGCTGCATTCGGCGAACAGCCGGTCCGGGTGGGTCTCCTGGAAGAACCCGGTGCCGATCTGGTTCGACGGGATGTGCGACGCGATCGCCAGCACCGGCGCGCCCGAGCGGTGGGCGTCGAACAGGCCGTTGATCAGGTGCAGGTTGCCCGGGCCGCAGCTGCCCGCGCAGACGGCGAGCTTGCCGGTGACCTGGGCTTCGGCCGCGGCGGCGAAGGCCGCCGTCTCCTCGTGGCGGACGTGGACCCACTCGATGCCGTCGGTGCGGCGGACCGCGTCGACGATCGGGTTCAGGCTGTCCCCGACGATGCCGTAGATGCGCTCGACCCCGGCGTCACGCAGGGTCCTGACCAGTTGTTCTGCCACGGTAGCCATACCTCCAGCGTGGCCCCGGATGATCGATGCGTCCAATGCCTGATTGGCTGAAAATCCATACACTGGGGGCATGGACGTCCAGACGCTGCGGCTCTTCCGCGAGGTCGCGGCCGGGGCCACCGTCACGGAAACGGCCGCGCGGGCGCACCTCACCCAGCCCGCGCTGTCGCGAGCTCTCCGGCGCCTCGAGCGCGACGCCGGCGCCGAGCTGTTCCGCCGGTCCGGGCGGGTGCTGCGGCTGACCCCGGCCGGGCACGCCTTCAGGCGGCACGTCGACCTCGTGCTCGACCAGCTCGACCAGGGCCTGCGCGAAGTCGGTGAGATCGTCGCGCCGGACACCGGTGTCGTCCCGCTGGCGTTCCTGCACACGTTCGGCACCTGGCTGGTGCCCGCGGTACTGAGCGGCTTCCTCGGCGAGCACCCGGGCGCCCGGTTCGAGCTGCGGCAGCACGGTGAGGCCGGGCTGGAAGCGGAACTCCTCGACGGCACGGCGGACCTGGCCATCACCAGCGGCGACCCGGGGCACCCCCGGCTGCACTGGTCCCGCCTGCTCGTCGAGCCGCTGCGGCTCGCGGTCCCGCCGCGCCACCGGCTCGCCGGGCGCCGGCGGGTGCGCCTCGCCGACGTCGCGGACGAGACGTTCATCCTCCTGCGCCCGGGGTACGCGCTGCGCGAGACGACCGAGCGGCTGTGCGCCGAGGCCGGGTTCGTCCCGCGCATCGGGTTCGAAGGCGACGAGGTCGAGACGCTGCGCGGCCTCGTCACCGCCGGGCTCGGCGTGTCGGTGGTGCCGCTGCCCCACACGGCGGCGTTCCCGGCACCGCACCTCGAACTGACCGATGTGGACGCTGCGCGCGACATCGGTCTCGCCTGGGCGGCGGGCCGGAACCTCCCGCCGCTGAGCGAAACCTTCCGCCGGCACGTCGTCGCCGCGGCACCGCGGCTGGTGCCGTCCCACCTCGACCGTCCACAAGGGACGATGTGAGAAGTGCCGTACGGGACCGCGGAACCCCCGGCGTTGTGACAGGGTGGAGGCATGGTCGCCGCGCTGAGATCCTTCCTGCTGTCCTGGACCTCCGTCACCCCGGTGCTCGGCGTGCTCGTGCTGGCGCTCACCTGGGGCCGCGACCTCGGCCCGGTCTTCGTGGCGGTCGTCGCCGTCGCGCTGGGGGCGACCGTGCTGGCCGCGGTGCACCACGCGGAGGTCGTCGCCCACCGGGTGGGGGAACCGTTCGGCTCGCTGGTGCTCGCGGTGGCGGTCACCGTCATCGAGGTCGCGCTGATCGTCACGATGATGGTCTCCGGTGGCCCGGAGGCGGGCTCGCTCGCGCGGGACACGGTGTTCGCCGCGGTCATGATCACCACGAACGGCATCGTCGGCATCTCGCTGCTCGTCGGTGCCCGCCGTTACGGCTCGACGCTGTTCAACTCCGAAGGCAGCGGGGCCGCGCTGGCGACGGTCGCGACGCTGGCCACGCTGAGCCTGGTGCTGCCGGCGTTCACGTCCAGCACGCCGGGGCCCGCGTTTTCGCCCACCCAGCTGACGTTCGCGGCGCTGGCGTCCCTCGTGCTGTACGGGACGTTCGTGCTGACGCAGACGGTCCGCCACCGCGACTTCTTCCTCCCGGTGGCGGCCGACGGCGCGGTCAAGGAGGACGACCACGCCGAACCGCCGTCGGACCGCGCCGCGCTGGGCAGCCTGGCGCTGCTGCTCGTGGCGCTGGTCGCGGTGGTCGGGCTGGCGAAGGTGGAGTCGCCGGCGATCGAGGCCGGAGTGCGCGCCGCGGGGTTCCCGCAGTCGTTCGTCGGGGTGGTGATCGCGCTGCTGGTCCTGCTGCCCGAGACCCTGGCGGCGGTCCGCGCGGCCCAGCGCGACCGGATGCAGATCAGCCTCAACCTGGCGTACGGCTCGGCGATCGCGAGCATCGGCCTGACGATCCCGGCGATCGCGCTGGCGTCGGTGTGGCTGCCAGGCCAGCTGCTGCTCGGCCTGGGTTCGACGCAGATCGTGCTGCTGGCCCTGACCGTGGTGGTGAGCGTCCTGACGGTGGTCCCCGGCCGCGCGACCCGCCTGCAGGGCGGCGTGCACCTGGTCCTGCTGGCGGGCTTCCTGGTCTTGGCGATCAACCCCTGACGAGGCCGGCCGACGTGACTTCGATGCCGACCACGCAGGTGTCGTCGTCCGTGTCCGCCGTGCTGTACGTCAGGAGCCGGTCCAGCTGGTGCTCGAGGCCGCCGTCGTGGCCGTCGACCAGGGTGACCAGGCGGGACACCGAATCCTGGACCGGGCGGTCGCGGCGCTCGATCAGGCCGTCCGTGTAGATCAGCAGGATGTCGCCCTCCGCCAGCTGGAGCTCGTCCTCCTCGTACACCACGTCGCGGACCGCGCCCAGCAGCGAGCCGCGGATCAGCGGCAACGTCGTCGCCGTGCCGTCGCGGTGGCGGACGATCGGGGGCAGGTGCCCCGCCCGGGCCCAGCGCAGCTTCCGGTGCGCCGGGTCGTAGACCGCCGTCACCGCCGTCGCCGTCACGTGATCCGTCAGGTGGTAGGCCACCAGGTTCAGCCACGTCAGCAGCTGGGCCGGCCCGGCGCCGGTCGCCGCCAGGCCGCGCAGGGCGTTGCGGAGGCTCACCATGCCCGTCGCCGCGTCGATGCCGTGGCCGGCCACGTCGCCGACGCACAGCAGGACCTCGCCCGTCGGCAACGCGACCGCGTCGTACCAGTCGCCGCCGACCAGGTGCTCCTTCTCCGCCGGCCGGTAGCGGACCGCCGCGCGCAGGCCCGGCATGTCGATCGGGCCCTTCGCCGGCGGCATGATCGCGTGCTGCAGCTGCAACGCGAGCCGGTTGCGCTCCATCGCCTCCTGCTCGGTCTCGGCCAGCCTGTCCCGCGTCGCGGCCAGCGCGACCTCGGTCCAGTGCTGCGACGAGACGTCCTGGTAGGCGCCGCGGACCGCGACCAGCTCGCCGGGGCCGTCGACGACCGGCTCGGCGACCACCCGGATGTGCCGGGCGACGCCGTCGGAGCGTTGCAGCCGGAACGCCGTCGACGACGGGCGCTTGTGGTGCAGCACCGCCCGCAGGAACCGGCCGATCGCCGGCGCGTCGTCGGGGTGCGCGTGCGCGGCCAGTTCGTTCAGCGACAGCGGCGAGGCGTTCGGCGGCAGGCCGTACAACGCGAACAGCTCGATGTTCCAGGTGATCGCCCCGGTGACGACGTTCTCCTCGAAGCCGCCGATGCGCCCGAGCCGCTGGGCGTGCTGCAGCAGCACGGCGAGCTTCGCCGCGTCGTCCTGGATGCGCAGGATCAGCAGCACGTTCCCGGCGAACCGCGTGACGCTGACGTCGGTGAGCACGGTCAGCGGCACCTGGTCGACCAGGGTGGTGATCGCCATGCTGTCCGCCCGGAACGGCTCACCGGTGGCGTAGACGCGCTGGATCTTGTCGAGCAGCCCGCTCTCCTCGGCCGCGAGCGGGTACGTCTCCAGCAGCCGGGTGCCGACGATCCGGCTGCGCGGTCGCCCGCCCGGGTCGGCGAACCGGACGTTCGCGTGGTGGATGCGGAAGTCCCCGCCGTCCAGGCACGGCGTCAGCAGCACGGCCGGGTCGTGCAGGCCGTCGATGAAGTCCACCAGCTCGCCGAGCACGTCGGCCGTCGGTGGGAGCTCCCGGGTGTCGAGGGTGTACGCGCACAGTTCGGCCAGTGCCTCCAGCTGGCGGTGCTGGCGACCCGGCTTCTCGGGCAACGGGTCGGGCCAGCACATCTCGACGACGCCGATGATGCGCCCGCCGGTCCCGGTCGGCACGGTCACCCGGCCGCCCCCGGCGAAGGTGCGCTGCCCGATCGACGGCAGGCCGGCCCCGGCGAGCGTCGGGCTCCAGACGGTGTCGCGCTCGAGCAGCGCGCTGCGGGCGGGCGTCGGCACCCCCGGCGGGACGTACCGCCACCGCGCCGCCTCCTCGGCCGAGAACCCGGCGGATCCGGCCAGCGTCATCGACCCGTCGGACCCGGCGAGCCACACCGCGACGGCGGTCGCCCCCAGCGGCCGCAGCGCATGATCCAAAATGGACTCCGCGACGCGCTGGGTGTCGCCGGCCGCGAGCACGCCGCTCTCCGCGGTCCGCAGCCGCACGGCAATCGAGTCCGCGGACTCCTCGGAGTCGTCGGCGCGGGCCAGGAACTCCTGCGCCACCTCGGTCACCCGGTCCTCGGCCGCCTCGCCGACGACGTCCGCGGCGAACTCCAGCGGCGTCATCCCGGCGCGCTCGGCCAGGGATTCCAGCTGCCGCGCCGCGTCGGACGGCGCGCAGTGCAGGCGTTCCATCAGCACGCCCTTGGCGAGTTCGATCAGCGCGCGGCCGTCGGCGACGGCGTGCGCGTGGTCGATTTCGCTGCGCAGGCGGGCGACTGTCTCGGCGAGCCGCGCGAGGTTGGCCGGGACGTCGGCGGGCAACCGCTCGTCGCCGATCACGCCGTCACGTGCCGCTTGATGCGGGCGATCAGGTCGTCCGCATCGACCGGTTTCGTGACGTAGTCGGTCGCACCGGAGGCGAGGCTCTTCTCCCGGTCGCCCGGCATCGCCTTCGCCGTCACCGCCACGATCGGGATCCCGGCGTGCTCCGGCATCGCGCGGATCTTCGCGGTCGCGGTGTAGCCGTCCATCTCCGGCATCATCACGTCCATCAGGATCAGGTCGATGCCGGGGTGCGACGCCACCGTCTCGACACCCTTGCGGCCGTCCTCGGCGTGCAGCACCTGCATCCCGTGCAGTTCGAGGATCCCGGTCAGCGCGTACACGTTGCGCGGGTCGTCGTCGACGATCAGCACCGTCCGCCCGGCCAGCGTGGTGTCGACGTCGGCCGCGCGCACCGGCGCGGCCGGCTCGTCCGGGCGGACCAGCGGCAGCACCGCGCCGGGCTCCTCCGCCGACAGGTGCAGCGCGATCCGCTCGCGCAGCTCGTCCAAGCCGGACAGCACTTCCAGCGACTGGACGTCCGCGCGGGACTGCACCAGCTGTTCGAGTTCGCCGTCGAGCCGCCGGCTGTTGTGCGCGAGCACCGGGACCAGCCGCAGCGCGCTGTCGCCCTGCATCGCGTCGAGGAAGGTGAACGCGGTCCGGTCCGGCAGGTCCAGGTCGAGCACCACGCAGTGGTAGGCGTCGGTGGCGAGCGCGGCGGCCGCCTCCTGCGTGCCGACCGCCGTCACGACTTCGACGTCGGCGGGCGAGAGGCCGATCTCCCGGCTGTCGGACAAGTCCGCCGCCGCGCTTTCGGCGACGAGCGTCAGCAGCCCGTGCTGGCGTTCCTCGACGACCAGCAGCCGCCGGTAGGCCCGCGGCCCCGACGGCGGGACGGCGGCCCCGGGCTCGGCCGTCGCGACCGCGGTGCCGGGGTGCTCCCCCGCCGGCAGCGGCGCGAAGTCCGGGCGCGCGACCGGCAGCGCGAAGACGAACGTGCTGCCCTCCCCCAACGTGCTTTCGGCGGTGATGACCCCGCCGAGCAGCTGCGCGATCTCGCGGCTGATCGACAGGCCGAGCCCGGTGCCGCCGTACTTGCGGCTGGTCGTGCCGTCGGCCTGCTGGAACGCGCCGAAGATCGATTCGAGCTGGTGTTCGGCGATCCCGATGCCGGTGTCGGTGACCCGGAACGCGACGGCGGGCCCGTGCACCCGCAGCGGCCGGGGCAGCCGCTCGGGGTCCACCGGTTCGATGTGCAGCTCGATCCCGCCGACCTCGGTGAACTTGACCGCGTTGGACAGCAGGTTCCGCAGCACCTGCCGCAACCGCGAGTCGTCGGTGAGCAGTTCGGTCGGCGAACCGGGCGCGACCGTGATCCGGAAGTCCAGGTTGCGCTGCGAGGTCATCGGCCGGAAGGTCGCTTCGACGTAGTCGATGAGCTGGCGCAGCGACACCTGCTCCGGGGTGACGTCCATCTTCCCGGCCTCGACCTTCGACAGGTCGAGGATGTCGTTGATCAGCTGCAGCAGGTCCGAGCCCGCGGAGTGGATGATGCCCGCGTACTCGACCTGCTTCGCGGTGAGGTTGCGGGTCGGGTTCTGCGCGAGCAGCTGGGCGAGGATCAGCAGGCTGTTGAGCGGGGTGCGCAGCTCGTGGCTCATGTTGGCCAGGAACTCCGACTTGTACTTCGATGCCAGCGTCAGCTGCTGGGCGCGCGCCTCCAGCTCCTGGCGGGCCTGCTCGATCTCCAGGTTCTTCGTCTCGATGTCGCGGTTCTGCGTGACGAGCAGTGCGGCCTTCTCCTCCAGTTCGGCGTTGGACGACTGGAGTTCTTCCTGCCGCGCCTGCAGTTCCTCCGAACGGGCCTGCAGTTCCGCGGTGAGCCGCTGCGACTCGCCGAGCAGCTCGTCGGTGCGGGCGTTGGCGACGATGCTGTTGACGTTGACGCCGATCTGCTCCATCAGCAGTTCGAGGAACGCGCGGTGCACCAGGGTGAAGCCGTGCACCGAGGCCAGCTCGATCACGCCGAGCACCTGGTCCTCGACCACGATCGGCAGCACGATCAGGCTGGCGGGCGTGGTGCTGCCGAGCCCGGAGGAGATCGTGGCGTAGCCGGGCGGGACGTCGTCGACCGCGATCGCGCGGCGGCTGCGGGCGGCCTGCCCGACCAGCGACTGGCCGACCCGGAACCGCACCGCCGGCCCGTCGCCGTCGTCAGGGTGGCCGTACGCGCCGACCAGCCGCAGCTCGGGCACCTCGGCGGTGTCGTCGGCCAGGTAGAACGCGCCGTACTGGGCGTTGACCAGCGGGACGAGCTCGTCCATCACCGCGGCCGCGACGACGGCGAGGTCCCGGCGGCCCTGCATCAGCCCGGTGATCGTGGCCAGGTTGGACTTCAGCCAGTCCTGCTCCTGGTTCGCCCGCGTCGTTTCGCGCAGCGACTCCACCATCGAGTTGATGTTGTCCTTCAGCTCGGCGACCTCGCCGGAGGCGTCGACGGTGATCGACCGGGTCAGGTCGCCCTCGGCGACGGCGCTGGTGACCTCGGCGATCGCGCGGACCTGGCGGGTGAGGTTCCCGGCCAGCTCGTTGACGTTCTCGGTCAGCCGCTTCCAGGTGCCGGACACGCCTTCGACCTCGGCCTGGCCGCCGAGGCGGCCCTCGCTGCCGACCTCGCGCGCCACGCGCGTGACTTCCGCGGCGAACGCCGAGAGCTGGTCGACCATCGTGTTGATCGTGGTCTTGAGTTCCAGGATCTCGCCGCGGGCGTCGACGTCGATCTTGCGGGTCAGGTCGCCCTGCGCGACGGCGGTGGTCACCTGGGCGATGTTGCGGACCTGCCCGGTGAGGTTGTTCGCCATCGAGTTGACGTTGTCGGTGAGGTCCTTCCACGTGCCGGCCACGTTCGGCACCCGCGCCTGGCCGCCGAGCATGCCCTCGGTGCCCACCTCGCGGGCGACGCGGGTGACCTCGTCGGCGAACGCCGAGAGCGTGTCGACCATCGTGTTGATGACGTCGGCCAGGGCCGCGACCTCGCCCTTGGCCTCGACGGTGATCTTGCCCGACAGGTCGCCGCGCGCGACCGCGGTGGCGACCTGCGCGATCGAGCGGACCTGGCCGGTCAGGTTGGACGCCATGACGTTGACGTTGTCGGTGAGGTTCTTCCACGTCCCCGAAACGCCGCGGACGGTCGCCTGGCCGCCGAGGTTGCCCTCGGTGCCGACCTCGCGCGCCACCCGGGTGACCTCGTCCGCGAACGCGGACAGCTGGTCCACCATCGTGTTGATGGTGTCCTTGAGTTCGAGGATCTCGCCGCGGGCGTCGACGCGGATCTTCTGGGACAGGTCGCCGCGGGCGACCGCGGTGGTGACCTGGGCGATCGAGCGGACCTGCGCGGTGAGGTTGTCGGCCATGACGTTGACCGACTCGGTGAGGTCCTTCCAGGTGCCGGAGACGCCCTTGACGTCCGCCTGGCCGCCCAGCCGGCCCTCGGTACCCACTTCTCGCGCCACCCGGGTGACCTCGTCCGCGAACGCGGACAGCTGATCCACCATCGTGTTCAGCGTGTCCTTGAGCTCCAGGACTTCGCCGCGGGCGGTGACGTTGATCTTCTGCGAGAGGTCGCCGCTCGCCACCGCGGTGGCGACCTGGGCGATGTTGCGAACCTGGTCGGTCAGGTTGCCGGCCATGAAGTTCACCGAGTCGGTGAGGTCGCGCCAGGTGCCCGAGACGCCCTTGACGTCCGCCTGGCCGCCGAGCCGGCCCTCGGTGCCCACTTCTCGCGCGACTCGGGTGACCTCGTCCGCGAACGACGACAGCTGGTCCACCATCGTGTTGATCGTGTTCTTGAGCTCGAGGATCTCGCCGCGGGCGTCGACGGTGATCTTCTGGGACAGGTCGCCCTTCGCGACCGCCGTCGTCACCTGGGCGATGTTGCGAACCTGGTCGGTCAGGTTCCCGGCCATGAAGTTCACCGAATCGGTGAGGTCACGCCACACGCCGCCGACGCCGGGCACCTGCGCCTGGCCGCCGAGCCGGCCTTCGCTGCCGACTTCGCGCGCCACCCGGGTGACCTCGTCCGCGAACGACGACAGCTGGTCCACCATCGTGTTGACGGTGTCCTTCAGCTCGAGGATCTCGCCGCGCGCGTCGACGTCGATCTTCTGCGACAGATCGCCCTTCGCCACCGCGGTCGCCACCTGGGCGATGTCCCGCACCTGAGTGGTGAGGTTCCCGGCCATGGCGTTCACCGAGTCGGTGAGGTCCTTCCAGGTGCCGGACACGCCGGGGACCTTCGCCTGCCCGCCGAGCTGCCCCTCGCTGCCGACCTCGCGGGCGACGCGGGTGACCTCGGAGGTGAACAGCGACAGCTGGTCGGCCATGCCGTTGAAGACGGTGGCGATCTCGCCGAGCAGGCCATCGGCCCCGCCGGGCAGCCGGATGCCGAAGTCGCCGTCCCGGACGGCGGTCAGGCCGGCCAGCAACCGGCGCAGCTCCTGCTCCCCGGCCTCGCCCACGCCCGAAGCGTCCGCACCCGCACCCGGGCGCGTCCCTTCGACCATTGCCCCACCCATCCGCCACCCGTTCCTTCGTTCGCCGGCACCTGGGCGCCGTCCCGCTGCGTGCACACCGGATGGCTCAGCATAGTGCAGCTGCAC
>NZ_MUMI01000200.1:0-10231 GCF_002155975.1 Amycolatopsis kentuckyensis
GCACACTGTTGGGTCCTGAGGCAACACGCCTTAGGGCTTACGCCCTGAAACGTTGTGTGTTTCTGGTGTGGTGTTTGAGAACTGTAGAGTGGATGCGAGCATCTTTGTGGTCAAGTTGTTAAGGGCACATGGTGGATGTCTTGGCTTCAGGAGCCGATGAAGGACGTAGGAGGCTGCGATAAGCCTCGGGGAGCTGTCAACCGAGCTGTGATCCGAGGATTTCCGAATGGGGAAACCCAGCACCAGTGATGTGGTGTTACCCGCACCTGAATATATAGGGTGTGTGGAGGGAACGCGGGGAAGTGAAACATCTCAGTACCCGCAGGAAGAGAAAACAACCGTGATTCCGTGAGTAGTGGCGAGCGAAAGCGGAAGAGGCTAAACCGATTGCATGTGATACCTGTCAGGGGTTGTGCAGTCGGTGTTGTGGGACCCAGCGTCGAGGATCTGACAGTCCTCGGAATGGTCACGTATGTTAGTGGAACGCCTTGGGATGGGCGGCCGGAGTGGGTGAGAGCCCCGTACGCGAAAACATGTCGTTGATCGTTTGTTTGGTGTTCCCGAGTAGCAGCGAGCTCGTGGAATTTGCTGTGAATCTGCCGGGACCACCCGGTAAGCCTAAATACTTCCTGAAGACCGATAGCGGACGAGTACCGTGAGGGAAAGATGAAAAGTACCCCGGGAGGGGAGTGAAAGAGTACCTGAAACCGTGTGCCTACAAGCCGTCAGAGCCTATTGGGTGATGGCGTGCCTTTTGAAGAATGAGCCTGCGAGTTAGTGCTGCGTGGCGAGGTTAACCCGTGTGGGGTAGCCGTAGCGAAAGCGAGTCTGAATAGGGCGAATATAGTCGCGTGGTCTAGACCCGAAGCGGAGTGATCTACCCATGGCCAGGGTGAAGCGACGGTAAGACGTCGTGGAGGCCCGAACCCACTTAGGTTGAAAACTGAGGGGATGAGCTGTGGGTAGGGGTGAAAGGCCAATCAAACTCCGTGATAGCTGGTTCTCCCCGAAATGCATTTAGGTGCAGCGTCGTATGTTTCTCCACGGGGGTAGAGCTACTGGATGGTCTAGGGGCCTTACCGGGTTACCGAAATCAACCAAACTCCGAATACCGTGGTGTTAGAGTACGGCAGTGAGACGGCGGGGGATAAGCTTCGTCGTCGAGAGGGAAACAGCCCAGAACACCAGCTAAGGCCCCTAAGTGTGTGCTCAGTGGGAAAGGATGTGGGATTGCCCAGACAACCAGGAGGTTGGCTTAGAAGCAGCCACCCTTGAAAGAGTGCGTAATAGCTCACTGGTCAAGTGGTCCTGCGCCGACAATGTAGCGGGGCTTAAGCACACCGCCGAAGCTGTGTCATTCATACAATACATCGGCTTGGACTCTTGAAGTCCTTGTCTAGTGGTGTGGATGGGTAGGGGAGCGTCCTGCATCCAGGGAAGCGGCGGCGGAAGCCAGTCGTGGAGGGTGTGGGAGTGAGAATGCAGGCATGAGTAGCGAATGCAGAGTGAGAAACTCTGCCGCCGGATGACCAAGGGTTCCTGGGCCAGGCTAATCCGCCCAGGGTAAGTCGGGACCTAAGGCGAGGCCGACAGGCGTAGTCGATGGACAACGGGTTGATATTCCCGTACCCGAGCATGTGCGCCCATGACGAGGCGTTTGATACTAACCACCCGAAGCGTGCCGGCGAAGCCTTCGGGCCTAGTTGGCATTGTGGAGCGTGGGACCTGATTTCGTAGTAGTCAAGCGATGGGGTGACGCAGGAAGGTAGCTCCGCCAGGCGATGGTTGTCCTGGTGTAAGCGTGTAGGCCGTCATGTAGGCAAATCCGCATGGCAATAGGCTGAGACGTGATGCGTAGCCGTTTGAGGCGAAGTAGAGTGATCCTATGCTGCCGAGAAAAGCCTCTAGTGAGTGCATGCACGGCCCGTACCCCAAACCAACACAGGTGGTCAGGTAGAGAATACCAAGGCGATCGGGTGAACTGTGGTTAAGGAACTCGGCAAAATGCCCCCGTAACTTCGGGAGAAGGGGGGCCAAACATCCTGAAGCTTTTTACAGGCTAGGGGTGGGTGGCCGCAGAGACCAGCGGAAAGCGACTGTTTACTAAAAACACAGGTCCATGCGAAGTCGCAAGACGATGTATATGGACTGACGCCTGCCCGGTGCTGGAACGTTAAGAGGACCGGTTAACTCCTTCGGGGGTGAAGCTGAGAATTTAAGCGCCAGTAAACGGCGGTGGTAACTATAACCATCCTAAGGTAGCGAAATTCCTTGTCGGGTAAGTTCCGACCTGCACGAATGGCGTAACGACTTTCCGGCTGTCTCAACCACAGGCCCGGCGAAATTGCACTACGAGTAAAGATGCTCGTTACGCGCGGCAGGACGGAAAGACCCCGGGACCTTTACTATAGTTTGGTATTGGTTTTCGGTTCGGCTTGTGTAGGATAGGTGGGAGACTGTGAAGTGGTCACGCTAGTGGCTGTGGAGTCGTTGTTGAAATACCACTCTGGTCGAATTGGGAATCTGAACCTCGGGCCATGATCTGGTTCAGGGACAGTGCCTGATGGGTAGTTTAACTGGGGCGGTTGCCTCCTAAAGAGTAACGGAGGCGCCCAAAGGTTCCCTCAGCCTGGTTGGCAATCAGGTGTTGAGTGCAAGTGCACAAGGGAGCTTGACTGTGAGACAGACATGTCGAGCAGGGACGAAAGTCGGGACTAGTGATCCGGCACCTCCTGGTGGAAGGGGTGTCGCTCAACGGATAAAAGGTACCCCGGGGATAACAGGCTGATCTTGCCCAAGAGTCCATATCGACGGCATGGTTTGGCACCTCGATGTCGGCTCGTCGCATCCTGGGGCCGGAGTAGGTCCCAAGGGTTGGGCTGTTCGCCCATTAAAGCGGCACGCGAGCTGGGTTTAGAACGTCGTGAGACAGTTCGGTCCCTATCCGCCGCGCGCGTAGGATACTTGAGGAAGGCTGTCCCTAGTACGAGAGGACCGGGACGGACGAACCTCTGGTGTGCCAGTTGTTCTGCCAAGGGCATGGCTGGTTGGCCACGTTCGGAAGGGATAACCGCTGAAGGCATCTAAGCGGGAAGCCTGTTCCAAGATGAGGTATCCCACCCCTTTGTGGGTTAAGGCCCCCAACAGACCATTGGGTTGATAGGCCAGAAATGGAAGCACAGTAATGTGTTGTCGAGTTGACTGGTACTAATAGGCCGAGGACTTGCCTACAAAGATGTTACGCATCCACTCTACGGTTCTGAAACACCACACCGGTGACGGTGTGTGTTGTTTCGGAGTGTTTCGGTGGTTATAGCGTCAGGGAAACGCCCGGTCCCATTCCGAACCCGGAAGCTAAGCCTGACAGCGCCGATGGTACTGCAACCGAAGGGTTGTGGGAGAGTAGGACACCGCCGAACTTACCTTCCGTACGGCCCGTTAGGATAGCCAGTTGGCTGCCCTAGCGGGCCGTACGCGTATGTCCAGAACAAGATTTTTTCCATGGCAGGAGGCCAGGTGTCCGAGTTCGGTCGACGAGACTCAAGCGATGATGGGTCCGGCCGGTCGGCACGCCGGGACGAAGGCTCCCGGGGCCGATCGGAAGGTTCCGGGGGAGACCGGCGCGGCGCGCGGCAGGACCGCGGCGGCCGCGACAGCACACACCAGGGACGTCCGCGCCGTGACGACCGCGGTGTCCGCGGCGGCGGCAAGCCGTTCCGCGGTGGCGACGGTCCCCGCGACCGCGACCAGCGCGGAGGATACGCAGGTCAGGGCCGCAGCGACCGCGACGACCGCAAGGTCGGCCACGGCAGCCGCGACTCCGGCGGCCGGCCGGGCGGCAGCCGCTTCTCCGACGGGCCGAGCCGCTCCGGCGGCGGCCGTTACGAAGACCGTGGCGCCGGCCGATCGGGCAGCCGCTACGAGGACCGGGGCAACAGCCGCTCCGGCACCCGCAACGACAGCCCGAGCCGCAGCTTCGACGACCGCGGCGGCCGCCCCCAGGGCAAGTCCTCGTACGGCGACCGCAAGCCCCGCTGGGACAACCGCCGCGACGACGACCGAGGCAGCCGCCCGGGCGGTTTCCGCTCGGACGACCGCGACCGTGGTGCCCGGACGGGTGGTTTCCGTTCCGACGACCGGGACCGCGGTGGCGATTCGCGCGGTGCCCGCACCGGCGGTTTCCGTTCCGACGACCGCGGCCGCGGTGGCGATTCGCGCGGTGCCCGCACCGGCGGTTTCCGTTCCGACGACCGGGACCGTGGCGGCGATTCGCGCGGTGCCCGGACGGGTGGCTTCCGGTCCGGTGACCGGGACCGTCGCGACGACTCGCGCGGCGGTTACCAGCGTCGCGACGATGACCGGGGTGCCCGGACCGGTGGTTTCCGGTCGGATGACCGTGGTGGCAGCGACCGCCGCAGCGACTCCCGTGGCAGTTACCAGCGCCGCGACGACGACCGCGGTGCCCGGACCGGCGGTTTCCGGTCGGACGATCGTGGTGGCAGCGACCGCCGCAGCGACTCGCGCGGCGGCTACCAGCGTCGCGACGATGACCGCGGCGGCCGGACCGGTGGTTTCCGCTCCGACGATCGTGGTGGCAGCGACCGTCGCAGCGACTCCCGTGGCAGTTACCAGCGCCGCGACGACGACCGGGGTGGCCGCACCGGTGGTTTCCGGTCAGACGACCGGGGCAGCGAGCGCCGCGACGATTCGCGTGGCGGCTACCAGCGGCGCGACGACCGTGGCCGGCCCGGCAGCGACCGTCGTGACGATGACCGCGGTGCCCGGACGGGTGGTTTCCGCTCCGACGACCGCCGCGACGAGTCGCGCAGCGACAGTGGCGTCAGCGGCGAGAACCGGGAAAACCGGGAAAACCGCGGCGAGCGCACCGGCGGCTTCCGCGACTCCGGCAAGCGCTACGACCGTGACAGCCGTCCCCAGGGCGACCGCAAGGACCGTCCCCGCCGGGACCCGCGGCCCAAGGTCGGCGCGCCGCTCGACGACGAAGCCCTCGCCAGGGAACTGCTCGAGGCGCCCGAGCTCCCCGAGGACATCGAGTTCTCCGACCTCGACGAGGAAGTCCGCCGTGAGCTGCGGACCCTCCCGAAGGGCCTGGCCGAGACCGTCGGGAAGCACCTCGTCGCCGCCGGTGGGCTGGTCGACAGCGATCCCGAAGCCGCCCTCGAGCACGCCAAGTACGCCAAGGCCAAGGCCTCGCGCGTCCCGATCGTGCGCGAAGCCCTCGGCCTGGTCGCCTACCACGCCGGCAACTGGTCCGAAGCCCTCTCCGAGCTGCGGGCCGTCCGCCGGATGACCCGCAGCGACGAGCACATCGCCATCATCGCCGACGCCGAGCGCGCGCTCGGCCGTCCCGAGCGGGCCCTCGACCTCGCGAAGGAGGTCGACACGGCGAAGCTCGCGAAGGCCACCCAGGTCGAGCTCGCGATCGTCGCGGCCGGGGCGCGGCGGGACCTCGGGCAGCTCGACGCCGCCGTCGTCTCGCTGCAGGGTGACGACCTCAAGGCCGAGAAGCGCGACCCGTGGAGCGCTCGCCTCTTCTACGCCTACGCCGACAACCTCGCGGCCGTCGGGCGCAAGGACGAAGCCATCCGGTGGTTCCTCAACGCCTCCGAGGCCGACGCCGAAGACGAGACCGACGCCGCCGAGCGCGCCGCGGACCTGTCGAACGAGAACGTCGGAGAAAAGGACACCGAAGCGACCGATGAGTGACGCCCTCCTCGCGGCCTACGACGCGGTCCTCTTCGACCTCGACGGCACCGTCTACCACGGCACCCGGGTGATCCCGGGTGCCCCGGAGACGGTGCGGGCCGCGCGGGAGCACGGCACCCCTGTCCGGTTCGTCACGAACAACGCCTCCAAGGCGCCCGACGAGGTCGTCGCGCACCTCACCGGTCTCGGCATGCCCGCCGGGACCGATGAGGTGCACACCAGCGCCCAGGCCGGTGTGCAGCTGCTGAAGGAACGTCTGGACGCCGGTGCCGAGGTCCTCGTCGTCGGCACCGGGTCGCTCGCCGCCGAGGTCGCCGGGGCCGGGCTGAAGCCGGTGCGGGAGAACGCGCCGAGCGTCCAGGCCGTCGTGCAGGGACACTCTCCGGACAACACCTGGGCCGCGCTGGCGGAGGCCTGCCTGGCCATCCGGGCCGGCGCGCTGTGGGTCGCCTGCAACGTCGACGCGACCCTGCCCAGCGAGCGCGGCCTGCTGCCCGGCAACGGCTCGATGGTCGCCGCGCTGCGCACCGCCACCGACGTCGAACCCCTGGTCGCCGGCAAGCCGCAGCCGCTGCTGTTCGAGACCGCCGCGCGGTCGGCGGGCGCCGAGAAGCCGCTGGTCGTCGGCGACCGGCTCGACACCGACATCGCCGGTGCGGTCGCCGCGGGCATCGACTCCCTCGTCGTCCTCTCCGGTGTCGCGACGCCGAGGCAGCTGATCGAGGCCATCCCCGCCGAGCGCGGCACCTACCTCGCGCAGGACCTCACGGCGCTGACCGAGCGGGCCGAAGACCTCAAGATCGGGCCGCGGCCGGGCTGGACCGTGACCGTCGAGAACCAGACGTTGACCGCGACGGGCGAAGGCGACGAGCTCGACCTGCTCCGCGCGCTGTGCCACACGGCCTGGGAGACCGGCGTCACCGAACTCGGCGAGCGCGCCAAGGCGAAACTGTCCTGACTGATACCGTTTGCACTGTGCAGGACCACCCCTTTCCCGTCCCGGGCCCGCCGCCCGGTTCGTTCTCGCAGCAGACCGACCCGCGGGCCGGCATCGACGAAGCCGTCGCCGGGCTGGACGACCTGGACGCGTTGCCGCTCGCGGAGCACGTCGAGCGCTTCGACGCCGTGCACACCGAGCTGACGGTCGCCCTGTCCAGCATCGACAAGGTCTGATCGGCGTGCCCAAGCGGGCCCGCCTCGACGCGGAACTGGTTCGGCGCGGCCTCGCCCGGTCGCGGGAACAAGCGTCGGCCCTGATCACCGGCGGCAAGGTCACCGTCCGCGGGATGGTCGCGAGCAAACCCGCCACCGGCGTGGAATCCGACGCGCCCATCGTCGTCAAGGACGAAGACGATCCCGGCTGGGCCTCGCGCGGCGCCCACAAGCTCCTCGGTGCCCTCGCGGCGTTCACGGACCTGAGCGTCGAAGGCAAGCGCTGCCTCGACGCCGGCGCGTCCACCGGCGGCTTCACCGACGTCCTCCTCCGCAACGGCGCCGCGACCGTGATCGCCGCCGACGTGGGTCGTGGCCTGCTCGACTGGCGAATCCGCACCGACGAACGTGTAGTGGTCATGGATCGCACGAACGTCCGCAACCTCAGTCCCGACGACCTGGGCGGCCAGGTCGACCTCGTCGTCGGCGACCTCTCGTTCATCTCGCTCAAGCTCGTGCTGCCCGCGCTCGCGGCCTGCGCGCGCGAAGGCGCCGATCTGGTGCCGATGGTGAAGCCGCAGTTCGAGGTGGGCAAGGACCGCCTCGGCAGCGGCGGCGTGGTCCGCGACCCGGAACTGCGCGCCGAGTCCGTGCTCACCGTCATCGACGAGGCCGCGAAACTCGGGCTCGCGCTGCGCGGGGTGACCGCCAGCCCGCTGCCCGGGCCGTCCGGGAACGTCGAATACTTCGTGTGGCTGAACAAAGAACACGTGGCCGAGTCCACTGTGGACGCGGTAAACAGGTCTGAGGCCGAGCGGCTCGTCCGGACCGCCGTCGAGGAAGGGCCCGCATGACCACCGAACGTGAAGTGCTCCTCCTGGTGCACCCCGATCGCGACGCGACGGGCGAAGCCGCGCGCGAGGTTTCGGCGCGCTTCGCCAAGGCCGGCATCCGGATCCGGGTGACCGAGCACGACGTCTGCGCGCTGATCAACCCCGAGCAGCACGGCGTCGGCGCGACCTGCACCGTCGTCGACCCGGACGACAACCCCGCCGACGGTGTCGAGCTGGTCTTCGTCCTCGGCGGCGACGGCACGCTGCTGCGCGCGGCCGAGCTGGCCCGCCCGGCCGGGGTGCCGGTGCTGGGGGTGAACCTCGGGCGCGTCGGGTTCCTCGCCGAGGCCGACTCGGACGCGCTGGCCGACACCGTCCAGCGGGTCGTCGACGGCGACTACCAGGTCGAAGAGCGGATGACCATCGACGTCACGGTCACCCACGACGGCGAAGAGGTCGCCCGCACCTGGGCGCTCAACGAGGCCAGCGTCGAGAAGAGCACCCGGGAGCGCGTCCTGGACGCGCTGATCGAGGTCGACGGCCGTCCGGTGTCCGCCTTCGGCTGCGACGGTGTGCTCTGCGCCACACCGACCGGCTCGACCGCGTACGCGTTCTCGGCGGGCGGCCCGATCATCTGGCCGGACGTCCAGGCGCTGCTGGTGGTGCCGAGCAACGCGCACGCGATGTTCGCCCGGCCGCTGGTCGTCTCCCGCGACTCGGTGATCACCGTCGGGATCGACCCGGACGGCTCGTCCGCGGTGCTGACCTGCGACGGGACCCGCCCGATCGACCTGCTGCCGGGCGCGCGGGTGCGGGTGACCTGCGGCAAGACGCCGGTGCGGCTGGTCCGGCTGTGGGACGGCCCGTTCACCGACCGCCTGGTCCAGAAGTTCTCGCTGCCGGTGAAGAGCTGGCGGGAGCGGCACGCGCGCCCCTGCGAGTAAGCACCGTTCAGCGATTCATTCGAACATATCGGCGACGCGCCGGGGTCCCGGGCGCGCAGAGTGTCGGTGGTGGCCGCTACCGTAGGCGGCGTGCTGGCCGAGATGCGCATCCAGGGCCTCGGAGTCATCGAGGACGCCCTGCTGGAACTGCACGCGGGCTTCACCGTCGTGACTGGTGAAACGGGTGCGGGCAAGACCATGGTCGTCACCGGGCTGCACTTGCTGTCCGGGGGCCGAGCCGAGGTGTCCAAGGTACGGACGGGGATGCTCAAGGCGTTCGTCGAAGGGCGCTTCACCTACTCCGGCGTCGAAGGCGCCGAGCGGATCGTCACCGACTCGGGTGCGGACGTCGACGAGGACGGCAGCGTGATCGCGCTGCGCGCGGTCGCCGTCGACGGGCGGTCCCGCGCCCACCTCGGTGGCCGGTCCGTGCCGGTCGGCGTGCTCGCGGAGCTGTCCGAACAGCTGATCGCGGTGCACGGCCAGAACGACCAGCTGCGGCTGCTGCGGCCGGCCGAGCAACGCGCGGTGATCGACCGGTTCGCCGGTGACGCGGTGGCGAAGCCGTTGCGCGCGTACCAGGAGGTCCGGGCGGAGTGGCTGGCGGTGATCGCCGAGCTGACCGAGCGGTCGACGCGCTCGCGGGAGATGGCCCAGCAGGCCGACCTGCTCAAGCACGGGCTGACCGAGATCGACGCCGTCGCCCCGGAGCCGGGCGAGGACGCCGAGCTCACGGCGCAGATCAAGCGGCTCGCGGCGGTCGACGAGCTGCGCGCGGCGGCGACCGAGGCGCACGTCGCGGTCTCGGGCTCGCCCGACGGCGACCCGGACGCCCCAGGCGCGATGGGCCTGGTCTCCGAGGCGTTGCGGCGGCTCTCGACATCCGAGGACTCGGTGCTGCGCGAGCTGGCGCCGCGGCTGGAGGAGGCGTCGGTGCTGCTCTCCGACGTCGGGGCCGAACTGGGCAACTACGTCGAGACGCTGGACGCCGACCCGGCGCTGCTGGAGAAGGTGCTGGCCCGCCAGGCCGACCTCAAGCGGCTGACCCGCAAGTACGCGGCGGACGTCGACGGCGTGCTCGCCTGGGCCGACGACGCCCGGCGCCGGCTGGAAACCATGGACACCTCGGAGGAGGCGCTCGCCGAGCTGGCGCTGCGCCGCGACCAGCTCGCGATCCAGCTGGCCGCGCACGCGGCCGAGGTCTCGGGGGCACGCGAAACGGCGGCGGCCGAGCTGGCCGCGGAGATCACCCGCGAGCTGTCCGGGCTGGCGATGGGCCAGGCGGCGATCGAGGTGACGGTCGAGCAGCGCCCGGCCGAGCACGGCGACACGCACGCCCTGACCATCGACGGCCGCGCGGTGCACGCGGGCGCGGACGGCGTCGACGACGTCGAACTGCTGCTGCGCGCCCACGACGGCGCACCGCCGCTGCCGGTCCACAAGGCCGCTTCGGGCGGTGAGCTGTCGCGGGTGATGCTGGCGATCGAGGTGGTCCTGGCGCACGCGGACACGGTCCAGACCCTGGTGTTCGACGAGGTCGACGCGGGAGTGGGCGGCCGGGCCGCGGTCGAGATC
>NZ_MUMI01000200.1:10237-10440 GCF_002155975.1 Amycolatopsis kentuckyensis
CGCGAAGCGGCGTGAAGAACCTGAGCCAGACCGAGCGGGTCAGCGAGCTGGCCCGGATGCTCGCGGGCATGGACAACGAGACCGGCCGGGCGCACGCGGAGGAACTGCTGGCGACGGCGGAGAAGGACAAGACGGAGTTCGAGCCGAAGAAGAAGCGCGCGGCGAAGAAGAAGTAGCGTCGCCCGGGGCTGGCGGGGCTGGCG